>JBILEY010000067.1:0-17222 GCA_044351865.1 Planctomycetota bacterium | reverse complement strand
CAGCACGGCGAGCACGGACGTGGACAACAGGAGGCGGGTGGACATGGCGGCGGTCAGTTGCGGGCCTGCAGGGTGATCGTGACCTGGGTGTTCGTCTCGATCATGCGATCGATCATCTCGCGGTCGAACCACTCGATGTGCGGCTGGTAGTCGGGATGCGTCGCCTGCACGTAGATGCGGTCGACCTTCGAGAAGTCGAAGGCCAGCGGTCGGCTGCCGCCCTTGACGGTCTTCTCGCCGTTGACGAACACGGTGGCGTCGGCGGGATCGACCTTCAGCACGCGAACAGGGGCACCGGAGCAGGCTCCGGCGAGCAGGAGGAGGGCGATGGCGGCTTGGCTGCGCATGGGGGAAGCGTGGGGGTGCGACGAGCGGCGAACGATACGTCGCAGCGGAGCCGAGTCCAGCTTCCCGACCGGCGGGGCCCGCTGCGTATGCTGCGCTGCGATGAGGTCCCGCGCGTGAAGTTCTTCGAGCCGTCCACGGATCCCGCCGAAGGCCTCGGCGTGCTGATGCTGTTCCGCCTGATCGAGGAGTCGGTCGGCGCGTTCTTCCAGCCCGACCGGCCGATCCACGTCACGCGCGCGCCGGGCCGCCTCGACGTGCTCGGCGGCCGGGCGCCCGGCGCCGACGCGCTGACGCTGCAGATGCCGATCGCCGAAGGCGCCTGCGTCGCCATCCAGCCGCGAACGGACACGCTGGTGCGCCTGTGGTCGCCGTGCCGCGACGGTTCGCGCACGCAGATGCTGTCGATGGACCTGCGCGACCTCGGCGTGCCCGACCGGCCGATCGACGCCGAAGAAGCCCGCGCGCTGTTCCTGCCCGATGCGCGCGATCGCTGGGCCGGCTACCTGCTCGGCTCGCTGCTGGCCTTGGTCCGCAGTGGCCGCGTGCTGCCGACCCACGGCGCCGAACTGCTGCTGCACAGCGACATCCCGGAGGGGGCGGGCGTCGCGTCGTCGTCGGCGATCACGCTGGCGGCGTTGCGTGCGTTCGCGCGGCTCTACGGCGTCGGCCTCAGCGACGACGAACAGGTGCAGGCCTGCGTGCAGGTCGAACGCGACTTCGTGGCGGCGCCGAGCCGCGGCGCCGACGTGCGCGCCCTGCTGCACGCGGAACCCGGCGAACTGGTGATGCTGCAGGGCGAACGCTTCGCCGGCAGCCTGCCGCTGCCGTCGGATCTCGAGATCGTCGGTCTCGACAGCGGCGTGCTGCCGCGCGGCGAACGCGGCGGCGATGCGGGGCCGAGCGGCGACGACGCACTGGCGCAGCGCTTCCGTTCGCTGCTCGCGGCCGAGCCGAGTCTCGTGAAGCGCACGGAGCTCGGCGATCAGCTGTTCCTCGCGCACGCTGCCTACGGCACCTCGGGCCGGGGCGAAGCGGCGACCGACTTCCTGGTCGAGCAGGCGAAGCTGCGCCGCGCCGCCGGCGGTGCGGTGCTCGGCGCCAAGGCCACCGGCCGCGGCGGCGGCGGCACCGTCCTGCTGCTCGGCGAGCACGGCAAGGTCTGGTACGAGGCGCTGCGCATCAAGAAGGCGCTGCTGCAGCACACCGGCCACAGTGCGCACGTGTTCCGCTGGTCGTCGCCGGGTGCGTTGTCGTTCGACGCGATCGACCTGCGGCCGACGGGCAAGGGCTGATCGACGCGCAGATACCTGGTGGGCAGCGTTGCTGCATGCGCGCGCCCAACTGGCTGGAAACCAGACTTTCCATTTAGACGTCCAAACGCAAAGTCTGGTTGCACTCTGGTCCAGCCCACTCACTCGAACAGATGCAGCCGCACGTAGCGGTGGCGAACGGCGATCGTCAGCGTCGCCGTGGCCGTGGTGCCGACGCGACCGTGCGCGTCGCCGAACGCACCACGCGGCGGCAGCTCGCCGGCGCGTTCGCCGCGGGACACGACCTTGGCGACGAGGTCGGCATCGATGCGTTGCTCGTGCGCGCGCAGCGGCTGGCCACCGGTCACGAACGCCGCCGCCGTGGCGTAGAACGCGGCCCATGGGTCGGCGAGTGGATCGTCGGGCCACGGCGGCGGCGCCTGAAGCAGCTGCGGTTCCGGTGCGAGCGCCTGCCACAGGACGAACGCTGCCCGCTGGCACACCGATGCGTCGGCAGCCGGCGCCTCCGGTTTGCCGAGCTTCGCCATGGCGGCGGTGAGGCGTTCCAGCCCTTCCTCGCGCTGGATCCTGCGCGCGATCGCGAGCAGCTCGCTCGGCCGCGGTGCGGGCGTGGCGGGAGTCTGTGCCAGGGCCCGTCCTGCGAGCTGCAGGAAACGGCACCACAGCAGCAGTTCGAGATCCGGTGCCGGCCGCGCAAGTTCGAGTTCGTGCACCAGCGCGTCGAGCGTGGCGATCGCCCGGTCGTGGCTCGCGGCGCTGGGCTGGTCGAACAGCAGCTCCCAGAACGCGTAGGTCGCCATCGCCTGCTCGATCCGCCAGTCCGGGTCGGCCCGCAGGCCGACGCGGCCTTCGGCGTCGCGGCGGGCGTCCAGCCAGCGCACAAGCTGGGTGATCTCCTTGCGGTGCGGTCCGGTGCGCAGCGTGCTGCCGTCGGCGATCCGGGACAGCAGCATCCAGACGTTCACGCGCTGGTCGGCCGGGCTCGGCTCGCCGTCGTCGCGCGCCAGGTAGTGGCCGTCGGCGGCGCGCAGGTCTTGCAGCGGTTGCGGCAGTTGGGCGCGGGCGATGCTGCTGCAGGCGAGCACGGCGGCGAGGAGCGGCAGCAGACCCAGGGGCGGCACGAGCGCCGCCAACGACGGCACTGGACGTGCGGTTCACCATCCGACGAGATGCCGCATCGCGCGCTGCCGTCAGAAGAACGTGCCGTCGAGCTGGAACACGACCGCGCCAAGGCGCGCCGGCCCTCCTGCCTGCCACTGGAAGTCGAGCACGGTGCCGGTCGTGGCGTTGGCGTCGAACGCGTCGACCTGGCGCACCGGCGCAGTGGCGTTCGGATCGCCGAGGCGCAGCTCGACGGCGTTGCTGGTCACGAGGCCCAAGCTGTTCGAGCCCGGCTCGAGCACGACCGACTGGCCGTAGACGGGGGCGCCGACCAGCGCCGCGGTGTTCGGGATCGGCAGGCCGATGCGGGCCTCCTGGCCGCCGAGAAGGTTCGGCGTCCACGCCAACGGCAGCAGCACCTCGGGGCCGAGGTAGACCTGGTTGCCGGGGGCACCGAGCGGCGTCAGGTCGATCGGCAGCGGCAGCGCCGTCGTGGCCAGGGCGAGCACGCCGGGCAGCGGCAGCGCCAGCAGTTCGCTGACGAAGTCGACCGTGCGACCGATGCCGAGTTCGACCGGTGGCACGACGTCGAAGGCGCCGAGGCTGGTGCCGCCGACCGTCAGCGCCAAGGTGTCGAAGCTCGCCAGGGGGCCGCTCTCGCCGAACTGCAGCGTGCCGCCGCCCGGCTGGGCGGCTTCGGCCCAGTTGTCGAAGACGGCGGCTGGGGTGCCGTTCGCTGCGACGATCTCGATCAGCAGGTTGCCCTGGCCGACCTGGAACGCGAACGGGCTGGCGAACGGCAGCACGACGTCGAAGCTGCGCGGTTGCAATGTGCCGTCGACGTAGGCGGGCCGGGTGACGGTGCCCTGGAACACGACCGTGCCGGGGCCGGTGGCGTTGGCGGCGAAGTTCGTCGACACCGACGCGAGCGTCTGCGCGGTCGGGCCGACGGTCACGGTGACGTTCGGGATCACGCCACCGACCTGTGCGCCGCGATTGCTGCGGAAGCGGATGCCGGTGATCGCGCCGCCGTTCGTCGCCAACGCGGTCGTGTCGACCAGCAGCTGCGTGCGGAAGCTGGGGGCGCCGAACGGCAGCGCGTGGAGGTTGTTGCCGGGCGCCGCTGCGGCCGCCGTGGGCACGACGACGGTGGACTGGGACGACAACGCGGCGGCGAGGCTCGCGGCCAGGGCGAGAGCGAGGGGACGGGCGGTGGAGCAGGGGTTCATGTCGAGGTGCGTTCGGGAAGCAGGAGGCCGTGGGGGGGGGCTCGCCCGGAAGGCGTCGTCGCCCGGCGTGCGGCACCAGCCTGCGGCGAACTTCCATGCCCGCGGCGCTTCCTGGCCGCCCTCAATCGCCGACGCGCACGAGCTGCAGCGAGTCCACGCGGAACCACGCCTGGCCGGCGATCGCGTGCAGTTCGCAGGCCAGCTCGACGCTGCGCTGGAACTCCGACACGCCGAACGCACAGACCAGCTGCTGCCACGCCGCGTCGCCGCGGAGACGTTCACTGTGGTCGCCGTCGGCGCGCACGAACACGCCGCCATGCTCGTTGCCGTCGCCGTCCTTCGGCGGTAGCACGACGCCAGCACAGCGCACCATCGCGCGCAGTTCGTACTGGCCCGGGCCGAGCAGCACGCGCGTGTGCCAGTAGCCGCGCTGCGCCTCGGCGGTGCGCCGCTTGACGTCGATCTGCAGCGACGGCGTGCCGCCAGCGCCCTTCTTGTCGAGGTCGAGGCCGTCGTGCTCGGCGGCCGGATGCCACGTGCGCAGCGCGAACGGCTTGCCCTTGGCGAGGGGCAGGGGCTTTGGCTCCGGTGCCTTCACCTGCTCCTGCAGGCTGCGGTAGCGCGCGTCCACGCGTTCGAGTAGCTCGCGCACGGCATCTTCGTGTTCGCGCGCGAGGTCGGCGTCGACCGGCTTCAGCGCCCGCTGGATGCCCTCGGCGACCGCTTGCACGCGCGGCGCGAGGCGCGTCGGCGCGAACAGCGGCAGCAGCGCCTTCAGGCGGTCGCGGTAGCGCTTGCGGAACGTCGGCTGCTGCAGCACGGCGCTGGCGACGATCGACGGCGTGTGATCGAGGATCGACGCCTCGGCGTCGCCGAGGAGCTGGTCCATGCCGTGCGGCAGGAACATCGCCGGCCGGTTCGTCGGCAGCCAGAGCCGGAAGTTGTTGGCGTTCTTGCTGTAGCCGTCCCAGTGGCCGAGCATCGCCTCGAGCGCCAGGAAGTCGACGAAGGCCGGCACGTCGACGGCCGCCTGCAAGCGGCCCGCTCGGCCCTGGTCGACGCCGCGGCACAGCTCGCACAGCGCCTGCAGGTCGCTGCGGTCGTCGGGGCCGTCGCCGCTGTCCTTCTCCAGCTCGGCGTCGACGTCCTGGCAGAAGCCGCCGTCGTAGAGATTGCCGTGGTCGTCGCCGAACACGCGCCGCAGGAACTGCTTGTCGAACGACTCGCGGAACACGTAGAGGCCGAGCAGTCGGTCGTCGAGGCGCACGATGGCGTGGGCGACGCGCGGTGCGGGGTGCTTCGCCGCGCTGAACACGTCGTGGCCGATCCACTCGCACAGCCGCGAGCCGTCCTGCGCGCCGTTGTTCAGGTGGAAGCGGCCGAGCCCGTGGAAGCGCGACTTGTTGCCGAACTTGCCCAGGTTGACGGTGAAGCCCGGGCGCTCGTGCAGTTCCTGGAAGCTGCCGGCGGCGCCCTTCAGCTTGACGCCGACCTCGGCGAACGGCTCGCCGTCGAGCTCGAGCGTTGCGCGCGTGTACTCCCGCGGCTTCTCCTTCAGGCTCTGCCGGGCCTTGTCGTCGAGCGTGATCTGCACGCGCACGACCGGCGCACCGGCGAAGAACGAACGCGCGGGATCGGGCTTCGCCGCCTGGTCCTGCTGGGCGAGCAGCAGGCCGGCGAGCGGCAGGGTGGCGAGAAGGCGCAGCATGCGGGGCGGCAGCGTAGCGGCGGTCGCACCTTCGTGCTTCCGTCGCCACGGCCGGGCGGCTCTGCTTCTTCGCATGAGCAAGACACCCGATCACCACGACGCCGAACTGGTCCTGAAGGTCTACGACCTGCGCCGCGAGCCGGTCATGCGCGAGTCGCGCGACGCCATCAACAAGGACTACTGGCCGCGCAACGAAGCCGAGGCGCTGGCCATCCTGGCGCCCGATCACCCGCTGAACCGCGCCTACCGCCAGACCTCGACCTACTGGGAGATGGTCTACGGCATGACCAAGCACGGGGTCGTCAACACCGAGTTCCTGCTGGAGAGCAACGGCGAAGGCCTGCTGCTGTTCGCGCGCGTCGAGCCGTACCTGGCGGCGCTGCGCGCGAAGACCAGCCCGCGCGCGTTCATGAACGCCGAGTGGGTGTCGAAGTCGTGCGAGCTGGCGAAGGCGATCATGACGACGTTCCGCGGCCGCATCGCGGCGAAGCTCGGCACGAAGTGACGGCGGCGTCGTTTCTGCGACCCCGTTGCCAGGGCTCCGTTCGCCGCTAGCCTCGCGCCCCGAATGTCCTCCGGGTGGTTAGAGGAGCACGGCGAGAACGTGCTGCCGCGGCTGCGCAAACGCGGCGCCGAACTGTGGCGCAGCGGGGCAGCGGTGCTGCGTACCCCGGGCCGCGGGACCTGGTCGGCGAGCGTGGCCGACACCGGCCGCACGTTCGTCGCCGAGCTGCGCGACGTCACCGACCCGACGGGCGCGTGGCTCGCGTGCGACTGCGGCGCCGACGAGCACGTCGGCATCTGTGAGCACCTGTGGGCGGCGCTGCTGGCGATCGAAGCCGCCGGCAAGAAGGCCGCGCCGCCGCCGCGTCCGGTGGTCGAGAAGGCGGCGACGGCGGACGACGACGATGGCGACGAGTTCGCTGGGGACGTGGCCACCGACGACGTGCCCACGCCGCGCGCGGCGGGTGCGCCGACGGCGCCACGGAGTTCGCCGACTGGATTGCCGGTCGCCCGCGGCGGTGGTGGTGCCGGTGCGAGCAGCGCCAGCGGTGTCGGAGCGGGGGCCGGCGACTGGCGGCAGCGGGTGTCGAACGTCACCGCCGCGGCGACCGGCGCGATCGAGCCCGCACCGCCGATGCCGGTGGTCGAGTACCACGTCGCCACGCCGACGATGGTCAGCGAGCCCGGCTTCACGCTGCGCCTCGTGCTGCGGCCGAAGAAGCAGGACGGCACGCTCGGCGTCCCGCGCACGACGCAGCTGCGGCAGAAGCAGATCGCCCTGCTGCCGGCGGTCGACCGGGAGCTGCTGCAGCGCATGCTGCGCGATCGCAACTTCGCGATGGGCTTCTACGCCGCCGAGTTCGGCACCGCCGACCTCGAACTGGCGGTGCCGTGGCGCGTGTCGCCGCGGCTCGTGCCCGAAGTGCTCGACCTGCTGCGCAGCACGGAGCGGCTCTTCCTCGACCAGCCCGATGGTTCGACGCGCCCGCTGTACTGCGACCACAACGAGCCGTTCCGCTTCGAACTGTCGCGGGTGCCGGCACCGCAAGGGGCGGCGTCGGTGATCCTGCGCGGCGCGTTCCGGCGCGGCCAGGAGACGCTGTCGCTGGTCGACGTGCTCGACCTCGACCACGGCGTCGTCGTGCGGGGCGACCGCCTGCTGCGCATCGACACCTGCGGCGCCGACGACCTGGTGCGCGACCTGCGCACGCGCGGCCCGATGGTCGTGCCGCAGGGCGAACTGGCCGAGCTGCTGGCGACGATGTCGGCGGTGCCGGGCTCGGCGCAGTTCCTGGCGCCGCTGATGGCCGAGCAGGAACTCGGCAAGCCGATCGCCGTGGTGCCGCTGACGTGGCCGAAGGACCCGACCGCGCCCGAGCTGCTGGCGCAGCTGCAGTTCGACTACGGCGGCGAACTGATCGCCGCCGACGAGCCGAAGCCCCTGGTGCCGGCGGGCGGGCTGCTGCTGCGGCGCGATCCGGAGCCGGAGGCGGCGGCCGCGGCGCTGCTGCTCGAGGTCGGGCTGCGCTCGATCGGCCCGCCGGGCACGCACGGCCACTACGCGTTCTTGCGCGAAGAGCTGGCGAACGTCGTCAAGACGCTGTCGGCGCGCGGCGTGCGCGTGCTGGCCCGCGGCCAGCGCGTGCGCAGCTTCGAGACGGCGCACACGCAGGTGTCGTCGGCGATCGACTGGTTCTCGGTGCAGGGCCAAGTGACGTTCGCCGGCGCCACCGCCAGCCTGCCGGAGCTGCTGCGCCGCAAGGCCACGCCCGAGGGCTTCGTCGAACTCGGCGACGGCTCGTTCGGTGTGCTGCCGCAGCAGTGGCTGCGCCGCCTCGACACGCTGCGCGCGATGGGCGCGTCGGCGGCGACCGGCGGCGACGGCGCCGAGGGCGGCGACGGGGCCGAAGCGCCCGGGCCCGACGCGATCCCGGCGATCGGCGAACTGCGCGTGCCGACGACGCGCGCGCTGCTGCTCGACGCGCTGCTGAACGAGCTCGAGCAGACGCAGGTCGACGTCGACGAGCGCTTCGCGGCGATGCAGCAGCGCGCGGCGTCGTTCCGCACGGCGCAGCCGTCGAACGCGCCGCCGGGCTTCCGCGGCCAGTTGCGCCCGTACCAGCAGCAGGGGCTCGGCTGGCTGCACTTCCTGCGCGACTTCGGCCTCGGCGGCTGCCTCGCCGACGACATGGGCCTCGGCAAGACGGTGCAGGTGCTGGCGCTGCTCGCCGGCGAACACGGCCCCGGTGGCAGCGCCGAAGCACCGAGCCTGCTGGTGGCGCCGCGCAGCCTGATCGGCAACTGGGCGGCGGAAGCGGCCAAGTTCGCGCCCGGGCTCGCGGTGCTCGACTTCAGCACCGGCGATCGCTGGGAGGCGCTCGGCCGCGAGCGACTGGCGAAGGCGCAGCTGGTGCTGACCACGTACGGCTCGCTGCGCAACGACGCGCCGCGCTTCGCCGAGCTCGGCCAGCGCTTCCACCACGTCGTGCTCGACGAGGCGCACGCGGTGAAGAACAGCAACAGCCAGAACGCCAAGGCCGTGCGCCTGCTCGCCGCGCGCCATCGGCTGGCGCTCAGCGGCACGCCGGTCGAGAACCACTTCGGCGAGCTGTGGTCGCTGTTCGAGTTCCTGAACCCCGGCATGCTCGGCCAGCTGGCGGGCTTCCGCACGCTGTTCGGCAAGGGCACGGCGAAGGAGGCGAGCGCCGAGAGCCGCGCCCTGGTGCAGAAGGCGCTGCGGCCGGTGCTGCTGCGGCGCACCAAGGCGCAGGTGCTGCACGAGCTGCCGGCGAAGGTCGAGCAGACGCTGTTCTGCACGCTCGAAGGCACTGCCGCGCAACGCTACGCGCAGCTCGCCGAGCACTTCCGCAGCCTCGTCGCCGGCGGCGTCGGTTTCGACGGCAAGCAGAACTTCGTGCTGCTGCAGGGCCTGTTGCGGCTGCGCCAGGCTGCGTGCCACGAGGGCCTGATCGATCCGCAGCGCGGTGGCGAGAGCAGCGCCAAGCTCGACGTGCTGCTGCCTGCACTCGAGCAGATCGCCGAAGAAGGGCACAAGGCGCTGGTGTTCTCGCAGTTCACGACGCTGCTCGACCTGATCGAGCCGCACCTGCAGGCGCGGGGCCTCGTCTACGAACGGCTCGACGGCAGCACGACGAACCGCCCGGCGCGCGTGAAGCGCTTCACCAGCGATCCGGACTGCAAGGTGTTCCTGATCAGCCTCAAGGCCGGCGGCACCGGCTTGAACCTCGTCGCCGCCAGCTACGTGTTCCTGCTCGATCCGTGGTGGAACCCGGCGGCCGAGCTGCAGGCGATCGACCGCGCGCACCGCATGGGCCAGCAGCGCACGGTGCATGCGTACCGCATCGTGACGAAGGGCACGATCGAGGAGCGTGTGCTCGAGCTGCAGGCGCAGAAGAAGCAGCTGACCGAGGCCGTGCTCGGCGACGACCGTTCGCTGCTGCAGGACCTGTCGAAGGACGACCTGGCGCTGCTGCTCGGGTGAGTGCGAAGTCGAGGCCGATCTTCAGCGTGGCTGGAGGCGCCGCTGCCAGTCGGGGAACAGCGCGTTCAGGTCGCGCCGGCGGTACTCCGCATCGTTCGCCTTCTCGGCGGGGATCGTCGAGTAGCGGCTGCCTTGGAACGTCGGGCCCGTCGGTTGGCTCGTCAGCATGTCCACGAGCGAGCAACCCACGAACAGCACGCTGACGCCGTCGGCGTCGTCGAGGCTGCATCGCTCCAAGATGCAGTTCTCGAAGCGGGCGAGGCAGGGTTGTTGGCCCCGCAGCAGGTTGGCGTAGCCCGTCGGAGACCGGCCGTAGCCACCTTCGAACCGGCACGACACGGCCATCAGTGCCGAGCCACCGCCGAGGTAGAGCGCGACGCTGCCGCCCGCCCCCGTGTCGAAGCCGATGAGCCGCACGTAGCGCAGCGACAAGTTGGCTGGCGCGTCCGCACGCAGGTCGGTGAGGCCGCCGGCGAACACCGTGCAGTTCTCGATCGCGAACCGCTGCATCGGTCCACGGCTGTTCTGCTCGTCGCAGAGCAAGAGCGTGGCATCCATGCCCGCACCGCGCACGACGACGTCCTTCGGGTAGGCCCAGTCGCTGTCGCGGGTCGCCTGGCCGAGGTCGTAGAGCCTGAACACCCCGGCTGGATACGTCAGCACCGTGCCGGCGGCGACCGCCTCGCCACGCTGCAGCCGGGTGCCGTCCACCACGCCGCCGCCGCCGCGCGGTGCCAGCAGCTGGGCGAACCGTTCGGATCGCACGAGTTCGAGCGCTTCGGGTTCGTCGCCGCGGATGGTCTTCAGCAGGGCCACCAGGTCGTCGCCGGCGAAGGATGCTGCCTTCGCCTCGGCGAGCTTGCGTGCCTCGGCCGCCTTCTTGCCGAGCTCGCGCGGCTCGTTGCGCACCGTCGCCGCGAACTGCGCCATCGCTTCCGCGGCCACCTCGGTCGGCACCTCGTCGCTCCGCACCTCGCGCCATCCGGCCGCGATCTCACGCTCGGCGAACGCGCGCAACGTCGCGGAGAGCAGCGAGGCCTCCTCGCGCGGCGGTGCAGATGTCGACGGCGACGTGGCCGACCCGTTCGACGGCGAGGTCTGCGCCGTGGCCGCGTTCGCAGGCTCCGCGCCGGCTTGTCGACTCGCGATCGGCGCTTGCGCCTGCTCCGGCGGGGTGTTCGCAGGCTCCACCGGTGCTCCGCTCACCAGCCATACGCCGCCGCCGCCGAGCACGGCGCCGACCGCAGCAGAGAGCAGCAGGCGCAGAACGACGCCAGAAGTGGGGGGCTCGTGCATGGGGTTCGCCGACCAGCAGTCGGGGTGGCCTGTTCCTGCTTCGGCTCAGGACCATAGCGTGCGCTACGGCAACGGCGGAGCTTTCGCCGCCTCCCGCTCACCGCCGCCGCAGCAGCGTCAGCGCTTCGACGTGCTCGGTGTGCGGGAACAGGTCGCACAGCTGCAGCGCCTCGACCGCGTAGTCGCCGTGCAGCGCCGCGAGGTCGCGCGCCAGCGACTCGAGCGAGCACGACACCAGCAAGACGCGCGGCGACGCCGCCGCCAGCACCGCCGCCGCACCCTGCGCCATCAGCCCGGCGCGCGGTGGATCGACGACCAGCAGGTCGCACGGCGGCAGCGGGGCCGAGCCGAACGGCTCTTCGCGCACCGCGCCGCGGCCGGCGAAGCCGTTCGCCTCGAGGTTGTGGCGCGCGTCGGCGCACGCACTCGGCGAGCTCTCGACCAGCGTCACGTGCGCAGCGCCCGCGCGCAGCAGGCGCAAGGCGAACGTGCCGACGCCGCCGTAGCCGTCGACGATGCGCAGGCCGTTGACGTCGCCGAGCAGGCGCAGGGCCGGCTGGAACAGCACGGCTTCGGCGTGGCGGTGCAGTTGGTAGAAGCTCTGGAACGACACGCGCAGTCGCAGGTCGCCTTGGTGGTCGGTCTGGAACGTCTGGCCGCGCAGCGCCACCGTCGTCGGGCCGAGCAGCACGTTGCCGGCGGTGGGATTGACGTTCATCACCGCGCCGACGAGCTGCAGCGGGCGGCCCTGTTCGTCGCGCAGGTCGCTGGCGGCGCGCCACAGTTCGGTGGTCAGACGCTCGCGCTCGGAGAAGCGGTCGCGGGTGACGACGACGCCGACCAGCAGTTCGCGGCTGCCCGGCATCACGCGCGCGCGCACGGCGCGGACCAGGCCGTTGCCGGTCTCTTCGCGGTAGACCGGGACCTTCAGCGCGCGCAGCAGCTGGCCCGCGCGCACGCCGAACTGCGTCAGCGCCTTGTGCTGCACGCGGCAGTCGGCGATCGGCTCGACGGTGTGCGTGCCGGTGCGGTAGATGCCGAGCTGCAGTTCGCGGTCGACCAGCTGGGCCGGATAGAGGATCGCCGTGCGGTCGTGCCGCGGCGGGCGCGGCGGCAGCGTGATCGCGGGCTGCACGTCGCCGAGGAACGGCGCCAGCAGCTGCTGCGCGCGGTCGCGCTTCTGCGCCAGCTGGTCCGCGATCGGCACGTCGAGCAGCGAACAGCCGCCGCAGCGGCCGAAGTGGGGGCAATGCTGGATCGCTTCGTCGCGCACGTTCGCAGTCTAGGCGCGCGGGGTGCGCGATCGTCGTCGCATTCTGCGGGCTCGCTGGAAACGACGCGGGGCGGCACCTGGCCGCCCCGATCGTCGTGCGCAGCGAGTCGTCAGTGACTCACTGGAACTGGCAGTCGAACACGTTCGTCGACTGGAACAAGAAGTTCGGCTGGCCGAGGTCGAGCACGGCCGCCTGCAGGTGCCACTGCAGACCACCGAACCACTGCGGGATGTTCTGGTAGTCGACCTGCGCGATGCCGGTCAGCGGGTCGTGCAGGCGCGGCGTCCAGTCGATCACGAGATCGTTGAAGCCGTTGCCGATCTGCAGGTCGACGATGCCGGGGTAGACGCTCGGCACCGAGCTCAGCGAGAACGTCACCAGACTGACCGCCGGGCCGGTCACCGTGCCACTGTGCACGTAGACGTTGGCGAGCCAGTACGGATAGACCTCGGCTTCCGTGTAGAGCTTCGGCGTGGTCGGCGCGACCAGTTGGATGTTGACCGAGTTGCTGCCGATCGCCGGGTTGATGATGGCGACCGGAAAGGTGCCCGGTTCGCGGCCCGGACGCGGGTGGATCTCGATGTGCTGGTTGTCGACGACCTTGAAGTAGCCACCTTGCCAATCCGCAGGGCCGTGGCCGCCGTTCAGGTCGAAGCCGACGGCGAACATCTCGGTCCACGCCAGGTGGTCGCCGGTCAGCACGATGCCTTGGTCGGTCAGCGTCGGCAGCGTCGGCGTCGACGCCGGCTGGTTCAGCACCGGGAACGGCAGCACCGGGAAGACCGCGCTCGTGCAGAACAGTTCGACCGGGCCGGTGATCGCGAGCGTGCGGCTGGTCGGCTGCTGCGTCACGTTGGCGCTGAAGGCGCCGTAGTAGCCGATGTAGCCGTTGGTCTGGTTGGAGCCGCCGCCGACCTGTGCTGCGACCGTGTTGGTCAGCGTGATCGCACCGCCGGCATTCAGGCCTTCGCCGACCAGCTGTCCGGTGACGCTCTGGTAGTAGCGCCAGTGGCCCGGGTCGATGATGCCGCCGTTCTGCACGTAGGCGCTCGGCAGCAGCTGCAGCACCGGGCTGCCGACCGGCGGGTAGCCGGCCTGGCCCGGGTCGATGCGGTTGCCGAACGTGATCGTCGCCTGCCACGCGTCGTCGAGCTGCGTGATGCGGGCGAGACGGCCGGTCGCAGTCGCGGTGCCGTCGTCGTGTTCGGTGAAGCGGCCCGACGGCACGAACACGTAGTCGTCGCCGACACCCGGCATCACCATCGCGCGGCCGTCGACGAGGTTCGTGCGCACGGGGTCCGGCAGCGGGTGGGTGGCGAAGAACTCCTTCTCGTTCGGCAGGTCGATCGCCATCGTCGCCGTGCCCGCCGGGATCAGCGGGAACGGCATCTGGTGCACGACCGCGACCGTGAAGTTGCCCTGCAGGCCGAGCGCGCCGTTGCGGTTGTTGGCGCCGATGCCGACCTGGATCGGGCCGGTGCTGGTCAAGCTGAGGTCGTAGCCGTCGTATTCGCGCGAGCCGAGCAGCACACCCGTCGCCGCCGTGTAGTAGACGAACGCGTTCGGGTCGATCGTGCCGTTCGGCAGGTAGGCCGTGCTGGCGAGCTGCAGGTCGGGGCCGCCGGCCGGCGGGTAGTTGGCGTCGCCCGGCTGCACGCGGCCGCTCAGCTGGATGTCGAACAGGAACGCCGAGTAGACGTTCGACAGGCTGAGCACGCGGCCGGTCAGGCGCGCGGTGCCGTTCGGCAGTTCGGTGAACTGGCCGCCGCCGGCGATCAGGAAGTCCGGGCGCACGCCCGGCACGTCGAAGACGAAGCCACCGGGCACGTTGCTGACGGCCGGATCGCGCTGGGCTTCGCGCACTGCGTGGTAGGTCGGCTGTTGGGCGAGCAGGAGCGGGGCGGCGAAGAGCAGGGCGAGCGAAGTGCGCATCATCGAGGAGGGAGCTTGTGGGGCCGTCAGCCGGAGCCGCACGCGAGTGTGACGGAGAAGGGTAACTCGTGGTGCGGGGATCGTCGGGTCGACGCCCCGCCGGAAGAGGCGCCCAGGAACGGGGGCGCCCTACCGACGTTGCCACGGCTTGCAACTGGAGTGCCTCATCTTGGGATGCACTGGCGCCACGGACCCCTTCCAGTCACTAGACTCCCGCTCCCATGAGCCTGCCCGCTCCGTCGCCCGACTGGGAAGCCTTCTATCGGGACTACCGAAAGCCCGGCTACGTGCCGGGGTTCGAGATCACGACCAAGCTGGGCGGCGGCACGTTCGGCCTGGTGTTCCGGGCGCGGCGGCTGTCGATCGGCAAGGACTACGCGATCAAGTTCCTGCACGTCGAGGACGGCGTGGTGCAGCAGGCGGTGATGGCGGAGCTCGAGCAGGTGAAGTGGTTCGCACAAATCGACCACCCGAACCTGGTGTCGATCGAGGACCGCGGCGAAGTCGACGGCATCCCGTATCTCGTCATGGCGTTCGCCGGCACCGAGACGCTGCGCGACCGCATGGTGGCGGGGCAGGTGCCGAGCGGCGAAGGCAAGGACGAGCTGCTGCGGCTGTTCCTGCAGAGCTGCCGCGGCCTGTCGGCGCTGCACGAGCGCTCGCTGGTGCACTTCGACATCAAGCCGGCGAACGTGTTCCTGAAAGGCTCGGTGGCGCGACTTGGCGACTACGGGCTCAGCAAGCTGGTGACGCACAGCCGCGGCAGCCTGTCGATGGGTCGGGGCACGCCGTACTACATGGCGCCGGAGCTGCTGCAGCGGCGCGGCGACCATCGCAGCGACGTCTACTCGCTCGGCGTGATGTTGTACGAGTTGCTGTGCGCGGCGCTGCCGTTCACCGGCGACAACGAGTGGGAGGTGCTGAAGAAGCACGAGACGGAGCCGCCGGCGTTGCCGCCGCACCTGAGTGCCCGCGAACGCACGATCCTGACGCGCTGTCTGGCGAAGGATCCCGCCGCGCGCTTCCAGAGCGTCGCCGACCTGATCGCCGCGTTCGGCGCACCGGCGGGTGTCGGCGCGGCGGGCGCCAGTGCCGCGGCACTCGTCCCCATGGCGGCGCTGCCGCCGGCACCGGCACTCGCGACGGCGGCCGGAGAGCGCCGCGTCGAGCCACCGCCGCTGCCGGCAAACCTGCCCGACGAACGGCCAGCACCGCCGCCGCGCCGCCGCGCCATCGTGCCGCCACCGCCGCCGGTCGGCGTGTTCCGCCGCGCGATCCCCATCGCGGTGGCCGTGGGGCTGGCGCTGTTCCTGTTCTCGATGCGGGGCAGTCGATCGCGGCCGCAGTTCGATTTCCCCGACGTCCAGGTCGTCGATGCGAGTGCTTCCCCGCCGCCCGCTGCTCCCGATCGACCGTCGCCGCGCGGCAGCAATGGCCGCCGGCGCAGCGGCGCGACCACGACGTCGTCGGCGACGCCGTTCGAGCAGCAGGTGCAGAACGTCGCCAAGAACGCGCGCACCGCGGCGCAGCGCGAACGGCGCACCGACCTGCGCCCGCTCGATCTCGCGCGGCTCGGCGCCGATCGCGATGTCACCGCGTGCGCGACACTGGTGCGGCAGTTCGCGCGCAGTCCGCAGTTCTCGGCGCCGCTGGCCGATCGCCTCGAGCAGCTCGGTCGCCCCGCGTTCCTGGCGTCGCTCGGCTACCTGCGCGAGCTCGACTACGAAGACGCCGGCGACTGCCGCGCGGCGACGCACGTGCTGAACCTGCTCGGCCAGTTCGTCGGCACCGACGCGCTCGACGTCGAGATGGCCGGCAGCGAGCCGTGCACCGCCGACACCTGCCGCTACGAAGCCTCGGTCGACGGCTGGTTCCGACTGGCCCAGCAGTATGCAGCCGACGACGCGGCGTTCGCGGCGCTGCGCGCCGAGCGCGGCAAGGCGGGGTCGCAGCGGTGAGCCGGCCGAGCTACGGCGGCGTGCCGATCGACGCGTTCCTGCTGGCGACCGCGACGGCGATGGAACTCGCTCCCACCGCCCGCCCAGCCCTGGTGCTCGGCGTCGGCAAGGTCGCGTCGGCGGCGACGCTCTACGCGCACCTGCTGGCGGCGGCGAACGTGCAGCCGGTGCGCGCGGTGCTGCTGTGCGGCATCGCCGGCGCCTACCCCGAACGCCAGCGCCGCACGCCGCCGCCGGTCGGCCCCGGCGGCTTGTGTGTCGTGTCCACCGACCAGCTCGCCGACGAGGGCGTGCTGACCGAGACCGGCTTCGTCGACCTCGGCGCGCCCGCGTTCGGCCGCAGCCAGGGCCTGGTCGACACCGGACCGTTCCCCGCCAATCCGCGCATGGCCGCCGACGCCGCGGCCAGCCTCGGCGTACCGCTCGTGCGCGGCGCCACCGTCAGCACCTGCAGCGGTGTCGACCCGCTGTCGCGGCAACTGCACGAACGCACGCACGCCGACGTCGAGACGATGGAAGGGGCCGCGGTCGCCGCCATCTGCCGCCGCTGCGAAGTGCCGCTCCTGCACGTGCGCGCGATCAGCAACTGGACCGGCGACCGCGAGCGCTCTGACTGGAACCTCGGCGCCGCCGTCGACGCGCTGGATCGCGGGCTGCGGCGGTTGTTCGGCGACTGACCGTTCGCGCCCGCCGGCCGCCGCGCCGGGGGCGCCCCGTGACGAGCTGCATTCGGGCGACTACAACGATCGCGTCGTCGCCCCGATCCCAGGCGACCAAGGAGAGTCCCGATGCTCGCACTCACCTGCGCGTTGCTGCTGCCGACGATCTGGATCGTCGATTCCCAGATGGGGCAAGGTGCCCACTTCGCCGATCTGCCCGCCGCGATCGCCGCCGCCACGAACGGCGACACCCTGGTCCTGCGCGCCGGCACCTACACGGGGGCCATCGTGAACGGCAAGCAACTGACCCTGCGCGGGGAAGGTGCTGCCGTGACTCGGATCGTCGGTGCCTTCGGCGGCACTGGCCTCGTGGTCTCCAACACCGTGGGGCCGGTGTTGGTGTCCGGGCTGCGTATCCAGGGCGGCACTGGCGTGAACGT
>JBILEY010000366.1:0-5443 GCA_044351865.1 Planctomycetota bacterium | reverse complement strand
TCTGCAGGCGCTGCGGCAGGTTGCTCGCCAGCGCCAGCGGCTTGGCGGTCGCCAGCTTGCTGGTGATCTCGCTCCACGTGCGTCCGGCGCGGCCCATCTCGACCGGGTTGAACAGCGGCGCCGCCGCCAGCTCTTCCAGGTTGGCCTTGCTGCCGTCGTACATCAGGTGCTGGTGGTAGCCGGTGTTGACGACCGTCGGCGCGCGGCGCGCGGTGACGTTCGGCTTGAACACGTGCGACGGGTGCGGCAGCAGCTCGCCGTTGCTCCAGATCAGCGGGATGCCCGGCGAACCGCGCTGGTCGTCGGCCGTGCCCGTGAGCTGGTCGGCGCCGGCGTTGATCGCCGTGTTGGTGCGCGGGTCGGCGCCGCCGTGCGTGAAGTCGTGGCACGTCGCGCAGGCGACCGTGTTGGTCGAGGACAGCTGTTCCTCGAAGAACAGCGCCATGCCGAGCAGTTCCTTGGCGGGCGTCGACGGGTTGCCGGCCGGCTGCGGCGGCGGCGGGAAGTTGGTCTGGGCGACGACCGCAGCGGCGGACAGCACGATCGGTGCGATGGCACGTAGCATCGGGCAAGCTCCTACCTGAGAGCCCGCGATCCGCGCATTGCGCGCATCGCGAGAATGGGCGCGCCGACTACCGGGGCATGGAGCCGACGCATGGGACAGGACGACGAAGGGTCGGGCACACATGCCTCGTTCCACCCCTGGCATGGGGAACCCGGGCTCTTCGACGGCGCGTGTATACCACCTGCGGCCGATGGCAACCGGGTTTGGTGCATGACAATGGCGGGAAAGTTGCCCCGTCGGTCCGCCGGCGGGGTGTCGGCCCGCCGCCTGGTTCGCGCCACGGTGCGCCCGGCAGGCCCGCGCACCCCACGAACGGGGCCGCGAACCTGGCCCGACCGCGGCGGCGACTTGCTGCTTGCCGTGCTTCGCTAGCGCCCGTAACCCTTGCTGCCGCCATGCTGCGCCTCGTCTCGCTGTGCGGAATCGCGGTGATGCTCGCGATCTGCTTCGCCTTCTCCAGAAACCGCAAGGCGATCCCGTGGCGGCTGGTCGGCGTCGGGCTGGTACTGCAGGCGGTGCTCGGCTTCACCTTCCTCTACTGGGACGCCGGCAACCAGGCGCTGCAGGCCGTGGGGCGGGGGGTCAATCGGGTGATCGACCTCGGCCAGGAGGGGGCCAAGATGGTCTTCGGCTCGCTGGCTGACGGCAGCTCGGGTACCGGCTTCCTGTTCGCGTTCCAGATCCTGCCGACGCTGATCTTCTTCAGCAGCCTGATGGCGGTGCTCTACCACCTCGGCGTCATGCAGCTGATCGTCCGCGGCATGGCCTGGGTCACGGTGCGCCTGCTCGGCACCTCCGGCAGCGAGTCCCTGTCGAACTGCGCCAACGTGTTCGTCGGCCAGACCGAGGCGCCCCTGCTGATCCGGCCGTTCCTGAAGGGCATGACCATGAGCGAACTGCACACCATCATGGTCGGCGGTTTCGCGACCATCGCTGGCGGCGTGTTCGCCGCCTACGTCGGCTTCGTCGGCGGCGAGGACCCGGTGGCGCGGGCGGCGATCGCTGGCCGGCTGATGGTGGCGAGCGTCATGGCGGTGCCCGCCGGACTGATCTGCAGCAAGGTGCTGTGGCCGGAGACCGAGACCAGCCAGACGATGGGCACGATCGCGAAGATCGACGCGCCGAAGCTCGGCAACGTCGTCGAGGCCGCCTCGAGTGGCGCCGCCGACGGCTTGAGCCTGGCGCTGAACGTCGGGGCGATGCTGATCGCGTTCCTTGGCCTGTTGGCCTTGATCAACGCCGGGCTGGAACTGATTCACCCTGAACTGAGCCTGCAGATGCTGCTCGGCTACGTGTTCTGGCCGATCGCGGCGGTCATGGGCGTGCCGTCGGCTGACATCACCGAGCTCGGTCAGCTGATCGGCACCAAGCTGATCGCCACCGAGTTCGTCGCCTACCAGGACCTCGGCAAGATGGCGGCGGCGAACGCGGTGTCACCGCGCACGGTGATGATCGCCAGCTTCGCGTTGTGTGGCTTCGCCAACTTCAGCAGCGTCGCGATCCAGATCGGCGGCCTCGGCGCGATGGCGCCCGAGCGCCGTTCTGACCTCGCCAGGCTCGGTGTGCGCGCGATGTTCGGCGGCGCCATCGCCACCTGCATGACGGCGTGCGTCGCCGGCGTGCTCGGCAACGAAGGCTGATCGCCGCTTCGTCGCGCCTTCGCCCGCATCGCCATCCTCTCGCCGCGGCCGCTCGCGCCGCGGCCCCTCCGTCTTCCCGATGCAGACCCAGAACGAACTCTCCCTCGTCGACCAGGCCACCGCGTTCCTGCGCCAGCGCCTCGGCTCCGCCGCGAACGGCCTGCGCCTCGGCCTCGTGCTCGGCAGCGGCCTGAAGGACTTCGCGAAGCAGGTGCAGAATGCCACCGTGGTGCCGTTCGCCGAGGTGCCCGGCTGGCCGAAGCCGCACGTCGAAGGCCACGGCGGCGACCTCGTCGTCGGCACCGTCGGCGGCGCCAAGGTCGCCTGCTTGTCGGGCCGCGTGCATCTCTACGAAGGCTGGCGCCCGGACGAGGTCGTGCGCGCGGTGCGCACGCTGCGGCGCCTCGCCGTGCCGTCGTTCCTGCTGACCAACGCCGCCGGCGGCATCGCCGACGACATGATGGCCGGCGACCTGATGGTGCTGCGCGACCACCTGAACCTGACCGGCCAGTCGCCGCTGGTCGGTTTGCACGAACCAGCGTTCGGGCCGCGGTTTCCCGACCAGACGCGCGTCTACGCGCCGCGGCTCGCCCAGCTGCTGCAGGCCACCGGCGCGCGCCTTCGCCCCGGGGTCTACGCCGGCCTGCTCGGGCCGTCGTACGAGACGCCGGCCGAGATCCGCATGTTGCGCACGCTCGGTGCCGATGCGGTCGGCATGAGCACCGTGCACGAAGCGATGGCGTTGAACGCGATGGGCGCCGAGGTCGCCGGCCTGTCGCTGATCACCAACCTCGCCGCCGGCATCTCGCCGACGCCGTTGGCGCACGACGAAGTGGTCGCCGCCGGCAAGCAGGCGGCGGCGCAGCTGACCTCCCTCGTCACCGACTTCTGCCGTCGACTCGCATGAGCCTGCCCGAACTCACCATCCGTCCGTACCAGCCGGGCGACGAGCACGCGATCCTGGCGACGTTCAACCGAGTGTTCCGCGAGGTCTGCGGCCCGGGCTTCGTCGACCGCACGCTCGAGCAGTGGCGCTGGCAGTACCTGCAGAACCCGATGGGGCATCGCATGTCGCTGGCGGTGGCGCCGGACGGCACCGTCGTCTCGCAGTACGCCGGCGTGCCGTTGCGCGCCGACACGCCGTGCGGCGAACAGGTCTTCGTGCACTGCGTCGACTCGATGACGCATCCGGACTGGCGCGCGGGCCTGAAGCGCCCCGGTGCGTTCGTCGTCACCGGCCTGCCGTTCTCGGCGCACAGCCGCCGCATCGGCGACGCGGTGCTCTACGGCTTCCCGGTCGACGCCGCGTTCCGCATCGGCACGCGCTACCTCGAGTACCACTTCCTGCGCGGCATCGACTTCCTGATCCGCGACGTGGCGCTGCCGCCGGTGCCGCTGCCCGCGGGCCTCGCCGTCGAACGCGTGCACGCCGTGCCCACCGACATCGGTGAGCTCTACGCGCGCGTGCGCAGCGAGAAGCGCCTGCTGCTGCGCCGCGACCACGGCTACCTCGACTGGCGATACGTGCAGAACCCGGCGCGCGCCGACTACGAGCTGTGGACCGCGCGCCGCGCCGGCCAACTCGTCGGCTTCCTCGTGCTGAAGCCGGGCTCCGGTCTCGCGCCCGATGCGGCGACGATCGCCGACTGGATGGCGGCCGAGAACGACGGCGAAGCCTGCGACGCGCTGCTGCACGCGGCGTCGCTGCGCGCGCAGCAGGAAGGCCGGCAGCGGTTGATGACGGTGTTCCCCGAGTGGTCGGTCGAGTGGCGCGCATTGGAAGCGCGCGGCTTCATCAAGACCGCGTCGGCGAACTGGCTCGAGCGCCGCCTCGTCTACCTGATTACCGGTTCGCCGCTGACCGAGCCGGTGCTGCAGACCGACTGGTGGTACACGCTCGGGGACAGCGACCTGGCGTAGCGGATGGCGATGCGGCTGCGCGCTGGACCATGGCACGCAGCGCGAACATTGCGGCCGCGCGTTCGTGCAAACTCCGGCACGGCCTTCACCGCGGTTGGTTCGCCGGTATCCTGAAGTCGTCGGTAGGAGGCGAGGGCGAAGGTCCGGAGAGCGTCCGACGCCGCTGCGCCTCGCGACCCGAGGCCTGGTCCCCAGCCCAAAGTGAATCCTGCAATGCTGCCCCCGACGTCGTCCCGGTTGCGCCATCTCTTCGCTCTGGCCTTCCTGCTCGTGGCACCAGCGTTCGGCCAATGCGTTCCGCAGTGGCTGTCTGGGCTGGCGAACGGGGTGAACAGCTCTGTCAGTGCCCTCGTCGCGATGCCGAACGGCGACCTCGTTGCTGGCGGTTCGAGTGGCAGTTTCGGGTTCACCACCATCGGTGGCGTCGCTGCGAATCGCATCGCGCGCTGGAATGGCAGCGCCTGGTCGGCGCTGGGAAGCGGGGTGAATTCCAATGTCTTTGCCTTGGCCGCGTTCCCGAACGGTGACCTGGTCGCGGGTGGGGAATTCACATTGGCCGGCGGCGTCCTCGCGAGCCGCGTCGCACGCTGGAATGGCAGCGCCTGGTCGTTGCTTGCGAGCGGGACGAACGACCGTGTGATGGCCCTCGCCGTGCTGCCCAACGGCGACCTCGTCGCGGGTGGGTATTTCACGAACGCCGGCGGCGTCGCGGCGAACTACATCGCGCGCTGGAATGGCAGCGCCTGGTCGGCACTGGGGAGCGGGATGAACGGCATCGTCTTCGACCTCGAGGTGCTGCCGAACGGCGACCTCGTCGCGGGTGGATGGTTCACGAACGCCGGCGGCGTCGCGGTGAACTACATCGCGCGCTGGGATGGCAGCGCTTGGTCGGCCCTGGGGAGCGGGATGGACGACCGTGTCCGCTCCCTCGCCGTGATGCCGAACGGCGATCTGGTCGCGGGTGGCCGCTTCACGACCGCCGGCGGTGTCGCCGCAAACCGCATCGCGCGCTGGAATGGCAGCGCCTGGTCGGCGCTGGGGGTCGGGCTGAACGGCGAGGTCACCACACTCTCCGTGCTGCCGAATGGGGATCTCGTCGCGGGTGGGCTCTTCCCGTCGACTGGCGTCGACATGGTCAACGGCATTGCGCGCTGGGATGGCAGCGTTTGGTCGGCGCTGGGGAGCGGGATGGGCGGAACGGTCTCTGCTTCCGCGGTGCTGCCGAACGGCCAACTCTACGTCGGCGGTGACTTCCTCACCGCGGGCGGCCTGGTCTCCGCCAACCTCGCCCGCTACGCGACTCCCTGCCCGGCCACCG
>JBILEY010000365.1:0-5464 GCA_044351865.1 Planctomycetota bacterium | reverse complement strand
GGCTGGCGCTCCATCGCCGCCTGCAGCGCCCGCACGCAGTCGTCCACGTGCAGCAGCGTGCGGGTCTGCGTGCCGGGAGCGTTCACGGTGATGCGCCGCTGCCGCAGCGCATCGCGCACCATCGTCGGCACCAGCCGCCCGTTCGCCGTCATGCGCGGGCCGTAGGTGTTGAACAGCCGCACGATCGCGCCGCACGGCGTGCCACCGCGGAACTCGCGCGACCAGCCGAGCAGCAGCGATTCGCCGGCGCGCTTGCCTTCGTCGTAGCCGCTGCGCGGGCCGGTGCAGCTGACGTTGCCGCGGTACTCCTCCGGCTGCGGATGCACCTCCGCGTCGCCGTAGACCTCGGACGACGACGCGAACAGCAGGCGCGCCGCCGGCCGCCGCTGCTGCCAGCGCAGCATGCTCTCGAGCGGTCGGGTCGACGCCAGCAGTGCCGAAGCCGGCCTCGCCATGAACTCCCGCGTCGCCACCACGCCGGCCAGGTGGTAGATCGCGTCGAACTCGCCGGCGGGCTCCCAGCCGTCGGCGGCGCAGTCCTGCTGCCGCACGACGACCCGCCCAGTGGCGAGCGCCGCGGTCAGGTTGTCGGCGTGGCAGAACTGCAGCGTGTCGACGACGGTCACGCGATCGCCGGACTGCGCCAGCGCTTGCACGAGGTGGCTGCCGAGGAACCCCGCTCCGCCGGTGACGAGGATGCTGCTCATGGTGTCCGGGTGAGGACGCTCAGGATGCGCGCCGCGGCAGCGCCGTCCCACAGCGGCGGCAGCGGCCGGTGCGGCGGCGGGTCGCGCAACACCGCGTCGACCTCGGCCAGGATCGCCGGCCCGTGCCGCCCGACCAGCCGGTTGGTGCCGACTTCGACGGTGATCGGTCGTTCGGTGTTGTCGCGCAGCGTCAGGCAAGGCACTCCGAGCGCCGTGGTCTCCTCCTGGATGCCGCCGCTGTCGGTCAGCACCACGGCGGCGTCCGCCATCAGCGACACGAAGTCGAGGTAGCCGAGCGGCGGCGTCGCGTGCAGGGCTCCGCCGGCCAGCGCACCGGCTGCCGGCCGCGCGGCGAGGCGAGCCTGCGTGCGCGGATGCACCGGGAACACCACCGGCAACCGGCGCTGCAGCTCGGCGAGGAACGCCAGCATCTCCTGCAGCCGCTGCGGATCGTCGACGGTCGCCGGCCGATGCAGCGTGACCAGCGCATAGCCGCCCGGCGCCAGGCCGTGGCGCCGCCAGGCCTGCCGCTGCCGCGCCGCGGCCACGCGGGCGAACAGGCTGTCGATCATGGTGTTGCCGACGAAGTGGATGCGCTGCGGGTCGATGCCTTCCCGGTGCAGGTTGGTCGCCGCCACCGGTTCGGTGGTGAACAGCCAGCGGGCGAGCCGATCGACCGCGATGCGGTTGTGTTCCTCGGGCATCGTTGCATCGAACGAACGCAGCCCCGCCTCGACGTGCGCGATCGGGATACCGCGGTCCACGGCACC
This sequence comes from Planctomycetota bacterium, assembly GCA_044351865.1. GTDB lineage: Bacteria > Planctomycetota > UBA1135 > UBA1135 > UBA2386 > UBA2386. The sequence continues at coordinate 3,987 of JBILEY010000365.1, read as the reverse complement.
GAGCGCGCAGGCCAGCGTGGAGTTGACGTCGCCGACCACCACCACGGCCGCCGGTGGCCGTTCCTTCAGCGCGTCGGCGAACGCCCCGCGCGCCGCGGTGACGAAGTCGGCCGGCGACAACCCCGCGGGCACCGGCAGCTCGCGCTGCGGCGGCGGCATGCCGAGGTCCGCCACCAGCTGCGCATGCATCGCGGGGTCGTGGTGCTGGCGCGTGTGCACGACCTCGAGCTCGAGTCCCGGGAACGCATGCGCGGCAGCGACGAGCGCCGCCACCTTTGGCAGGTTCGGCCGGGTTCCCGCAGCGGCGACGAGATGCATCTCCAGGCGAATCCTAGGCCGCGTCGCCGATCCGTCGAGCCGGGTATGGTCCGGCAATGCGTGCCTGGCTGCAGCGACTGCGACGGTGGGCGACCTCACCCTTCACCAAGCCGCCGGTGCGACCGGCGGGCCACCTGCAGCACCCGACCACCGAGCCGGCACCGGAGATCGCGCTGCCGACCCGTCAGCTGGCCGCTGCCCTGCTGGCACGGCTGTCCGGCGAGAGCATCGCGACCTCCTACAGCGACGTGCAGGACGACCTGCTGCTGTTCGAACGGCTGCGCGATCGCCTCGACAGCGCACTGGAGGTGGAACCCAACCGCCATTCGGTCGAGCACGTGGCCTGCGCCCTGCACTTCGTGCGCCACTGCGCACAGACCCATGGCCTGCCGCTGCGCGGTGCAGCCCACCTGGAGTTCGGCTGCGGCAGCCTCGATCCGTACGGCCGCATGTTCAGCCACCTGCTGCTCGGCGCCGAGCGCGCCGTGTGCATCGAGGTGGACCCGGTCGTCGACACCGCCAAGGCGCTGCGACGACTCGCCCGACTGGCCGCCGCCGCCCTGGTCGATCCCGCCCACGTCCTCCGCGGTCTGCCGATCGCGCGCGATGCGGTGCTGGCGAACTGTCACGGCTTCGATCTCGCCCGGCTCGCTGCCGGCGATCCCGCCGGGCTGTGTGCCCGCCTGCAGCTGCTGCAGCAGCCGGTGCAGACGACCGGGCTACCGACTGGCGCCTTCGACGTGACGTTCAGCAACAGCGTGTTCGAACACCTCGACGACGTCGACGCGACGCTGGCGGAGCTGCGGCGCATCACCCGGCCCGGCGGCTTCGGCGTGCACGGCATCGACGCCACCGACCACAGCCGCTACTGGCTGCCCGACGTGCACCCGCTCGAGTTCCTGACCGCGGATCCGCAGGCGCGCTTCGTGCACGAGTGCAATCGGTGGCGCCTCGCCGAGTTCGAGGCCGCGTTCGCCCGCCACGGCTTCACCCTCGTCGACGCCTGGCGCGACGCCCCGGCACCGATCCCCGCCGCCCTGCGGCAGCGCCTCGCGGCACCGTGGCGCGATCGCAGCGATGCCGACCTCGGGGTGTGGTGGGCGCAGTACCTGCTGCGCCGCGAGTGAACGACCTCAGCCGCACGCGCGCAGCTCGTCGCGCAGGCGCAGCGCCTCGGCATCGTCGGGTGCCAGTTGCAGCCACTGCGCGACGCGGGCCACGGCCGCGGCGACGTCTCCGGACTGCGCCAGCAACCGCGCGCCGACGTGCAGCGTCCCGCGAGTGATCCACGGCTCGACCTTGGCGAGGCGCGCCGCGGCAGCCTCCGCCGCGGCCACGCACTGCAGCCCGTCGGCGATCCGCTGCTGCCTGTAGCGCAACCAGGCGAAGCGCATGTGCACCGCCGGATGGCGGTCGGTGAGCGCCAGGGCCCGCTGTAGCGCCACCTCCGCCGCCTCGAACTCGCCGGCGAACGTCTGGATGTCGCCGATCATCAGGCTCGCCTCGAAGCAGTGCGGATCGTCAGCGTCGACCTGCTGCGCCGCCGCCAGTGCCGCGGCGCGGTCGCCGGACGCCATGTGCTGCCACGCGAGGTGCATGTGGCTGACCAGTTCGTCGGGCGCGTCGGTGCGGTTCGCCAGCGCCTGCTCACCGAGCCGCGCCAACGAGGCGGCGTCGGACTGGCGCGCGTGCTGTTCGATCTCCTCGACGACCTGCAGCCATCGCGCGCGATTCTTGCGCAACTGCCCGGCGATGCGCGGCGCCTGCGCCGAGATCGTCCTGGCGACGCGCTGCAGCTCGTCCTTGGGCAGCCCGATCAGACTGCACTCCTTCGGGTTGTCGACGACGGTGGTCCACGCGATCGCTTGCAGGCTCTCCGCCCACAGGAAGAACTCGCCGAGCTCGTGCCAGTTCTGCTGCATGATGCAGAAGTTGAGCTGCAGGCAATCGCGCCGCCGGCTGGCGTGCCGGTCGCTGCGGCCCCGCGTGTAGGCCTGGAACCGGTCGATGTTGGCGCGCAACCGGTCGAAGCGCGCGTTGACACGGATGCTCTCGACGGTCTTGGCCGTGACGCCGTCGATCGAGATGGCGAGGTCGAACGGCAGCGCCTGCAGCAAAGCCTCGACGCGAGCGTCGTAGATCGTGCCGTTGGTGGTGACGTGGCAGAGCACCGGCAGCTTGCGCTCGATCAGCAGATCCCAGACGCGATGGCATTCCTTCTGCAGGAACGGTTCGCCGCCGAGGAAGGACAGCACCTGCACGTGCTGGAGGAACGGCACCAGGTCGGCGAAGAACTGGTCGCCGTAGGCCGCCGGCAACGGCGGCAGCCCCTGCTTGGCGCGGATCGTCGACGACAGGTCCGGCGTGCACATCACGCAAGCGAGGTTGCAGGTGTTGCTCAGCGCGAACTCCAGCTTGCTCGGCCACGGCGAGCCGTGGAAGTAGCCGTCGAAGTCGCGCAGCGCGGCGTTGGTGCTGCCTGCCTGCAGCGTCCAGGCGCAGAACTCGCAGCCTTGCGGGAAGCGGTAGTCGCGCAGTTCGCGCCGCACGTGGGCGATGCGCGCGCCGTTCCAGATCTCGTGGAGGCGCTGCTTGCGCACGTTGCCGAGGGCGTACGAGCGGCTGTTGCAGCAAGCCGAGGCGTCGCCGTTCGGCGAGAACGACATCTGTACGAACGGCGCATAGCACAGCGACCGGAACGGCTTGCCGGCGAGCTTCCGTTCGGCGTCCAGGCGCCGCAGTGTCGAGTCCATGCCGCGCATCATGCCGGCGCGTCCTGGACGGGCCAGGAGGGGAGGCGTGCGGGCGGCCGGCGATACCCGGCGAGAGGACGGGCGCTGCGATGCCTGCGGCACCGGAAGGTCGGGCTGCCGGCACCAGGTCGGGAAAGCTCCCTGGCCCACGACCGGGCCTTCTTGCGTAGACTTCCTCGCCGCGCGGCGCCTTCCCCCGAGGCCCGCGAATGCCCTCCCTCGAGAGAACCCCACGATGTCGCGTTCCCACCTCGCCTCCTGCCTCGCCGTCGCGTCGCTGTGCGCCGCCGCGCTGGCCCAATCGGTGCCCACCGGTTTCGTCGTCGACAACCTGGTGACCAGCGGTCTCAGCACGCCGAACGATTGCTGCTTCCTGCCCGACGGGCGCTGCCTGATCGCCAACTCCGGCGGCGGCGTGTCGATCTACGCCGGCACCTCGCAGGCCGCGGTCGCCGTCGGCACCGTGCCCGCCGTGAACTCGGGCGGCGAACAGGGGCTGCTCAGCATCGCCGCCGACCCGGCGTTCGCGACCAATGGCTACATCTACGTCTACTACACGAGCTCGGCGACGGCGTTCGTGCACGTCGACCGCTTCACCTGCACCGGCGACCTCGCCAACCCGAGCAGCACGAACGTGACGTTCGCGGCGGGCAGCCGCACGGCGATCCTGGGTGCTATGCCGGACAACGCCGGCAACCACAACGGTGGCTCGCTGCGTTTTGGTCCCGATGGCCGGCTGTGGATCACCGTCGGCGACGACGCCAACGCCTGCCTCGCGCAGTCGCTGACGTCGCAGGCCGGCTGCTTGCTGCGCCTGAACGTCAGTGGCCTGCCGGCGACCCCGAGCCTCGTGCTGCCGGCGTTCAGCGTGCTCGATCCGGGCGACAACCCGAACAGCGCCGCGACCGACTTCTCG
>JBILEY010000364.1:0-5474 GCA_044351865.1 Planctomycetota bacterium | reverse complement strand
GCCGCCGGCGCGGCGCTCGTCCTGCCCGGCCTGCTGAAGCTGGTGGCCCTCGCCTCGCTCATCGCCGCCATCCTGGTCTTCTGCGGCCTCGTGATCGTGGCACCGAACCAGAGCAAGCTGATCCTGCTGTTCGGCAAGTACCGCGGCACGCTGCGCGACGACGGCTTCTACTGGGTCAATCCGTTCACCAGCCGCCGCGAAGTGAGCCTGCGCGCGCACAACTTCAACAGCGACAAGCTGAAGGTGAACGACCTGCGCGGCAACCCGATCGAGATCGGCGCCGTCGTCGTCTGGCGCGTGCGCGACACCGCGCAGGCGGCGTTCGACGTCGAGGACTTCGCCTCCTACGTGCAGGTGCAGACCGAGTCGGCGCTGCGCCACATGGCGTCGCTGCATCCCTACGACAGCCCGCACGAGCACGAGGTCTCGCTGCGCGGCAGCAGCGACACGGTCAACGCCGCCCTGGCGAAGGAGCTGACGCAGCGCCTGCAGATGGCCGGCATCGAAGTGCTGGAAGTGCGCCTCAGCCACCTCGCCTACGCGCCGGAGATCGCCAGCGCGATGCTGCAGCGGCAGCAGGCCGAAGCGATCCTCGACGCCAGGAAGCGCATCGTCGACGGCGCGGTCGGCATGGTGCAGATGGCGCTCGAGCAGCTGCGGGCGAACGACGTGGTGCAGCTCGACGAGGAGCGCAAGGCGCAGATGGTCAGCAACCTGCTGGTCGTGCTGTGCAGCGAGCGCGGCACCCAACCGGTGGTCAACGCCGGCACGCTCTACGGCTAGTCGCGCATGGCCGACGAGGAGAAGAAGTTCCTGCTGCGTCTGCCGCCGCGCGTGTTCGACGAACTGCGCCGCTGGGCCGAACAGGACATGCGCAGCATCAACGGCCAGATCGAATGGCTGCTGCGGCAGGCACTGAAGGAACGGCTGGGGCGCGACCCGACCGAGAGCGCCAAGGGCAAACGCTCCGGCTGAGTGCGTGCGCAGCGCGCGGCCGTATGGTGGCGTTCCCGCTGCCGCATGAACCCGCTGAAGTACTTGTCCGGCTACCCGCCCGAACTGCTGGCCCAGGTGCAGCGACTCGTCGACGACGGCCGCCTGCACGCCCACCTCGCCAAGCGCTACCCGGACGGCCACGAGGTGCGCAGCGACAAGGCGCTCTACGACTACGTGCTGGCGCAGAAGAACGAGCACCTGCGCAACAGCGAGCCGCTGGCGAAGGTGCTCTACGACAACAAGCTGCACGTCGTGCAGCAGGCGCTCGGCACGCACACCACCGCCGTTCGCGTGCAGGGCCAGAAGCTGAAGACCAAGCGCGAGATCCGCGTCGCCAGCCTGTTCAAGCAGGCGCCCGAACCGTTCCTGCGCATGATCGTGGTGCACGAACTCGCGCACCTGCGGCACCGCGAGCACGACAAGAAGTTCTATTCGCTGTGCGAGTCGATGGAGCCCGACTACCACCAGCTCGAGTTCGACGCGCGCTTGTGGCTGCTGGCGCAGGAACTGCCGCCGCCGGCATCGCCGAGTGCCGCGGACTGAAAGCGGCCGCAGCACGGCCGACGGATCGCGCCATCAGCGCGGCAACACCCCGGCGACGAGCCACCGTTCGACGCGCTTGTCCCCGTCGACCACCAACAGGCGCACGGTTGTGCCGACGACCAGCGTCGGCTCCAGCGCCGACACGGCAGCCGGGGTCGCCGGCTGATCGTTCCATTCGAGGATGCGCGTGCCGACGACGAGGTGCTGCAAGGCCGCCGGACCATCGGCGTCGACGGCGGTGATCTCGAGCTGCGGCGGCGACACGTCGGGAACGGCGCGCAACGAGAGTCCGAGCTTGCCAGGCACAGCGGGACTCGTCGCCAGTCCGAGCTGCACGCGCGCAAGATGCCACTGCACCCACCTCTTGTCGCCGGTGTTCAGGCACCGGCGGAAGCAGGCTTGGGCACCGGGCTCGTCGCCGCTCTTGCTCGCTCGCCAGGCCGCGAGATACCAGGTGAAGCACGCCATGGGGAAGGGCACCGCCGCCGCGAGTTCGGCCGGTGGGCGCTCGCCCGCGCACAGGGCGACGAGGTCCATCTGCAGGGAATCGGGGGCCGGGATCGCGGCGATGGTCTCGCGCAGGGTCTTGGCCGCCGCAGCGTCGTCGGAGGCAGCGCACCATTGCATGAACGCGGCGAACGGCAGGATGCCCGGATCCGCTGCCGCACGCTCGAAGGCGTTCTTCGCCTGTTCGAGCTTGCCCGAGTGCAACAACACGCCACCGAGCCACTGGTAGAGCATGCCCCGCTGCTCGCCGGCCGCCGCCGGTTCGCTCGTCAACCGCGTGAGTTCCGAACGGGCCGCGGCGGTGCGCCCGCGCGCGAGGTTCGCCTTGGCCCGCAGGAGCGCGACGTCGATCGGCGACTCGGGTGCGAGCTCCAGCGCGCGGGTGTAGCAGCGCACGGCCTCGTCGTGGCGGCCGAGGTGTTCCTCCGCCTCGGCGAGCACCTCCCACATGCGCGCCATCGGCGGCGTCTGCGCGATCGCCGCCCGCTGGTCTTCGGCCGCGGCACTCCACGCGCAGAGCATCATGGCGACGACCGCCCGATTGTGCCTGGCGGCCCCGAACGTCGGCTGCAGCACCAAGGCCCGGTCGTAGTCGGCGCGGGCCCCGAACCAGTCGCCGAGCTTCTGCTTGACGTCACCGCGGTCTCCGAACACGGTCGGCTCGTCCGGTGCGATCTCCGCCGCCCGATCGAAGTCGGCGAGCGCGGCTGTCAGTTCGCCCTTCTGCCCGCGCAGGTAGCCGCGCTCGATCCAGCCGCGCACATCCTGCGGCGCCAACTCGATCACCCGCGTGGCGTCCTCGATGCCGCCGCGGAAATCGCCGGAGCGGCCCTTGGCGAAGGCTCGCCGCCACCACAGCGAGGCCTCGTTCGGCCACTTCGCCAGCGCACGATCCAGGATCACGATCGCGCCCGCTGCGTCCCCACGCTTCAGGTGCTCGTTGGAGGCCGCTTCGACCTCCGCCACGGTCGCCTGTCCGCAGACCAGCGGGGTCATCGTTCCGATCATCACGACAGCGAGCGAGAATGCGCGGACCCTCATGATCGCACGGTAGCGAACGACGGCCTCCGGGCCAGCGCGCGGATCGACCGCGCGCACGGCTTCCCGCCGGGGATCCAACCGATCGGCGACCTACTGCGTAACCGCACCCATGCCTCGAAGTCTCTCGCTGCCTGCCGTCGTCGCCATTGCCCTTCGCCGACTCGCCCGTGGGCTCTTCGTCGCGACGACGCTGCCCCTCGTGGCCGGCGCGCAAACGCCCGAAGCACCAGCGAAACCGCCCCGCGAGAGCGAGGCGCAGCAGCAGCCGCCCACCGTCGCCGCGGTGCTCTACTCGACGCGCGGCGACGAGAAGGTGCACCTGCTGTCGCTGCCCGAGCTGAAGCCGCTGCACGTCTACGACGCCGGCGCCGGCGCGCACGAACTGGCGATCTCCGCCGACGGCCGCTACGCGCTGGGCTCGGCCTACGGCGGCCCCGGCAAGGGCCACCAACCCGCCGACAACCGCGTGTTCGTGCTCGACCTGCCGAGCGGCAAGCGCAGTCGCATGGTCGACCTCGGCGACAGCAAGCGACCGAACGACCTCGCGTTCGTCGGCACGACCACGACGGCGTGGCTGACCACCGAAGTGCCGGCCCAGCTGGTGCGCCTCGACGCGGCGACGGGCGCGTTCACCGTGTTCCCGCTCGAGCACAAAACGAACCACATGCTGGCGCTCGCCCCGGACGGCAGTTCCTGCTTCGTCAGCCACGTCGTGCCGGGCGGCGTCACGCGCTTCGACCTCGCGACCAACAAGGCCACGGCGCACGCGTCGCTGCCGGAGGGCGCGGAGGGCATCGCCTGCGTTGCCAAGGGCGACGGTGTGCAGCTGTGGATCGGCTGCAATCGCGGCAGCAAGCTCGTGGTCGTCGACGGCAAGACGCTGCAGGTCGTGCACGAAGTCGCGCGCGATGGGTTCCCGCTGCGCGTGAAGGCGTCGCCCGATGGCAAGCAGGTCGCGGTGTCGTGCCCGCTGTCGGGCGAAGTCGTGCTCTACGACACGAACGACATCGGCAAGGCGAAGTCGATCGACCTCGGCAAGGAGCTCGCGCGCAAGGCGGCGCCGACGAGCCTCGGCTTCTCACCCGACGGCAGCCAGCTGCTGGTCGTGGTCGCCGGCGACACGCAGCACGTCGTCGCGCTCGACACGAAGACGCTGCAGGTGACGGCGAAGATCGAAGCGGCGGGGCCGATCGCTGATGCGCTCGTCGCCGGCATGGTGCAGGCGCCGCGGTGACGCGGCGGCGCCGACAGTCGCGACGCGGCCGTCAGTTCGTGGGCATTCTGCACGACATATTGCCCACGATCTGACCCCTCACTCCGCGGCCGGAGCCGCCGCGAGACACAGCTCCTTCACCTTGCGCAGGTCGATCTTGCCCGTGCCCAGCACCGGCAGCGCCGCCACCGGCACGAACTGGTCCCCGCGCGGCACGAACAGCGCCGGCAGCCCGCGCGTCGCCATCTTCTTGACCACGTCGGCCACCTCCGCCGCCGCCAACGTCGTCAGCACCATCAAGCGCTCGCCCTTCTTCGCATCGGGCACACCGCAGACCGCGAACGCGCGTTCGGTCTTGCCACTGCACGCCTGCAGGTGCTCCTCGACGACTCCGTGCGGCACCATCTCGCCGCCGATCTTGCTGAAGCGCGACAGCCGGTCGGTGAGGAACAGGAAGCCGTCGTCGTCGACGCGGCCGATGTCGCCGGTGACGTAGCAGCCGTCGTGCAGCGCCGCCGCCGTCAGGTCGTCGCGGCCGAGATAGCCGCGCATGACGTTGGCGCCGCGCACCAGCACGAGGCCGCTCTCGCCGATCGGCTTCTCGACCTTCGTCTCCGGATCGACGATGCGCACGGTGACGCCGGGCAGCGGCCGGCCCACCGAGCCGCGGCGCACACCGGCCTGGTAGAAGCCCGCGGCGCGGTAGCCCGGGGCGCTGATCGCGACCGCCGGCGCCGTCTCGGTGGCGCCGTAGCCTTGCACCGGCCGGATGCCGAAGCGGTCGGCGAACGCATCGGCGAGCTCTTCCGTCAGCTTCTCGGCGCCGGTCAGCACGATGCGCAGCGAACCGAGCTGCCCCGGCTCGCAGCGGCGCAGGTAGAGCTGCAGGAACGTCGGCGTCGCCAGCAGGATCGTCGCGCGCTGCGTGGCGACGATCTCGCCGACCGCGGCGGCGTCGAGCGGGTTCGGGTGGAACACGATGCCCGCACCCTGCTGCACCGCGTACCACAGCGCCATGTTGCCGAACGAGTGGAACAGCGGCAGCACGCCGACGAGGCGGTCGTGGTGGTCGAGCGGGATCAGCTGCGCCACGCCGTCGCAGTTCGACTGCACGTTGCCGTGCGTCAGCATCACGCCCTTCGGCTCGCCGGTGCTGCCGCTGCTGAACAGGATC
>JBILEY010000363.1:0-5505 GCA_044351865.1 Planctomycetota bacterium | reverse complement strand
ACGACGATTCGCTGCCGAAGGCGATCGAGGACCTGCTCGCGCGACCGGCGGCGACGAGCACCGATGCGGACGGTCGCTTCGCGTTCCGCGGCCTCTCGCCGACGTGGCGCGGCCAGCTGCGGCTGCCCCACACCCACTGGCTGCTGACGCCGACGGAGACCGAACGCGCCGACGATCGCAAACTCGACCTGCCTCGCCCCACCAGCGACCTGGTCGTGGCGACGACGAAGCTGCAGGTCATCGCCGGTCGCGTCGTCTGGAGCGACGATGGCTCGGCGGTCCCCGCGGCGAGCGTCATGGGCAAGGCGATCTTCGTCGATTCGACCACCGGGACGACGACATCCGTCGAGGCCGACGACACCGGCCGCTTCGAGATGGCAGTCGTGCCGGTCTTCACGTCCTCGCGCGAACGTTGGCGCCAGCCCGAGAACCGGATCGCGATCGACCGGGCCGAACTGATGGTGCACGCGCCCGGGAGCGGCGGTGGCCACCTGTTCGAGTTCGACGCCAGGACGACGCGCGTCGACGACGTCGTCGTCGAGCTGCCACGCGCCAAGCAGAAGCACTTCCTGGCCGTCGACGAACGCGGCGCACCGGTCGCTGGAGCACGCGTCAAGGCCGGCGAGCTGTCGGCGCCGACCGGCGTCGACGGGCGCGGCACGTTCCATGGTGACGCGCAGCTGATCGGTGCACCAGCGCACCGGACCGCCGTCGCCGAACCGCGAGCCCAGGCGCGCGGCGACCGCGACGACCCATGGGTGTTCGTGCTCGCGAGCGGAGGCGACCTGCGCCTCCGCTTCCGCACACCCACCGGCGAGCCGTACACCGCCGGGCCCATCCAGCTGCACGCCTCGGGGCCGTTCTTCGCCGGCGCTTCCTCCACCCTCGGCCTTCATCGCGCGCTCGCCATCGGTCTCGCCGGTTGTTCGTACGAACGCGCCGACGGTCCCATGGACCTGCATCTCGAGCCCGACCGGAACGGCGAAGTCGTGCTGCCGTCGCCGCTGCCGCAGCTCGCTTGCACGATCGAAGTGAGTGACGCCCTCCACGAACGACTCGTCGCCCACGACTTCACCACGAGCTCGCCCGCAACGACGACGACGATCGACGTGGAAGTCCCAGCGACGCGGCGCATCGTTCGCGGCCGCGTCGCCGACGCGGCTGGCCGACCGCTGCGCGACGCGATCGTGCGACTGCGACCGCTCGGTGCGAAGAGCTTCTCGACCTCGCGCACGACCGACGACGCTGGTTCGTTCGTGTTCCCGCCCGTGGCGAACGAGGGACCGCTCGAGCTGCAGGCCGAACGGCGCGGCTACGTGGCCGAGGTGCGGCCGCTGTCGCCGGGCGTCGCCGAGGCCGAGTTCCGGCTCCTGCCCGGCCGCCGCGTCGAAGTGCGCGCGATCGACGATCGCGGCACGCTGGTGCCGTGTGCGATCCGCGCGCGCAACGAAGACGGCACCATGCAAGACCTCGCGGAGCAGATGCTCGCGCCCGGCCACTTCGTCTTCGGCTGCATTGCACGGCGGCCGGTCGCGTTCGTCTGCACGCTCGGTGGACGCGAGTTCACGACCGAGCCGCCGGCCGACGCGACGAGCGCGGAGCTGCGGCTGCCGACGATGGCTCGCGTCACGCTGGCGCCGCCACCGGCCGGCTTTCCGCCGCCGGCCAAGGGATCCCTCGGCGTGCGCGCGCAGTGCATCGATCCCGTCGGCGCGGCGATCGAACTCACGTTCCCCCGGACGGGCGACAAACCCCTGCTGCTGCCGCCGGGCGCCTACACCTTTCGCCTGGTGCACCGCGAATGGCTCGCCGCGGAACGCCGCACGGTCGTGACCGAACTCGCCGCGGCAGCCGAACTGCGCATCGCTGCAGCCGCCGATGTGACGGTGGTCCTGAACTGACCGAGCGACGGCGTGCTCCAGCTCGTGCAGCGCGGGCCATGCTGCCCGGGCAACAGCGACCAGAGGAACGAGCGAGCGGGCCGGGTCGGCCCTCCACGCGGCAGGCGCGATAGAGTGAGCGGATGCGAAGCACCTTCGCCCCCGTGCTGCTCGCCCTCGCCACCGCAGCACCTGCCCAGACCGTCTGGAACATGGGCGCGCCGTGGACCGACCTCGCCGCCGTGCTCACCGCCGCCGCACCCGGCGACGTCGTGCGACTGAACGGCCTGACGTTCCCGCCGTTCGCGCTGACCAAGGGCCTGAACATCGTCGGCCCCGGCACGATCCAACCGCCCAGCTTCCCGGGCCCGGTGCAGTCGACGCTGACGATCCCGGCCGGCCAGCAAGCACGCCTCGTCGACGTCGAGTTCGCGCCGCTGGTGATCGCCTTCGGTCTCGGGTTCACCCCGCACAGCGTCGTCGCCGACGGCTCGATCACGTTCGACAGCTGCCGCTTCCGCCAAGGCCAGCCGTGCAACCTGACGACCTCCGGCTCGGTGCTGCTGCATCGCTGCCAGGTGCTCGGGGATCCGTTCAACGTCTGGCCGCAGCCGGTCGGCGGCATGCAGGTGCAATCGGGTCTGTGCTCGCTGGTCGACTGCACCATCGCCGGCGGCAACTCCGTGTTCCAACCCGCGTGGCCGTACTCGATCGCCTCGACGCCAGCGCTGCGGGTGAACGGCGGCACGGTGCTCGCGTCGCGCACGAACTTCACCGGCGGTGCCGGTGCAAACCTCGGCGTGTTCGGCGTCAGCGCCGGCTCGTCCGGCGTGGTCGTCACCGCCGGCTCGTGCTCGCTCGCCGACTGCACCGTCACTGCCGGCAACAGCCCGAGTGCCATCTCGCCGCCGTCGCTCGCCGCCAGTGTGACGACGTTCGTCGCGCGCACGACGCTCGCCGCCGCCACCGGCCCGGCGAGCTCGGGGCCTGTGCAGCAGGAACCCGAACTGGTCGGCATCGGCCTCGACCTGCCGCTGCAGCTCGGCCAGACGTCGACGTTCACCGCCATCGCCGGCAGTACCAACCTGCTCGCCATCCTCGCCGGCTTCGACGGCGACGCCTACACGCACCCGGTGGTGCTCGACCCGTTCGTCGGCTCGCCCGCGCAACACGTGCTGCTGACGCTCGACCTGCCGAACGCCGGCAGCAGCGTGCCGCGCGCGATCGTCGTGCCGAATGCGAGCACGCTGGTCGGCTTCGGGTTGTACGTGCAGGCGTTCCAGCTGGTCGCGACCGGCCTGCGCGCGTCGGCGGCGGTCGGCTGCGTGGTGCGCTGAGCGACTCGGCGCCGTCGCGCTGGATGCTGAGCACTGCAAGAGCGTATGCTCGCGGCGATGGCTTTGCGTGATCTACTCGGGGGAAACGAACCCACGCCAGAATGGTTGGCGACGCCGGAAGCACAACAACTACTCACAAGCCTGCCGGTGCGCCGCGGCCTCTACAGGGCGATGCTGAGCGCGACCCGCTTCCATCCAGAGGCAGCCAAGGCCTTCGCCCCGTTGGTCAGGGCCTTGTTACCGCACGAGGTGGCATTCCGCTCCCAGCAGGAGTCGGACCCAGACGACACGGACGGTTGCGGTTTCGAGAACCTCTACAAGTGTGCACTCGTACTGTTCGACGTCGGAGAACTCGTCGACGTGATGCCGTTGTTTCGAGCCAAGCACACCAACTTCGACACCGGGCTCGGAATGGACGGTGAGTTCCTGCTGGGAGCCGGATTGCACGCGACCCGCGACCACGCCGCAAAACTCGCTGCTGCTGGTGACCAGCAGGCCAAGGAGCTCCTGGACTACCTCGGACTGATGGACGACAACCCCGCGGACGTGAACAGCTGGCGTACCGCCACCTACAGCTACCACCTCGGCGAGTAGTGCGGATGCGCAGCCCTGCCGCCGCGAAGGGCGCTCGAGTCACGACCTGCCCATCGGGATCCTGGCGCGCGATCGGCGCCGGATCGTAGCGATCGCCGCGCGACCTCGAGCACTGCAGTCGCGATGCCAACGGCGAAGCCCGTTCTCGCCGCACATGCGCCCTCCGCCCGCCTTGTGGGCCGCGGAACATCGCGCCTACATTGGCCGCCCTCAGATGGCCGCGACCCTCGAACTGCTGCGCCGCTGGCACGCCGGCGACGCCGAAGCGCTCGGCGAACTGGTCGCTGGCGAAGCCGCGTGGATCACCGAGCACGTGCAGCGGCGGCTCGGGCCGGTGCTGCGCCAGCGCGCCGACACCCAGGACATCGTGCAGCAGACGATGGTCGACGTGCTGCGCAGCGGCCCGCGCTTCGTCGTCGGCGATCGCGAGCATCTGAGGGCGCTGCTGGTGCGCATGGTCGAGAACGTGCTGCGCCACCAGGCGCGGCACGGCCAGCAGCAGCGCCGCGACGTGCGGCGCGAACAGCCGCTGCAGCCGGCGGCGGCCAGCGGCGAGTCGGTGCTGCAGCTCGGCGTCGCTGGTGCAGGGCCCGGCCCGGCGACCGCGGCGGCCGCCGGCGAACAACGCGACTGGGTGCGCCTGGCCCTCGAACTGCTCGACGCCGACGACCGCGACGTGATCGTCTGGCGCGAGTTCGACGGACTGCCGTTCGTGGACATCGCCCAGCGCCTTGGCCTCGGCGAGGCGCATGCGCGCGTGCGCTTCCAGCGGGCGCTGCCGAAGCTCGCGGCGAAGCTGCAGCTGCTGCAGCGCGGGCAGCTCGACCAGGCGCTGGCGCCGTGAACGAAGGGCACCGGTCGCGCGGCGAAATCCCCCGCACGTCGCGTTGCGCCGATGGGCCGTCCGGGCCTTCCCCTCGCTCGGGCGCGCCCAACGCTGCGCTGCACCATCTCCCGTGAGTTCCTCTTCCCGACTCGAACGCGCGCTGACGATCTGGATGCAGGCCGCGGCGAACGGTGCAGCAGCCGATGCCGTGCTCGCGGCGCATCCCGACCTGCACGACCTGCTGCAGCCACTGCTGCAGCCGGAAGCGATCGCCGCCGAGCCGCCGGTCGAGAGCATCGGCGACTTCGAACTGCGGCGCGTCGTCGGCCGCGGCGGCATGGGCGTCGTGCACGAAGCCCGGCAGCGTTCGCTCGGTCGTCGCGTCGCACTGAAGGTGCTGGCCGAGCACGTGGCCGCCGATCCGGCGCGCATCGCGCGGTTCCGCCGCGAAGCGAGCACGCTGGCGCGGCTCGAACATCCCAACGTCGTGCGCGTGTTCGACGCCGGCGAAGACGACGGCCGCCACTGGCTGGCGATGGAGTTCGTCGACGGTGTGTCGCTCGACCAGCGCCTGCAGCAGCTGGTCGCCGAAGGTGGGCACCACGACGGCTCGCTGCGCGAACTGGTTGTCGTCGTGCAGACGGTCGCCGCGGCGCTGGCCCACGTGCACCAGGCCGGCCTGCTGCACCGCGACGTCAAGCCGTCGAACGTGCTGCTGACCGCCGACGGCCGCGCATTCCTGTCGGACTTCGGCCTCGCGCGGCCGGTGACCGGCGCACCGTTGACGCAGGAAGGCATGCTCGCCGGCACGCCGCACTATTTGGCGCCCGAGTATGTGACCACGGGAACAGCCAGTGCCGCCGGCGAC
>JBILEY010000362.1:0-5533 GCA_044351865.1 Planctomycetota bacterium | reverse complement strand
GGCGCCCGTACTCCTGCAGCGTGGAGAGTTGGCGGCGACGTTCCTCCTGGCCGGCTGCCGGCGACAGCAGCCCGATCGCCGCCACCATGCTGGTGATCGGACTGCGCAGGTCGCGGACGACGTCCCGTGCGGTGAGGCTGGAGGCCGGCGCCACCTCGGCGGGTTCGGCGCGCGTCGTCTGCGCGTCGTGCTGCACGGTCGGCGAGGCCACTTCCGTCGAAGCCACTGCTGGCAGGCGGGTCGTCGGCGGCATCGAGCCGTTCGGCGAAGGCGACGCCGGTTGCGCCACCGACACCGCCATCGTGTCCTCGGTGGTGTTCGCGAGGTGGTTGGTCGGTGCCGCGTGGTGCGTCGACGCGGCTTCGCGGCCGTAGGCACGCATCAAGGCGGCGCCGAACAAGACGACGACGGCACCCAGCACCAGCAGCGGATCGTCGATGCCCGCCAGCCGCGGGGTCGATCCCTGCAGTTGCGCCTGCGTGCGCAAGAGGCACGTGAACGCGAACGCCGCCGAGGTCGCGGTCGCCACGGCAAGCGTCGGCGCGTCGGCGGCAAGGCGGCGCAGCAGCATCGGCGCTGCACCCAGGACCTGCGCGCCGGCAGCGACACTGGCGCCGTGCGGCGCGAACTGCAGCGCGGCGAGTCGGCCGAGCGCCGTGCAGAGCAGCAGGAACCGGACGTCGCCGGGCACCCCGCGCGCGCGCAGGGCCAGCCAGGTCAGCAACACCACCAGCGGCGCGTCGACGACACCGACATCCGGTGTGGTGAGGCCGAAGTGGATGTTGATCTGGTGGGGCATCACGCCGTGCAGCCAGTGCAGCAGCACCATCAGCACCGCGCCGAACGTGGCCATGCGCAGGCCGCTGCGGGCCAACACGCCCGCCAGTCCCTGCGACGGGTTCGCGCCCGTGCCGGCGTGCGCCAGGAAGGCGGTGATGGCGATCGCCATCGCCGCGAGCGGCATCGACGTACGTACATGCGTCGTGTCGGCCATGGTGTCGACGGCCTGCAGCAGCGCGCCGACGAGCAGTCCGACCCCGATGGTCGCCGTGCCCGGCCGCTCGTCGCGGCTACGGACCAGCATGCCGCCGATGGTGCCGAATGCAGCGACTGCCGCGGCTTGACTCCAGATTCCGAGCACTGTGCCGTCCATGTCCCGTGGCATCGGCTGCCAGGGCGTTGGCCCCTGATGCGATCTTCCCCCTAGCAGCCGGCAGTCGGATCGGGGTGTGACCCGGGCCGGTGTCGGGGGGCCAGGCACACGGCAGTCATCGTCCTGCGAGTGCTTCGACGGCGCGTTCGTAGTCCGCCTGGGTGTTGAGGTTCCACAGGCAGCGGCCGGCCGGGTCGATGCTGGCGAGGGCATCGCCATCGAGGCGACAGGTCGTCGCCGCCGCGGCCAACGCGCGCGGCGAGCCGGCTCCGCCCTGCAGCAGTTTGTGCGCCGCCGTGCGCAAGCCGACGCGATAGAGCGCCGCCAAGGGCTCTTCCCGCCCGGCGGTGATCGGCAGGACGACGTCGTGCCCCGCGAGGTGGGCGACCAGGCCGCGAAGGAACGCCGCGTCCAGGAACGGCAGATCGCAGGCGGTCAGCAGCACCGCGTCGGTCGCGGCGAAGCCATGGGCCGCAGCCAGGTGGTCGAGCCCCTGGGTGAGGCCAGCGAGCGGACCGGCGTCGCGTCGTTCGTCGACGAGTTTGCCCACCGCCGTGGGCAGCGGCGGCAGGTCCTGTTCGTGATCGCGCGCCAGCACCAGCACCGGTGCCGCGACCTCGAGCAACGTGCGGCTGATGCGACCCAGCAACGTCTCGCCACCGAACGGTAGCCACTCCTTCGGGCGGCCCATGCGCACGCTGCGCCCTCCTGCCAGGATCAGTGCGCCAAGCCGCATGCATCCGTTCTCCGGTTTCCGCGAGCGATGCGCAAGCGGCGGCGCTACGAGCTTGCCCGCCGATGACGTCTCCGACCCCCAAGAAGGCCGATCTCGTCTCGCCGTTCACCTACCGCATCGAGTGGAAGGACGGCGCCGTTTCCGACTACCGGGCGCGCGACCTGCGCCTCGCCTGTCCGTGCGCCAGCTGTGTCGACGAGAGCACCGGGCGCCCGCTGCTCGACCCGAAGACGGTGCCGAACGACATCCTGCTGTTCGGGGCCGAACTGGTCGGCCGTTACGGGTTGTCGTTCTTCTGGAGCGACGGCCACAAGACCGGCATCTTCGCGTGGCCGGTGCTGCGCAAACTCGCCGGCCTCGGGACGGGCGCATGAAGAAGCCCGGTGCCGACTGGAGCAGCATCGCCGCCCTCCACCGCCGCATCGCCGCGGCCTGCGACTGGCAAGCGCTCGGTGAGATCTACTTCCACTGGGGGGGCGAGCAGTTCTGGGCCGAGAAGGCACCGCAGGTGGGCGAACTGGGCGAACGCTTGGCGCGCGCACTGCTGCCGAAGATCCGCGCCGCCGGCGCGTCGCTGTGGGTCGGCGCCGGCGTGGCCGAATTGCCCGTGCTGCTGGCCGAGGTGATGCTGCGCGGGCGCGACGTCGTGGCCACGAACCTGCGCGAACGTGAGGTCGCGGTGCTCAACACGGCGCTCGACAAGGTCGCGCCCGAGCTGCCGCTGCGCTACGTCGCCGGCGATGCTGCCGAAGTGGCCGCGGGTCGCGCGTTCGACCATCTGGGCTGCATCAGCGTCTTCACCGATCCCGAGACCTGGCCGGTGCTCAGCGATGTCGCCTACGGCCGCGTGCCGCCGGTGCAAGTCGACGTCGAGCGCTTCGTCGCCGAGCGCGAACAGGCGCGCGCGCTGGCGCAAAAACTGTTCGCGCGGCTCGCGCGGCCAGGTTTGGTGACGACGTCCGCCGAGGAGGTCGCGTGGTTCCTCGAATGCGCGGCTGCGGCCGGCGCCGACTACGAGGCGGACGAAGAGTTGGTCGACACGGCCGTCGTCGGCGATCCCGTGGGCTTCGTCAACTTCCGGTGAGCGCGAAGGCCCGCCGTTCGCCGTGGCGGTGGAAAGCAGCTCCGATCGCCGCCAGGATGGGCCGATGGACTTCCGTGGCCGCGTCTTCCTCGCCCCGCTGACCAAGGGCGGCAACCTGCCCTTCCGCCGTTTGTGCCTGGCACACGGGGCGGTGGTGACGATGGGCGAGATGGCCTACGGCTACCAGGTCGTGCGCCGCAGCAAGAGCGAGCTGGCCTTGCTGCGCAAGCATGCGGAGGAGACCTGCTTCGGAGCCCAGGTGGCGGCTTCGAAGGCGTCGGATGCGATCGCGGCCGGCCTGGCCGCGGTGGAGCGCGGCGCCTCCTGGGTCGATCTCAACTGCGGCTGCCCGATCCACGACATCGTGCGGCGCGGCATGGGGGCGACGATGCTGCAGCGCCCGGCACACCTGGCCAAGCTCGTCGGCGAGATGGTGAAGGGCATCCCGGTGCCGGTGAGCGTCAAGATCCGGCTCGGCTGGACGGAGAGCGAGCAGAACGCGTCGGAGGTCGCGCGACTGGTCGAGGAGGCCGGGGCCGCGGCACTGACGGTGCACGGGCGCACGCGCGAGCAACGCTACTCGCGCGCCGCCGACTGGGACTCGATCGCGCGCATCGCCGCCGAACGCACGATCCCGGTGATCGGCAACGGCGATCTGCTGACCTGGTACGAGACGCACGAACGCTGGCAGAAGAGCGGCGTCGCCTCGGTGATGCTCGGCCGCGGCGCCTTGATCAAGCCGTGGTTGTTCCGCGAGATCGCCGAGAAGAAGGCCTGGGAACCGACGGCGAGCGAGCGGCTCGCGGTCTACTTCGATCTCGCGCGCAAGATGAAGGAGCACTTCCGCGACGACGAGAAGGGCAAGGAGCGGGCGATGCGCTTCCTGCCGTGGCACTTCGAGTTCTTCTGCCGCTACCGGCCGCTGTCGGCCGATCGCTACGTCGAGAGTTCGCGTCAGCATCCGCTGATGCAGACGCGATTCGACGACGACGGCAGCGAGCTGTCGGTGCTGGAGCGTCTGCTGCGCGACTCGCGGCCGGAGCTGCACCTGCGGCTCGCCGAGCTGCTGTGGTCGTCGCCCGACGCGGCGGCGGCGGAAGCGGCGGCGTTGGCGCTGGCTGCGGAGATGCCGCCGGTGGCGGGCGATTCGGGCGAAGTGGCGATCGCGCACGGCTGACGCGCCTGCGATCTGGCCCCTGGCCTGCGTGGCCCGACGGCGGAGTCCCGTTGCGTGCGGGCTTTCCCTCGGTGGCCGGCGAGTCTCGCCCTTGCCATCGCGCCGATCGGTTGGACCGTGGCGTTGCCCGCCTCGAGCTCCGGAAACGCCGCTCAAGCCCCCCGCGTGGATCGTCGAAATCCTCGGCAGAGGGCCCAGAATGCCGGAGACGATGACTCGCTTGCTCGCCTGTTGCGTGGCCTTCTTGGCTGCGCTGTCGGGCCTCGCCGCCCAGGCCTACAACCTGGTGATGGATCCGTGGGTGGCCTGGGCCCCGGCGATGGTGGCGCAGGAGAAGGGCATGTGGCGGCAGTCGCTGCTGCACGTCGCCGTGACCTGCTGTGCCGAAGGCGACGCCGTGCAACGCTTCGTCAGCCGCAAGGCCGACTTTGCCTTGATGATGGCGGGCACGGCGATCGGGTTGCAGGCCTCGGGCGAAGCGAACCTGGTCGTGCTCGCCGAGGTCGATTGGTCGCACGGTGGCGACAAGATCTTGGTGAAGAAGGGCACCAAGCTCGCCGAGTTGAAGGGCAAGCGGCTCGGGGTCTACGAAGACTCGCCGGGGGTGATGATGTTCCTCGCCGCCAAGTTGCGGGCCGAGGGTCTCTCGATCGCCGATTTCAAGATCGTCGTCGTCGAGGACATGGACTCGCTCGCCGGGCAGTTCCTCAACGGGCGTCTGGCTTGCGCGATCAGCTACGAGCCGTTCACCACCAAGGCCATGTCGGCGGGCAACTGCGAGGTCGTCGCCACCACCGCGGACTTCCCTGGCGTGATGCCAGAAGTGATCGTCGGGCACCGCAGCGTCGTCGAGAAGATGTCGCCGGAGAACCTGACGGCGCTGCTGTCGGGTTGGATCGATTCGGTCGAGTGGTGCGCCGAGCCGAAGAACCAGAAGGAGTTCGCGCGCATCTGCAAGCACCGCGTCTTCGCCGAGGAGAAGCTGGCGGAGGCCGACATTCCGGCGCTGCAGGCGAACGTGCGCATGCACCAGCGCGCGACGCTGGCCGAGCGCAATCTCGGCAAGGACGCGCCGATCCGCACCTTCCTGCGCGACTGCTCGATGTTCGCGGCGGGTTCCGGTGGGCGGCTGGTCGACGTCGACCTGATGCTCGAGACCGCCGCGCTGCAGCGCGCCTTGAGCGGGCGGCGCAACGTGCCGCGCGCGGTGACGCCGGCACCGCCGCAGCCAGCGCCCGTCCGCTGACGGCGCGGAGCGCGCGACCGCGGCCTCTCCCCGCCGCGGCGGCGAGGAGGGCTCCTGCGGTCACTTCTTCTCGCTGACGGTGATCTTGACCTCGGTCACCGACGAGCTGTCGCGAACGACGATCGTGCCGGTCTTCT
>JBILEY010000594.1:0-2997 GCA_044351865.1 Planctomycetota bacterium | reverse complement strand
GCACGCGCGCGTGCTGCGCGAACTCGACGTGGCGCCCGCAGTCCGCGACGAGCTCGCCAGCGACCTCGTCCAGTGCTTCGCCGAGAAGTTCACCGGCAGCTTCGCGCGCGCCTTCGACCACCTCGCCGATCGGCTCGACGCCGCGTCCCAGCGGCCCGACGACCCGACGCAACAGCTGGACGCCGTCACCGCCCTGCACTGGCTCGACCAGCTGCACCTCGCCCTGCTGTGCCAGCCGGCGCACGAGCGCGGCCTCGCCGCGCGCAACGCGCTGCTCCACCTCGCCGTCGACCTCAGCCCCGAATCCACCGCCCCATGACCACGCTCCCGCTCCAGAACGGATCCCCGGCAGCGGCCACTGCCACGCGCCACCGCACCGTCGTCCACAACGGCCGCGAGTGCATCATGCCCCGCCACGTCCAGATCGAGAGCGTCGGCGGTGCTGGCATGTGCACGGCGCGCTGCACGATGTGCACGATCGAGGATTGGCAGAAGCCGCCGCGCATCATGCAGCAGGCCGAGTTCGAGAAGTTCGTGCTCGACCTCGCGCCGTACCGCGAGCACATCGACTACGTGACGCTCCACTGCAACGGCGAGCCGCTGATGGACAAGCGCCTCCACGACAAGGTCGCGTTCCTGAAGCAGCGCGGCTTCCGCGGCACCGGCTTCGCCACCAACTGCACGCTGCTCGACGAACGGCGGGCGCAGGCGCTGCTGGCGGCGGGCCTCGACACGATCATCTGTTCGATCGACGGCGCCACCAAGGCCGTGCACGAGTCGATCCGCCACCGTACGAACTTCGACAGCATCGTGCAGAACGTCGAGCGCTTCCTCGCCCTGCGCAACGAACGCGCGGCGCGCGGCCTGCCGGCGACGCGCGTGCTGGTGCGCTTCATCCTGCAGGACAAGAACCGCCACGAGTGGGACGACTACCAGGCCTTCTGGCAGCAGCGCCTGGATCCGCAGCGCGGCGATGGCGTCTTGCAGTTCCCGGTGCACAACTGGGGTGGCCAGATGGAGAACTGGCGTCAGAACCTGGAGCACTACGGCGCCGGCCAGGTGTTCGAGTGCGAGGATCTGTACGAACGCCTGATCGTGTTCTCCGACGGTCAGGTGTCGCACTGCGATGCCGACTACAACGGCTTCTTCCCGCACGGCAGCGTGTTCGAGCAGCACTTCCTCGACATCTACAACGGCCCCGTCTTCACCCGCTACCGCGCGGCGATGGCGGCCGGCAAGCTGTGCGAACTCGAGCACTGCAACAGCTGCAGCATCCCGCTCGCGCGCGCCCAGCGCCGTAGCAGCTGAGCCCGGCCTGGCCGACGGCTTCTGGGGAGCCGCGACGGCCACGGCACCCGGACGGGGTGTGACCGGCGTGCCCGGACGGGCTACTGTCGCCGCAACGGACGACGTCGCGCGTCCGCCTCGAGGAAGCCATGCCAGTCCCCCTGCTCGCCCTTCTCCGTGGCCCGCTGCTCGGTGGTTCCCTGCTGTGTTCCATGGCGGTCGCCCAGGCCACGCTGACCGTGGACGCAACCGGCACCGGCGGGTCGTTTGCGACCGTGCAGGCGGCGATCACCGCCGCGAGCCCCGGGGACCGCATCCTGGTACTCGGAACCGGCCCATACCCCAGCTTCGTCGTCGACCGAGCCGTCGACATCCAGGGAGCCGGCGGCACGCGCGTGCCGGGGATCGAGGTGACGGCGATTCCGGCCGGACAGTCGGCTCGCATCGCTGGCTTCGCGCTCGACATGCCGAGCAACGCCTCGATCTTCGTGCACCACTGTCCAGGCAGCGTGCTGCTGCAGAACCTGACCATCACCGGCACGATCCAACCGCTGGCCGTACCGACCAACCCGGGCCTGCACGTGCTCGCCGCCGACTGCGTGTTCACCCGGGACTGCACCTTCTTCGGTCGCAGCGGTCCCACAGGTTCGGCCGCCGTCTTGCTCGACGCCGGGCGACTGACGATCACGGGCGGGGTCGCGGTCGGCGGGGCCACCATCAACCAGGCGCCGGTGCCGAACGTCGGCTTGCCGGGGGTCGTCGTGCAGAACGGTGGGCAGCTGCACATGGTGTCGGCGGACACGCTCGGCGGCATCTGGAGTTCGCTGCCCGCGAACAGCTGCGATGGCGGCGACGGCATCCGCGTGATCCAGGGCTCGGTGCATGCGATCGACGACTGCGGGATGCGCGGCCGGATCGGCGTCGGCACCGGCACCAGCGGCGCCGCCGTGCGCGGCCAGGTCCGTTACACCAGCGACTGCTTGATCAGCGGCGCCGTCCTCGGTGGCACCCAGGTCGAAGCCCGGCCGCGTCTGCTGGCCAGCCCGACCGCCCCGATCGGCAGCACACTGACCGTGACGATCGACGGCGACCCGCTGCAGTTCCTGCTGGTCGGCGTCGACCTGCAGAGCTTGTACCTCGAGCTGCCACTGCTGGACGGAGTGTTGGTGCTGACCCCGACCGCCGCACTGTCCGGTGCGATCCTGCTGAACCAGAACGGCAGCGGCAGCCTGAACCTGCCGCTGCCGAACGTGCCGGCAGCGGCCAACCAGAGCCTCTACTTCCAGGGCGTGGCACTCGGTTCGTCCGGCCACCTGCTGACCGGTGCCACCGTCGTGCGCACGCAGTGACAGACGAGTGCGCGGCGCCGGCTCACCGTCGCCCGCAGCCCGAGCTCACCCGGGCTCAGCCCGAGCTCACTTGACGGTCCAGATCTCGCCGGCGAACAGCAGGCTGCGCAGCGACTCCTGCTTCTTCGCCTTGGCAGCCGCGATCTGCGCCTGCACGCCGGCTTCGAAGGTCGGCTTCTCGCGGCGGCGGAACACGCCGATCGGCACCGGGAACTCGGTCTCGCTCATCGTCGCCAGCGCCATCGCCGGCGCCGGCGTCTCGGCGGTCTCGTCCCAGACGTAGGCCTTGCCGAGGTCCGCGCCCGTCACCAGGTAGGGCCGGAACTGCGCATCGAAGGCGATGCCCTGGTCCTTGTTGGCG
>JBILEY010000652.1:0-2542 GCA_044351865.1 Planctomycetota bacterium | reverse complement strand
TCGAGCACCAGTATGCGCTGCTCGCGCACGCCCCTGTCGGTGAAGCCCTTGTAGGCGCCGTCGTTGAAGATGTTGCAGTTCTGGTAGATCTCGACCACCGCCGTGCCCTGATGCGCACTGGCCTTGGTGATCGTCTCCTCGAGGTGCGGGCCGAGGATGTCGACGCCGCGCGCGACGAACGTGCCGCCAGCACCGAGCGTCAGCGCGATCGGCGAGAACGGGTAGTCGACGACGCCGAGCGGCGAGCTCTTGGTGACCTTGCCCTGCTCGCTGGTCGGCGAGAACTGGCCCTTGGTCAGCCCGTAGATGCGGTTGTTGAACATCAGGATCTTCAGTCCGACGTTGCGCCGCATCGCGTGGATGAAGTGGTTGCCGCCGATCGACATCGCGTCGCCGTCGCCGGTCACGACCCAGACGTCGAGCTCCGGGTTGCTGAGCTTCACGCCGGTCGCGATCGCCGGCGCGCGGCCGTGGATCGTGTGGAACCCGTAGGTCTCCATGTAGTACGGGAAGCGCGAGCTGCAGCCGATGCCGCTGACGATCACCGTCTCGTGCAGCTGCTTGCCGAGCTTGGCGAACGCGCTCTGCACCGCGTTCAGGATCGCGTAGTCGCCGCAGCCGGGGCACCACCGCACTTCCTGGTCGGTCTTGTAGTCCTGCTTCTGCATCACGGGACGATCGACACTGGTCATCGACGCACCTCCTTCACGCTGGCGAGCACGCGGGTCAGTTGTTGTTCGAGTTCGTGGCTCTTCCACGGCTGGCCGTTCACCTGGCTGATGCTCTGCACGTCGATCAGGTACTTCGCGCGCAGCATCATCGCCAGCTGGCCCTTGTTGAGTTCCGGCAGCGCCACGCGCGCGAAGCCGCGCATCAGCGCCTCGAGGTCGTGCGGCAGCGGGTTCAGGTGGCGCAGGAACGCGCAGCTGACCTTGTGCCCCTGCTTCTGCAGGCGCTGCACGGCGGCGGTGATGGCGCCGCGCGGGCTGCCCCAGCCGAGCACCAGCAGGTCGCCTTGCTTGTCGCCCATCATTGCGAGCGGCGGCAGGTCGTCGGCGATGTTCGCCACCTTCTGCGCGCGCGTGTCCACCATGTGCTGGTGGTTGTCGGCGTCGTAGCAGATGTTGCCGGTGACGTCGGCCTTCTCGATGCCGCCGATGCGGTGCACGAGGCCCTTGGTGCCGGGCTTCGCCCACGGCCGCGCCAGCGTCTTCTCGTTCCGCTTGTACGGCTGGAACTTCTCGCCCGGCTTGCCCTCCGGCGCGAACTGCACCGGGATCGCCGGCAGCTTGTCGGGATCCGGCAGCAGCCACGGCTCGCTGCCGTTGGCGATGTAGCCGTCGCTCAGCACCACCACCGGGACCATGTACTTGGTCGCGATGCGCACCGCTTCGAAGCCGACCTCGAACGCGTCGGCCGGCGTCGACGCCGCCAGCACGCAGACCGGCGACTCGCCGTTCCTGCCGTACATCACCTGCAGCAGGTCGGCCTGCTGCGTCTTCGTCGGCATGCCGGTGCTGGGCCCGGCGCGCTGCACGTCGAGCACGATCAGCGGCAACTCGGCCATGACGGCGAGGCCGATCGCTTCGCTCTTCAAGCAGACGCCGGGGCCCGACGTCGACGTGATGCCGAGGCACCCCGAGTAGCTGGCGCCGATCGCGGCGGCGACCGCGGCGATCTCGTCCTCGGCCTGGAACGTGATCACGCCGTGGTGCTTGTAGGTGCTCAGCTGGTGCAGGATGTCCGACGCCGGCGTGATCGGATAGCTGCCGAGGAACAGCTGCAGCCCGGCCTGCTGCGCACCGGCGACGAGGCCGAGGCACAGCGCCTGGTTGCCCATGATGTTCCGGTAGGTGCCGGGCGCCATCTGCGCCGGTGGCACGCGGTACGCGGTCTGGAAGATCTCGGTGGTCTCGGCGTAGGCGAAGCCGGCGCGCATCGCCACCAGGTTGGCGTCGACCAGGTCCTTCTTCTTCGCGAACTTCTCGGCGATCGCCTTCTCGGTCGGCGCCAGGTCGCGGTGGAACATCCAGTAGAGGATGCCGAGCGCGTACATGTTCTTGCAGCGGCCGCGCGACCGGTTGTCGAGCGGGCTCGTCGCCAGCGCTTCCTGCGTGCGCGCTTCGAGATCGACCTCGATGACCCGCCAGCCGGACAGCGTGCCGTCGGTGCGCGGGTCCTTGTCGTACTTGGCCTTCTTCAGGTCGAGCGCGCTGAACGACGCCGTGTTCAGCAGCAGGACCCCGTCCTTCTTCAGCTCCTTCAGGTGCACCTTCAGCGCCGCCGGGTTCATCGCCACCAGCACGTCGGGCGCGTCGCCGGGCGTGTGGATGTCGAAGCTCGAGAAGCGCAGCTGGAAGGCGCTGACGCCAGGCAGCGTGCCGGCAGGGGCGCGGATCTCGGCCGGGAAGTCGGGGAACGTCGCGATGTCGTTCCCCATCAGGGCCGTGGTGCGGGTGAACTGGTCGCCGGTCAGCTGCATGCCGTCGCCGGAGTCGCCGGCGAAGCGGATGACGACCTGATCGAGGTCCTGCAGGCCCTT
>JBILEY010000361.1:0-5563 GCA_044351865.1 Planctomycetota bacterium | reverse complement strand
GATCGCCGCGTACGGCGCCATCAGCATCGCCAACGGCGCGAACTTGCTGATGTCGTCGAAGTCGACGTCTTCGCGCGGCAGGTCGATCGGCGCCCAGTCGGCGGGAACTTCGACGGTGAAGTCGAGCGCGGCCAGGGTGCCCTGGCAGGCGAACGTGCGGGTCTTGTTCATGGCGTCTGCGTGGCGGTGCCGCCGCTGCCGGTGGCCGGGCGCAAGGTGCCGCCGCGGGCGACGACGACGGCTTGCACGAAGTGGAATGGGATGACCTTCCAGGCCGAGTCGCGCTGGCGCAGCAGGAACGGCAGCTCGCCGTCCGGCACGAGGCCGCGGTAGACGCGGATGCCCATCTCCTGGTGGCGCGGCGTCACGAACTGCAGGCCGCTCGGCGTCGGGAACGGTTCGCCGACGGCGAGCTCGGCCAGCGCCAGCACGTCGACGACCAGTTCGAGCTGGCCGTGTTCACCGGGCGGCGGCGCGCTGCCCTCGGCCAGCACCTCGACGCCGCGCGCATCGAACGCCAGCTCGGTCAGCGTGGCGAGGTCGTGGAACAGCAGGGCGCGGTAGAAGGCGCGGGCGACGGCCCGCGGGGCGTCGTCACCGTGCCGCGCGGCGAGCAGGTAGCGCGCGTCGATCTTCACGTCGCTGCCCGAGCCCTGCAGCGGCAGCAGCTGCACCGTGCCACCGACGTAGACCTGGGCCAGCGAACGATCGTTGCCGAGTTCGAGCACGCGGACCTGAGGCGACGCCAGCTCGGCGCGCAGGCGCGCCGCGACCTCGGTCGACGGCCGGTGCCGGGCGAGTTCTGCCAGTTCGGGGTGCGGCAGCGCGACCCGTGCGAGCCCGCGGGCATCGCCGGCGATCAGGGCTTCGAACCAACCGCGGATCGCGGCGACGACGGGTGCAGGGGCAGGCATGGTCGGGTCTCGCGATGCGGGGTGGGCGGGCCGGCGGACTCAGTCCAGGTCGATCGCGAACGGCAGGTCGTAGGTCTTGACGACCGGCTTCGTCTTCGAGCGCGTCTTCACTTCGACGCGCACCTGCGGCTTCGGCGCCGGCACGAGGAACAGCTTCACGAACTGGTCCGGGTGCACGGCCCACGAGCGGTCCTCGAGGAAGTGCTCGCTCTTGCCGGCCTTCTTCGCCTGGTAGGCAAGCTTCGCCGCCATCAGCGGTTCGAAGCAGACGATGTTGCCCATGTAGAGGACCTGCAGGCCGGGCTTGCCGGCGTTGCCGACCTCGGTGCACGACTCGACGTGCACGTGGATCTTGGAGTTGTCCTCGAGGTCCACGACTTCGAACGACTCGACCGGCGTCTTGATGTTGCTCATGCCCAGGTCATCCGGAGAGCCTGGGCAACTGTGGCAGTGCTCGGTGCAGTTCGTGCGCGCTCCCGAACCTTGGCTGCGATCTGCCGCGCCGTGGACGGCGCCGATGGCTTCAGTCGGCGAGCACTGCCGCGAGCGAAGTGGCGTCGAGCACGCGGTCGAGGTAGTGGTCGATCTGCTCGCTGGTGGCGGCCTGGAGGCGCGGCTCGAGGTCGGTGGGCAGCGGGCCGAAGCGCTTCTGCAGTTGGCGGAGGAGAGCGGCGACGCGGCCCTTGGCGTGGAGTTTGGTGGCGGTGCTCATGATCGGGGTTTCAGGTCGTTGCAAGAGAACCTCCAGCGTCGCGTGCAGCCCTTCGGGCTCGAGTTCGGTGACGTGGAGAAGATACCAGCCGAACAACTGCACGGCGTCGTCGCCGTGGATCGGCAGTTCGCTGCGATCGACGTCGCGCCAGACGGGGGCCCAGCGGTGCAGCGCCGCGATGGCGTCGTCGGCATCGCAGTGGCGCAGCGTGCGCAGTGAGAGCAGCAGCAGGCGCAGTTGCGGCGTCAGGCCGGGGCGCGCCAGCAGTTCGGCCTCGGTGGTCGCGGTCAGGTCGTCGACGATCGGGCGCAGCGAAGGGCCGAGCACGTCGAGCGGGTGGCGCGGCGTGGCCATGGCGAACGGGCGTTCGCCGTGGTGCAGCACGACGCACAGCACCGGCGTGTGCTGTCCCGGCCGCAGCGCCGAACCGTCGTGCGCGAGGGCGGTCAGCAGCGTGGCGTAGCGCAGCAGCTGCAGCGGCAGGCCGGGGTCGTCGTAGCTCTTGTGCTCGCAGAGCAGCCAGAGCTCGGGCGGTACGGAGTCCACCTCGTTCGCGGCGAGGACGGCGAACAGGGCGTCGACCAGGCCCGGGGCCAGCACGCTGCGGCGGAGCCGTTCCGGCGCTGGCTGCAGGGTCGGCCAGTCGATCGTGTCGGCGACGTCGCGCGGCAACAGGCCCCGGACCCAGCTGGCGGTGTGCGCTGGATGGCGCAGGACCGCGGCGAAGAGGTCGTCATGGGGTTGGTTGCTCACGAAGTCAGGGGAAGAACCCCGGTGACTTCGGGCGGAAAATCGGGCGAAACGCGCGGTCGGCGTTCCGTCGGCGAGTGCGCCTGCGCCAGGCTGGGCGCGAGTCGCCCTCACTCCACGGGTGCCTGACTCCACGAGTGCCCGACTCAAGCCGTGCCGGCGAGTCGCGTCCGCAGCATGTGCGGGAGGAGAAAACTGGTGGGCAGAGCCAGGGTTGAACTGGCGACCCCGGCATTTTCAGTGCCGTGCTCTACCAACTGAGCTATCTGCCCGACCAGGACCGGCCTGCCTTGCGGCAGATCGGGGCGCGGGAAGGTAGCGACCATCCCGCCGACGTGCAAGCACGAGATTGGAGGCAGTTGCAGGCCGCTCCAGACTCCTGCCGGGGCGGGTTGCCGACGTGCCGGCGTCGCTCTCGATCACGCAGCCGAGATCACGCAGCAGCGATCACGAACCGGCGATGGCGACGACCTGTTCCTGCTTCGACACCACGACGCCGTTCTTCGGCTCGATCGTGATGACGAACGCGACCGGATGCTCGACCCGCAGGTGCGCGTGGATCGGCACCAGCGTCTCGGCGTCGGGGTTCTGGATGGTGAACAGGCCACCGTCGACCGGCGGGCCGTCGCGGCGCTGGTCCACGATCCACAGCTGGTAGGCGTGGTCCGGGTCCAGCTTCGGCAGGCCGCGGAACGACAGCCAGCCGTCCTGGCGTTCGTGGCTCCAGACGACGTCGCCACTGAAGTGGCTGTCGCGGGCGCTCGGGCCCGGCTTCCACTCGCGGTGGAACGCCTGGTGGTCGTTGGCGAGCACGGCGGCGCGGCGCGCGCGCAGCTCGGCCTCGCTCGGCTGCAGGGCCGCGAGTTCGGCCGCGCGCTCGGCGAGTTGCCGATCGCGCGTCGCCAGCAGTTCGGCCTGCGTCGCCAGTTGTTGCGTGCGCGCAGCCAGCTCCTTCGAACTGGACGCGAGCTCGGCGGCGGTCGCCTGCTGGCTCTGCTGCCAGTGTTCGCACTCGCGGTGCTTTGGCTGCACGAACGCGACCCACAGCGCGGCGGCGGCGGCCGCGGCGCCGATCGAGGCGCCGCCGAGCCACGTGCGCCAAGGCCGGCGCGACAACGAGGTCACGAAGCCGCTGCCGTGCGTGGGCGAGAGCGTCGGCTGCTTGGCCTGCTGGGCCCGTTCGGCGCAGAACGCGAGGCCGGCGGCGGCCAGGCTCTGTTGCAGACGCAGCGGCAGCGGCTCCTGCAGCGCACAAGCGGCGCTGGCCAGGGCCGCGGTCCGCTCGAGGGCGCGGCGCTCGGCGTTCGAGACGCCGCTGGCGGCCGATGGCGTCGGGGCCTCGGGTTCGTGGGCGAAGACGATGGCCTCGGCGAGCACTTCGCGCGGATCGTCGTTCTGGGAGTGGTGGTTCACGAGGCACCTCCATCGCTGCTGGGCGTGGTCGGCGGCGCTTCGACGCCGAGCATCTCGCGCAGGCGGATCAAGCCGCGGCGCGCATGGCTCTTCACGGTGCCGAGCGGGATGCCGATCGAGGCGGAGATCTCCTGGTGGGTGCGGCCCTGGCCGAGTGCCAGGTCCAGAACTTCGCGCTGCTCGGGGCGCAGCTGCGACAGGGCCTGCTGCGCGCGCTGCACTTCGTCGTGCAGTTCGGCGCGGTCCTGGCTCGGCGCTGCGGCGATCGTGCCCGCGTCTTCGAGCAGCTCGGCAGCCGGGCGGCGGCCGGTGCGGCGCGCACGGTCGATCAGGCGGCGCCGCGCGATGGTCATCAAGAAGGTCACTTCGCTGCCGTGCTCCGCGTCGTAGCGGGCAGCGCTCTTCCACACGTCGACGAAGATCTCCTGCGTCGCGTCCTCGGCATCTTCCGCCGATCGGCAGAAGCGACGGGCCAGTCCCCACACCATGTGCGAGTGACGCTTCAGGAACGTGTCGACCGCGGTGGGGTCACCAGCGGCGATCTTGGGTAGCAGGCAATCCGTCATGCGGGGGCGTAGCGGCCGCATTACAGGCCCAGGGCTGCCGCCGGACAAGCGAGGTGTGGGTGCCATCGCAAGAGTTCCCTGGGCCATGGTGTCGGCGGGAAGCCGTCCTCAGTTCGACGCCGGGACGATGACCGTGTCGACGACGTGGATCACGCCATTGCCGGCCAGCACGTCGGCGGTGACGACGTTGGCGCCGCCGACCGTCAGGGTCTTGCCGTCGACCTTCAGCGCCAGCTTGGTGCCGGCGATCGTCGTCGCTTCCTTGAGCTTCATCGCGTCGGCCGCGAGCACGGTGCCGGCGACGACGTGGTGCTTCAGGATCGCGGCGAGCTTGTCCTTGTTCTCCGGCTTAAGCAGCGTCGTGATGGTGTCCTTGCCGAGCTTCGTGAAGGCGGCGTCGGTCGGCGCGAACACGGTGAACGGGCCGTCCTTGGCCAGCGTGTCGGCGAGGCCCGCGGCCATCGCGGCCTGCAGCAGCGTGCCGAAGGCACCGGCCTGCTTGGCGACGTCGACGATGCTCGGCGGCAGGATCACGCTGTCGATGACGTGGATGATGCCGTTCTTGCCCATGATGTCGGTCTTGACGACGTTGGCGCCGCCGACCTTGACCTTGCCGTCGGCGACCACGATCGCGACGTCGCAGCCCTGCACGGTCTTCGCGCTCTTCAGGCCCACGACCTTGGCGGCCGGGACTTCACCCGCGACCACGTGGTAGGTCAGGATCGACTGCAGCTTGGCCTTGTTCTCCGGCTTCAGCAGCGTGGCGATGGTGTCCTTGCCCAGCTTGGCGAACGCCTCGTCGGTCGGCGCGAACACGGTGAACGGGCCCGGGCCCGACAGCGTCTCGGCGAGGCCGGCGGCCTTGACCGCGGCAACGAGCGTGTGGAACGTGCCGGCGTCGGCGGCGATCTGGACGATCGTCGGCTTCGTCGCCTTGTCGTCTTGCGCGCAGGCGAGGGTCAGGGGGAGCAGCGCGGCGGAGATCAGAGGCAGGAGCTTCATGGGGATCGGGGGTGGATCGTGGGTGGTGGTGCCGCAGCGCAGTCGTCCTGCGTCTTCCGAGCGGCGGCGCGCTCTTCGTCGGCTGAGGGGCTGCGGATGCAGACAGCTTCTGGATCGGCCGCGTGTGGGCGTTGCCAGCGGCCGGTGCCGGGGCGAGCCGCGGGGAGGGGGCCCATGGCGCATCCTTGAGCGAGCGTGCTGCGAAC
>JBILEY010000066.1:0-17657 GCA_044351865.1 Planctomycetota bacterium | reverse complement strand
TCACCGTTCCGATGATGGTGGCGGCCGAGTCGATCTCGTCGCTCGACTTGGTCTGCACCAGGACGTTGAAGGCGTTCGCCGTGTCGTTCAAGAACACTTCGACGCCGCCGACCCCATCATTGCCTCCGGCGGGCATCCAGAAACCGGGGCTGGTCTGGGCTGCTGATGCCACGATCAGTTCGCCAAGAAGATTCATGTCCATTGCTCTTGCTCCTCAGTTGGGCTGCCAGATGAGAGGGTTCATGCGGAAGTGGATCCACTTTTGTGAAGTGGTAGCGCGTACCTTGAAATGGTATCGGACGAGTTCAAGGCAGTCGGAGATCAGCTGGGTGTCGAAGCCAGGCGTGGTTCTCGAAAGTGACCCAATCTGGGTGACGGCCGAGTCGTTGTCTTCCGCGTTCTTGGTCTCGACCTTGGCTTCGAAATCCCATCCAGCGGCAGACTCCCGCATCACTTCGAGGGTTGCAGAGAATGCGTTGCCGCCGCGTGGCATCCATGGTCCGTAGTACTCGGTATACTCCGGGCCTACGGGCAGTATGATTGTCTGACCGATCAGCATGTGTTTTCCTTCCCGGCCTGGCCGGACAGGCGACGAAGTGCCGCCACTAGTAAAGACGCTCAGCCCCGACATGATCGGGCAAAAATCTCGCTGCATGGCTGGCTCGCATGCGCAGGTTGCGACGGAATCGCTCGACGGTTCGTGGTGTGACTTCGAAGGCTCGGGCGAGCTCGGGGGTGGTCATTCCGGTGCCTGTCAGCAGCAGGAGTCTCTCTTCCGATGGATTGGCGACGCTCCAAAGCGTTTCATGTAGAAGGCTTGCACGAGTGGTAAGCGGTGAACGCTCACGAAGCTGCATTTGGTCAAGGTCAAATGACGAAGCCAGTGCGAGGAGCCCTGCGGAGCGGGCTGCCGTGCAAGCGAGGTTTTTTGCCGTGTTCCTCGCCCATGACCAGACAACGGGCCACGGGCGTTCCGGGTGATGGCCGAGATTCTGCACCGCACTCAAGACGGTCTCTGCTGCCAGATCCTCGGCGTCGACTGGCGGCTTCGTGCGACGGCGAAGCCACTGGACGAGTCTGTCCCAGAGCTGGGTCCAGAAGGTGTGGGCGGCGTGGTCCACATTTTTTGCAGACAGAGAGAAGCTGCAGTTGCTCAAGCGAGTTCTCCTTCTCCTTGGGGTTCCTGCTTTCTATCCAACCGAGCACTGGTGGCAAGGGGGCCTCGAGTGCGGACGCCCTGCTCGGACTGGGGCGCTGCACGGTTCCGTCCCGATATCGGAGGTGCGCCTTGTTGGCCGGGTTCGCTGATCGCTCTGCCGCGCCGGTAGACCCGTCGGCATGCACCGATTCCCCCTGCTGGTTCTCCTGCTGTCGTGCCTGCTGCCCGCGCAGGTCGTTCGCGTCGCCAACTTGGCGCCGGTCCCGTTCTCCGGCTGGAAGCGCACCGTCGTCGACGTCGCACCGCCGCACCCGGCCGGCGCCGTCCTTGACGTGGTCTACGTGGTCGGCCGCGCCGTCGGGCTCGAGACCCGCGTCGTCGACCTGCGCCTGACGCTCGCCGCCGGCGAGGAGCGCAGTATCGACCTCGCGAGCTCGACGCCGATCGAGTGGACCCTGGCGCCGCTGCCCGCCGACCCGCTGGCGCACTTCGGCGGTGCCTGCACGCTCGCCGGCGATCCGCTACAGCTGGTGGGCCTGCAGCCGGACGGCGCCGCGTGGTCTGCCACGATGCGCGGACGCGTAGGGCGCATGTTCGTGTGCACCGTCTGGGTGCCCTGGTATCCCGACCAGCCCGGCTGGGCGCAGGGCGAGTGCGCGGTGATCGCGAGCAACCCTGGCGTGCCCGACATGGTCGCGACCGCGCCGTCGAACGCGTTCCTGCAGTTCGGCAACGCCTTCACCTTCCTGCCAGGCCGAGGCGTCGCGCCGTTCCTGCAGGCCGGCGACACGTTCGCCGATGGTCAGGGGCGCGTCGCGCCGGTGACGTTCGTCTGGCTGCAGCACCTGCGGCGCGCGAGCGATTGGAGCTCGGTCGGCGCCGCGGCCGACTGCGCCGTGGGGGCGGTCGGCGTCTCGCGCGTGTGGGCCGACGGCAACCCGTCCTACCATGCCTCGTTCGACGCGCGCAGCTGGACGGCGCAGCGGTTCGGCGAGGCCGCTCGCCGGCTGTGGACGTGGGACCCGCCGGTCATCGGGCCGGCGATCCGCAGCTCGAGCAGCGGCGCGCAGGAGGAGCAGTTCTGGACCCGCGGCGAGCCGATGCTTCAGGCCGGCGCCGAGTGGGTGCTGCTGTTCAGCGCGCTGAAGCTGCACGGCGAGCGGCCGTGCAACCACCACGAGATCGGCGGCGAGCCGTTGGACCTCGACCGGCACACTTCGCCGCGGCTGCTGTTCTGGGACGGGCGCCCGCACACGAGCGCGTCGGTGAACCCGGCGGGGCTGCTCGGCAAGCCGCGCGCGCTCGACGAAGGATCGGGCGAGGCGCACGGCCGCTACGGGCCCGACAACGAGCACTTCATGGCGCACACGCTGACCGCGACGGCGCGCTACACGGGCTCGCCGGCCGCGCAGTACCTGCTGGGCCAGATGGCCCGCGCCTACCTGCTGCAGCGGACGGCGGAGCCCGGCTGGTCGACGAGCGCATGGAGCGCATCCTGATCCCGCAGCTGTCGGCGAAGCCGGGCGACGTCTCATACACGTTCGACGGTGACGCGCGCATCGGCGACGGCGTCGGCAAGTGGTGGCAGCCGTGGATGCAGGCGCAGGCCGCGATCGGCATGGACGACGCGTGCAAGCTGGTCGGTCCTGCCGCCGGTCGCGCGCTGGCGCTGCGCGGTGCACTAGCGGTGCTGCGCGACGGGTTCACGCTGCGCGATGGGCAGTGGGTGTCGCACGACCACCTCGCGCTGGACGGCCGCAGGGGCGCGAACGGGTCGCTCTACCTGTTCGGCACTCCTGGCGCCGTTGCGGTGGTGCTGCGGCACGAGCCCGAGAACGCGCAGGCGCGCGCGATCCTGCAGCAAATGCGGGCGGCGGGTGGCGGCACGTGGATGCCGCCTGGGGTTACGCTAGTGGACAGACCATGAACTGCGAGCCTTCTGCTCCGCCGCGACTTCGCTAGCTGGCGCGGGCTCCCAATCCAGTTCCTTCCTGGTTCGTTCAAGGATCTTTCGCAGCTCTACGACCTGTTCGGGACTGCATTCCTTCGAGCGACCAAGCGTGGCGTTGATCTGAGCCATGACCCCCAGGAGGTTCGCGACTCGCATTCTGTCCGTGGCCTCGGTGTGCCTTTCTGCTTCGTCTCGCGAGGCCTTGTTCTCCCTGCGCTGCTCGAGGACATCGCGCCGCTGGAGCTCCAGGGCGATCAAGACGCCCGCGAAGGCCAGCCCGGAGAAGATCGTGTTGAGAAGGCCGAATGCATCGCCGCGAAGTCCGGCTTTCTGAAGGGCGATAACTTGACTGTCATCAAGCGTTGCACGGGGAATCGCGACGAGCCAGAAGGCCGAGACCATCACGGCAACCCCCAGCGCGGCCCAGAGGAACAGGGCTCTGTGGTAGCGCTTGTCAGCTAGATCTTCCTGCGTCTGCTCCTTCATGGGGTCGAAGCTACCCAGAGTTGATGGATGGTCAACTGTGGGTGCGAACCCGCAGCCAAGGCGCCGCCGCACCCGCCACGCTCGCAGCATGATCAGCGGGCCCCTCCGCTTCCTCGCCGTCCCGATCGACTCGGTCCACCCCGACCCCGCCAACGCCCGCCTGCACGGCGAGAAGAACCTCGCCACTCTGAAGGCGAGCCTCGCCCAGTTCGGCCAGCGCAAGCCGATCGTCGTCCAGAAGGACGGCATGATCGTGCGCGCCGGCAGCGGCACGCTCCGCGCCGCCCAAGCCCTCGGCTGGACCGAGATCGCCGCGGTCATCGTCGACGACGACAACGCCACGGCCTCGCAGTACGCCATCGCCGACAACCGCACCGCCGAGCTTGCGGAGTGGGACGACGAAGCCCTCGCGTCGCTGCTGCAGGGAATGGACGAGCAGTCGCGCCAGGCGGTCGGCTTCGACCAGGACGACCTCGAGGCCCTGCTGAAGAGCCTGACGCCGGCGGAGCCGACCGGCGACGCCGAGCCGATGCTAGGCGCGGTGCAGTATTCCGTCGTGGTCGACGTCGACGGCGCGCACGCGCAGGCGGAGCTGCTCGAGCGCCTCGAACGGGAGGGCTACAAGTGCCGCGCGCTCATGTCGTAGTCGAGTCGTAGACGCCGATCACCACGCGTGGTCGGCAGGTCAGCGGCATGTTCGACGCGCCGCCCGAGGAGAAGCAGCGCCTCGAGTGGGACATCACCGCACCGCTCGACGATCGCCCGTGGCTGATCGGCTGGTGCACGGGCCGAGTGGCAGCGGCAAGTCGACCGTCGCCCGCGCGCTGTTCGGCGCTGAGTCGAAAGTCGAGTGGCGCGCGAAGACCGGGCTGCTCGACAACTTCCCGGCCGGCATGTCCGTCGAGCAGATCGCCGCGGCCTGCAGCGCGGTTGGGCTGAACACCATCCGGTGCTGGCTGCGGCCGCACGAGGTGCTGAGCAACGGCGAGACGTTCCGCGCCGACATGGCGAGGCTGCTCGCCGAGGCGCCGGACGGCTCGATCGTCCTGGTCCACTACCCGTTGGTGGTGGACCGCCAGGTCGCGTCGCACGCAGGTCGCGCTCGAGGGATCACACGGCGCTCGCCCGAGCCGAAGCGAAAGCGTGGCGGAGGGAGAGGGATTCGAACCCCCGGACCCCGCGAGGGGTCAGCGGTTTTCAAAACCGCCGCATTCGGCCACTCTGCCATCCCTCCGCACGGGATGCGGGAACGTGTCCCGCGGCCAGCGCGCAGGCTAGCGGCGGGGGAGCCGCGGCGCCAACGCGGCGCTACTCGGTCGCGACCTGTTCGAACACGTCGCGCGCGACCAGCACCGGTGCCCCGGTCTGCACCGCCAGCGCGATCGCGTCGGACGGCCGGCAGTCGACCGGCTTCTCGCCTTGCCCCTTCGCGGCGTCGCGCGGCACCAGCACCAGCGTCGCGTAGAACGTGCCCTCGCGCAGCTCGCTGATGACGACGCGCGACAGGCGATGGCCGAGCGCCAGCAGCACGCGCCCGATCAGGTCGTGTGTCAGCGGCCGCGGCGGCTGTACGCCGGAGAGCTTGCGGTTGATCTCCTCGACCTCGGTGTAGCCGATGACGATCGGGAAGCCGCGGTTGCCGTGGCGCTCGCGCAGGTGGATGTACTGCTGATCCCCCTTCTGGTGGATCACGACGCGGGCGAGT
Source organism: Planctomycetota bacterium (assembly GCA_044351865.1). GTDB lineage: Bacteria > Planctomycetota > UBA1135 > UBA1135 > UBA2386 > UBA2386. Next base: position 12,356 of record JBILEY010000066.1, on the reverse strand, counting down.
TCGACTTCGACGAGGTCCATGGACTGCGGCAGAAGCGTAGCGACGGCGAGCGGGCGCGCGAGCATGCCGTCGCGCGCGGAGCGAACGGGAACACGCCGGCGGCGGGTATAACGCGCGCCGTGATCGCCGACTTGTCGACCCGCGTGGTGCTGCCCGAGCTGGACTCTGCCCCGCCGAATCCCGTGCTCGCCGTCGTCACCCGCAACGGCCTGGTCGAGTCCTGGCACCGCGGGGCGGTCGCCGTCGTGCACGACGGCGAGCTGGCGCTGCAGCTCGGCGATGCGGCGCGGCCGGTGTTCGCGCGTTCGGCGACGAAGCCGCTGCAGGCGCTGCCGTTCCTCGAACGCGGCCTCGCCGATCGCCTGCAGCTGCCGGCGGAGGAACTGGCGGTGATGTGCGCGAGCCACGACGGTGCTTCCGTGCACACGGCGGCGGTGCGTTCGCTGCTGGCGCGCGGCGGCCTGCGCGAGGACCAGCTCGGTTGCGGGCCGCACGCGCCGTTCGACAACGACGGGCGGCTCGCGCTGCTGCGCGCCGGCGACAAGCCGGGCAAGGTGCACAACAACTGCAGCGGCAAGCACAGCGGCTTCCTGCACCTCGCCAAGGACTGCGGCGACGACCTCGCGCACTACCTCGACCCCGGCTGCAGCAGCCAGCGCCTCGTCGCCGACGCCGTCGCCGCGATGGCAGGGCTGGAAGGGCCGCTGCCGACCGGACTCGACGGCTGTGGTGCGCCGACGTTCGTGCTGCCGCTCGAAGCCCTGGCGCGGGCTTTCTGCCAGCTGGCGAACCAGGACGGCCAGACCTCCGTTCGGGCCGCTGCATGCCGCCGCATCCTCACCGCCGCTGGAGCTGCCCCGACGCTGGTCGCGGGGGAGAAGCGCCTGTGCACGGCGCTGCTGCGGCAGTGGCCGGGCCAGTGCTTCGCCAAGAACGGCGCCGAAGGCGTCTACGCGGTGGCGCTGGCGCCCGACCCCGCGCGGCGGCGGTTCCCCGGGGCGCTCGGGATCGCGGTGAAGTGCGACGATGGCAGCGAGCGCGGCTACCAGCCGGTGGTCGTCGACCTGCTGCAGCGCCTCGGCGCGTTGCCGGCGACGCTGCCGCCGGCGCTGGCCGCGTTCCATGCGCTGGCCGTGCACAACACGCAGAAGATCCTGGTCGGCACGGTGCACTGCGTGGCGCCGTGGCCGCGGTCGTGACGGCGCGCGACGAAGCGGCGGCGATGCGCAGGGTGCGGCGCGTGCCCCTGCTGCCAAAGCGTCCGCGCGACGGCCACAAGGGCACGTTCGGCACCGTGCTCGTCGTCGCCGGCAGCGACGGCATGGCCGGGGCGGCGGTGCTGGCGGCAACCGCGGCGTTGCGCGGCGGGGCCGGGCTCGTGCAGGTCGCGGTGCCGCGCGCGCTGCAACCGGTGCTGGCGGTGGCGGTGCCGTGTGCGACGACGCTCGTGCGCAGCGCGGCGAACGTGCGCGCCGCCGCCGCGCGTTGCCAGGCGATCGTCGCCGGGCCCGGGCTCGGTGCCACGCCGTCGACGCGGGCTTTGGTGCGCACGCTGCTCGCCGTGCCGGACGTGCCGCGTGTGCTCGACGCCGATGCCTGCAACGTGCTGGCGCCGTTGCCGAAGACCCGTGCGTTGGCGTCGCGCGGACCGCTGGTGCTGACGCCGCACCCTGGCGAAGCGGCGCGCCTGCTCGGCTGCACGACTGCTGCGGTGCAGCGAGATCGCCTAGCGGCGTTGCGCGCCTTGTGCGCCCGCAGCGGGGGTGTCGTCGTGCTGAAAGGGGCCCACACGCTGGTCGGCGACGGCGTGCGTTGCTTCACCAATCGCACCGGCAATCCGGGCATGGCCACCGGCGGCAGCGGCGACGTGCTCGCGGGTCTGCTCGGGGCGCTGCTCGCGCAAGGCATGGCGCCGTTCGACGCGGCGTGCCTCGCGGTGCACGTGCACGGGGCGGCCGGCGATCGGGTCGCGCGGCGGCTCGGCGAAGCGGGCCTGATCGCCAGCGACCTGCCGCTGGCGATCGCCGAGGAGCTGCGCCGATGATGCAGCGCGCGCGAAGCGGCATCGACGGGACGCGGGCGCGGACGGCCTCGCGGGCGTCGTTCCTTGGCACCCTGGCACTGCTGGTGCTGCCGCTCAGAGCACAGCAGGATGCGCCGGCCGCTGCGATCGCGCGTTGGTGCACGATCGTCGCCGAGGCCGCGCGTTCCACCGACGAACGGCTCGATGCCCTGGTCGCGCTGCAGGATCGTGGCGCGTTGCCGCCGGCGCTGGCGGCGCAGGCGATGGCCGACTCGGACGACGACGTCGCGCGCGCCGCCGCGGCGATCGTGCGCCATGAATGGCGCGAGCTGCCGCCGGCCCTGTTCGCCGGGCTCGACGCGTCGCCGCGGGCGGCGCGCGTGTTCCTGCGCGAACTGGCGCAAGCACCGCGGCCGGCGGCGGTGGCGTGGGCCGCGGCTCGCTGCGGGCCCGAGGTCGCGCGCGACGATCGCCTGCTGGCACTGGTCGCCAGCGGCGGGGCCCTGCAGGGCGAAGCGGCGGACCTGGTGCTGCAGGCGCTGCTCGACGGCGACATCACCGATGGCGCGCGCGCGGCGCAGGCCATGCTGCCGGCGCGCAGTGCGGATCGTCTGCTCGGCAAGCTGCACGCCGCACTGCAGAGCTCGTCGGTCGACGTGCTGCGCGTGCCACCGCTGCTCGACCGCCTGTCGCCGGCGGGGCTGCGGCAGCTGCTCGGCCTGATCGTGTCGCTGCCCGACGATCGGGCGCTGGCGTTGTGCGACCACCTGCAGCTGCGCGCACCGCAGTTGCTGGCCGAACGGGTCGCCGCCGCACTCGACGATCCGACGCCGCTGGCGACCTGCTGGTTGCCGCACGCCGGCCCGCACCTCCGCGTGCCGGCGCGGCGCGAACGGCTCGAGGCTCTGCTCGCCGACGCCAACGAAGCGATGGCGCGCCGCGAACACGCGTTCACCGGCTTGCTGGCGGCGCGCCTGGCGACGCCGGCGATGCTCGAGTTCGCCTCCGACGTCGATACCGTGCGCAGCGAACGCCAGCTGCGCGTGCGGCGGCTGCTCGACGCCGCGGTCGAAGCGATCCCGCCGGACGTGCTGCTGCGCTGGCTCGACACCGACGAGCAGCAGGCGCTGCGCGTCGTGCAGGCGTTGTCGCGGCGCCGTGGCCTCGAGCCCGAACTCGGCCGCCGTCTCGTCCGCGACCTGCTCGCCGCCACCACGGCCGACGGGCAGTACCTGGCGGCGGCCGCGGTCGCGCTGGTGCAGCGCGGCGACGAAGCGTCGTTGCGTGCTTCGTGGCCGGTGCTGCGCCGCAGCTCGCGCTTCGAGGACATCGCCGACGGCCTGGCGCGGCGGCCGGAAGTGTTCGCCGGCGCGCTGCTGCGTGACGAACTCGCGGCGCTCACTGCAGCACCGGCCGACGCAGCAGCGGCACCGCCTTCGGCTGCCGCCAGCGGGCCGGAGGACGTGGCCACCCGAGAACGGCACCGTGCGGCGATCCTGTTGGCGTTGGCGACGCGCGGCGACGCTGACGCCGTGCAGCAACTGGTCGCGGGTGCGACGTCCTCGGCGCCGGGATTCGTGCGGCGCTGTGCGCACCACGTGCCGGTGCTGCCGGCAGTGGCCGCGCGGCAGCTGCTGGCCGCTGCGGGCGTCACCGCCGATGGCCTCGGAGCCTCTTCGCTCGACGCCGAGCTGCGCGTCGAGCTCGTCGCCTGGGCCGCGGGTGCGGTCGCCGACGCCGAGGTCGCGGCGGCGATGGCGGCGTTGTGGCGCCAGCCAGCGCGCGAACCGCAGGAGGGCGATCGGGACAGTGAAGATCGGGGCAGTGCGGATCGGGGCAGTGATCGGAACGACGAGCCGAGCGCCGAACGGACCGCCGAACGGCACGCCGAGCTGGTCGACGAACTGCGCGATGTCGCCTTGCGCGCGTTGATGGCGAGCCCGCGACGCGGCGAACTGGTCGCCGAACTGCGCGCCGCGGTCGCCGCTGGGCCACTGTCCGAGCACCTGCTGCCGTTGCCGTACGAAGCGCTCGGCAGCATGCCGACGCCGCTCGCTGCCGACGACCTGCGCTTGTGCGCGGAGCTGTTCTTGTGGCCGGCGTGCACCGATCCCGCGCGCGACGCCGAAGCGGCCGAGCGCTTCCCCGACGGCACCGGCGGCTTCCCGCTGGTGACGGCGATCGCGCAGCGCCTGCGCGGCGCCGATCCGGACGCGGTCGACGCGGCGTTCGCGGCCGTGCTCGCCGACCTCGCTGCCGATCCACGGCTCGCCAAGATCGCACCGCAGCGCTTGTTGGTGTTCTGGCGCACGCTGACCATCGAACCGCCGTTGCTGCAGCGGCTCGGCGAACGTCTGTCGCCGCTGTTGCGCAGCGACGACCGCGCGCTGCGTGGCCCGGCCGATCGGTTCCTCGGCGACGCCCGGCTGCGGCGCGGCGAGCCCGCGGTCGACGCGATGCGCGCGGCGATCGCCGGTCTGTTGCGCCTGCCGAGCCAGCGCGCGCACGCGCGCGTGTTCCTCGGCGAACGCGATCCCGGTGCCGGCGTCGATCCGTGGGCCGCGCTGTCGGCACGGCCCTACGTGGCGATGGCCCACGCGGCGGTCGCCGCCCGCGACGCCGCGGCGCTGCGCGCCGCCCTGCACGGCATCCGCGAGTTCGCCGGCCACGACGCCGGCACGCTCGCTACCCTCGACACCTTCAAGACCCCGGAGACCCTGCGATGATCGCCCGCGCCCTGTTGTCCTCGTTGTTGCTGCTGGTCGCCGTTCCGGCGCAGCAGAGCGAACCGAAGCCCGTCGTCGTCAAACCGGCACCGCAGGAGCCGAAGGCGCCCGACACCGGCAAGCAGGATCCGAAGGCCGATGCCGTGCTCGCCGAAGTGCAGAAGCAGCTGCAGGCTGAGGGCATCACCTACGACGCCGCCGCCGGCACGATCGCCGTCAAGGCCGTCGTCAACCAGCCGCAGGACCCGATCGAGTACCTGCTGATCCATCGCAAGGGCAAACGCCACGAGGCGATCTTCGTCACCAAAGCGAAGCCGAGCGTGCTGAACGCGGCGCTGCTGATGCTCGGGCTGAAGCAGGGCAAGAACGCGACCTACGTCGAGAAGAACCCGCCGCCGACGCTCGAAGAGATGCAGAAGGGCGCCGACCCGCTGGTGGTGACGCCGCCGCAGGGCGAGCCGTTCTGGATGACGGTGCGCTGGCGCGTCGGCGAGGATGGCGCTCCGGGGGCTGGTGGCGCGACGGAGAAGGGCAAGGTCGTCGAGCACTGCGTCGAGGACCTGCTGTTCGACCGCACGAGCGGCGAGCCCGTGGTCGACTGCTCGTGGATCTACCTCGGTGGGCGCCTGGCGCAGCTGTACCGCGACGAGCCGGAAGTGTACGTCGCCGACTTCGAAGGCAACCTCGTCAGCGTCTGCTACCTGACGCCCGACAACCATCTCGGCACCATGGTGCACGCGAACGCGCGCGACGACCAGAACTGGTGGATGACCAAGCTGGTGCCGCCACCGGACACCGAGGTCGAGTTCGTGTTCCACCGCGCGATGCCGAAGCTGCACCAGGAGCGACTGCAGCGGCTGAAGGCGAAGGCGGCGGAGCAGAAGGCCGTGTCGCCGGGTGACAAGGCGTCCGAGCCGAAGGAGCCGCCGAAGCCCGCGGGCGGCAGTGGCACCGGCAGTGGTGGTGGGGCTGGCGGCGGCGAGAAGCGCTGACGGCGCCGGGCGGCGCCGGCGCCCTCACGGATACAGCACCGTCTTGCCCGCCGTCGACGCCGCCAGCAGGCCCGGCACGTTGGGGTCGAGCAGGATCCACTGGAAGAACATCGGCGCGTAGGCCAGCGCCGCGGTCGGCGGGATCGGCACCGGCATCGTGAACTCGCCGGCGCCACTGGGCAGCATCGGGCTGCCGGTGACGTCCATCGCCACCGAGATCCAGCTCTCCGGCATGCCGAGCACGGCGAGGTTGATCGGCAGCGGCACGCCCTGGTAGGTGGTGTTGCTGAAGCCGAGCACGATCGACGCGGCGACGGCGTTCGGCACGCCGCTCAGGGTCACCTGCCAGCCGGTGTTGCCGAGGAACGGCGCGCCGCCGCGCATGCCGCAGCGGCCGAACTGGCTCCAGCCGAAGCGGTACGGCGCCGCCAGTTCGTACAGGAACTGCCGGCCCTGTGCCGGCACGTCGACGACGCAGGCGAGGCGCAGCTCCGAGGTCGGCGTGCCCGACGGACGGTAGGCGTCGAGGCTCAGGGCGACGCCGCCGCGCGAGCCAGCGCCGTTCGGGATCGTCAGGTCGCCACAGAACTGCACGCCGGTGAGCTGGAAGTCGTAGCCCGACCACTCGAAGCCGTTGACGCGCACCGGCCCGTTCGGACTCGCACGCACGGCCCGGCTGAAGCCGTAGAAGAACCCGAGGTCCTCGTCGTAGCCGAGGCCGACGCAGTCGCTCGGCACCGGCCGCACGTCGAGCACGAGGCCGGTGCGGCTGACTTCGACCGCCTGGCCCTGGCCGCCACCGTCATTGCCGGTGATCCAGAACGAGCCGTTGCCGAGGTTGCCGGTCGAGTCGTAGGTGAGGCCGAAGGGTTGGCCCGTCGGCAGCGGGAAGCCCGCCAGCACGACATCGCGCGCCGGCACCAGGGAGCCGGCGAGGTTCAGCGCCTCCAGCACGACGTTGCCGCCGGCGGGGCGGCGGTCGACGAGCGCGTAGACGAAGCGCTGCGTGGTGCCGGCGGCGACCGGCAGGTCGGCGACGGTCAGGTCGCCCGGGCCGAGCGGCACCGTGGTGCCGTTGTCGGGCAGCGTCGTCGTCTGCACCACCGTGCCGACGGCGTTCAGCTGCACGATCGTGTGCGACGCCGTGGTCGTGGCACCGCGCGTCGCCACCCAGTAGCTGCGCGCGAACGTCGGCGCCGGTCCTTCGACGACCGCGACCGCGGTGCAGGCGGCACCGGTCGATTGCGTCAGGTCGATCAGCGCTCCGTCGCGCTCGCCGAGTGCCTTGCCCTTCTCGTCGGCGCCGGGCTGCACGCACTTGCTGTTCACGTACAGGTTGTCGATGCCGACCGTGCCGAACGCGTTCTCGAGGAACGTCCACTCGATCGTCTCGTCGTCGGGCTGCGGATAGAGCTGCGCTTCGACGGTGATGCGTTCCCAGCCGTTGCCGAGCGACTCGACCTTCTCGCTGACCGACGAACGCTTGTAGTTGGCGAGGTCCTGCTCGATCGCCTTCTTGATCTCGCCGCTGCTGCCTTCGAACGCGTCGAACTGGAACCAGAAGATCTTGACCCAGTCGAGGTGCGGATCGTTGTCGACCTTCAGCTTCAGCAGCGCACTGGTCGGGGCACCGCCGCCGACGAGGCCGAGCACGCCGACGTGGCCGTTCAAGGTCGGGATCCACACCGCGTTCGAGGGCGCCGTCCACGACGTCTCGGCCGGGTTGTACCAAGGCGCGGCGGCGACCACGGCAGTCGGTGCCGGCGGCTGGCCGGCGACGAACGGCGTGTCGAAGTTCCAGAACAGGCTGATGCCGACCTCGTGCTGCACGCCCCACCACGGCGGCGGCTTCTCCTGGCCGAGGGCGGCGGCGGCGAGCAAGGCGAGCGGGAGCGCCAGCAGCGTGCGTGGAAGAGCGTTCATGGTGTCGGTCCGAGCAGGGAAGTCAGCGTGGTGCGGGATCGCCGGGCAGGCCGTACTTCTGGCGCTCGGCGTCGGTGGGGGTGCGCAAGGGTAGACGTCGGGCCGTGGCCACGGGATCCCGTGGCCAGATGCACGTCGTGCCATCGGCCGAGCAGGTCGCGAGCCAGGCGCCGTCGGGGCTCCACGCCGCGTCGACGACGCTGGCGCGGTGGCCGCGGAACCACAGGTGGTCGCTGCGATCGCCGAGCCGCCACAGGTGGGCTTCGGCGCCGCCGGTGACGAGGTGTTCGCCGTCGGGCGCGGCGATCGCGAACGCCACCGGCAGGTCGCCGCGGCAGCGCGCCAGTTCGCGTCCGTCCAGGTGCAACTGCACGATGCTGCCGTCGCGCGCAGCGACGAGCACGGTGTCCTGGCCGGCGAAGTGCACCGAGGTCAGCCCCTTCTGGCCGGTGCGCAGTTCGGCGCGCGGCGCGGCGGCACCGTCGCCGCTGGCCGGCAGCGTCCACAGCTGCACGACCGCGCTGTCGCGCACGATCGTGGCCAGCGTGCGGCCATCCGGGCCGACGTCGCCGGCCAGCAGTGGACCGGTGAGCGTCACGCGCACCGCGGCGGCGCCGCCGTCGCTCGGCAGGCTGCGCACGACACCGCGGTCGCCGTCGTTGCCGAACAGCAGCAGCGTGCGGCCGTCGTCGACGAAGCACACGGCCAGCTGTGGACCGAGTCCCTTGGCGAGCGTGCGCAGCGGCGCGCCGTCGCCGCCGCGCACGAGGTGCACGTCGCCCGAGGTCGTCGTCGTCGCGAGCGTCTCGCCGTTCGGCGCCACCGCGAGCCGCTGCAGCGGCCGTTCGAACGGTTCGCCGATCCAGGCGTGACGGCCGTCCTTGCACGACCAGGCGCGCAGGCGCCGATCGTCGCCGGCGGTGAACAGCCAGTCGCCGTTCGGCGCGAACGCCACCGCCGGCACTTCGCCGGGCTGGCGCATGGTGACGACGCCGCGGTCGCCGGTGAAGTCCCACACCAGCGCGCGCGCCCGGCCGGCGAGTGCCCGGCCGGCGAGTGCCACGGCGCCGCGGCCGTCGGGCAGCAGCGCCACCGACTCGATCGACGGCCCGACCTCGTAGCGCCGCACCGCGGTACCGGCGTTGGTGCGGCCCGGCGCGACGTCGAACAGGCGCAGCTCGCCGGCCTGGCTGCCGGTCGCGGTCAGTGCCAGGAGGCCGTCGGCGGCGAAGGCGACGCGTTCGACGGAGCCGGTGTGGCCGAGCAGCGTCGCCACTTCGCGCAGCGCCGCGGTGGCACCGGCGAGTGCGCCCGCACCGTCGCGCGGCAGCTCCCAGACGCGCGCGGTACCGTCGCGCGAACCGGACAGCAGCCGCTGGCCCTTGCCTTCGAACGCCAGCGTCGTCACTTCGCCGCTGTGCGCGGCGCGGCCGATGCACGTGCCCGTCGCCAGGTCGTACAGCAGCACGCTGCGATCGACGGCGACGGCGAGCACGGCGCGGTCCGGCGCGAACGCGAGGAAGCGCACGCGCGCCTGCGGTTGCTCCAGCACCGGCACGCGCACCGCCGTCCCGTCGACCGTGCGCCACACCGCCAGCGTGTCGTGCGAGCCGCGGCAGCAGGCGGCGAAGTTGCCGCAGGCGCTGAAGGCGGCGGCGGCGAGCACCTGCGGGCTCTCGAACGGCGGCCCGATCGCTTCGCCCTTCACCAGGTCGAACGCCTGCAGGCGATGTTCGCCGCGCTGCGACATCACGCACGACACCAGCGCCCGCGTGCTCGCCTGGTCGACGTCGAGCCGCGCCGCCGCCCCCGGCAACGACAGCGTGCGCAGTGGCGTGCCCGCCGGCAGTTGCCAGCTGCGCAGCGTCTGGTCGGTGCTCGCCGACCACAGCACGTCGCCACAGAACGCGATGCCGGCGACCGGCACCTTGTCGCGGTGGCCCTGCAGCACAGCCCGCAGCGCGCCGGTCGCCGGGTCCCACAAGCGGATCGCGCCGTCGGCGTAACCGCAGGTGGCGACCAGCCGGCCGTCGGCACTGCTGGCGATGCCGCGCAGGCCACCTGGGGCCGGCGTGTCGCCGTCGGCGCGCAACGTGCGCACCGTCTGGCCGCTGCCGAGCGCTGCCAGCACCGTCGAGCGCGTCAACGCCGTCGTGTGTCGCTGGTCGGCGGCCAGCGCCACCTGGATCGCCAGTTCGCGGTCGCGTTCGATCAGCTCGCGGCTCAGGCCGGCTTGCACCGCGGTCTCGGCCTCGATGCGCTTGCCGGCTTCGCCGTAGGCGCGCAAGCGTTCGCGCGTCGCCGCGTCGTTGCGCAGCGCCAGCGCCTGCTCGGCCAGCGCGCAGGCGTCTTCGAACTTGCCCGCTTCGGCGACCTGCTCCGCATCTCGCAGCAGCTGGTCGGCGCGTTGGCCGCGCCAGAAGCCGATCGCCAGCAGCACGACGCAACCGGCGGCGAGCAGGGCGGCGATCGTGGTCTCGGTGCGGTGCCGCCGCGTCCACTTGGCGAGCCGCGTCATCGGCCCGGCGGGCTCGGCGTGGATCGGCTCCCAACGCAGGAAACGCTGCAGGTCGGCTTCGAACTCGGCCGCCGTCTGGTAGCGGTTCTGCGGGTCCTTCTCGAGCGCCTTCTGGCAGATGGTCGCGAGGTCGCGCGGGACCTTCGGGTTCTTCCTGGTCAGCGCCAGCGGCTCCCGGAAGCAGATCTCGTAGACGACCTGCTGCAGGTTGCGGCCGTCGAACGGCCGCTGCAGCGTCAGCATCTCGTAGAGAATGACGCCCAGCGCCCAGATGTCGGCGCGGTGGTCGACGGCGACGCGTTTGGCCAGCGTCTGCTCCGGGCTCATGTAGTGCGCGGTGCCGGTGATCTCGCCCGACATCGAGATGCTGCCTTCGCCGAGCGACTTGGCGAGGCCGAAGTCGAGCAGGCGCACCTGGCGGCGGTCGTCGAGCATCAGGTTCCGCGGCTTCAGGTCGCGATGCACGATGCCGGCCTGGTGCGCCGCCGCGAGTCCCGACGCGAGCTGCACCACGAACATCGCGCACTCGGCGACATAGCCCTTCTCCGGCGCCAGGCCCAGCGTGCCTTCGACCGCCAGCGGCTTGCGCTTCGTCGCCGCGTCCGCTTCGTCGCTCGACGCCGCACCGTTCTGCAGCCGCAGGTCGTCGAGGATGTCGGCGAGGTTCCTGCCGGCGACGTAGTCCATCGCCAGCGCGAACGTGCCGTCGACCTCGGCCAGCGCGTGCACGGCGACGATCGCCGGATGGCGCAGTTGCGCCGCGGCGGCCGCTTCGCGGCGGAAGCGTTCGACGTGGCGTTTGCTGAGCGTGAGACCGGCCGCCATGACCTTCAACGCGACGCGGCGGTGCAGCGAGCGCTGCTGCGCCAGGTAGACGACGCCCATGCCGCCGCGGCCGAGTTCCTCCTGGATCAGGAAGTCGCCGAACACGCGGCCGATCTGGCCGCCGCTGCTGCCGCCGACGTCCGCGCCTTCGGTGCCGCTGCCCGCCACCGCGGTGCCGTCCTTCGGCGCCGCGGGCTCGCTCCACTCCTGATGCCCGAGCAGGCCGTCGAAGGCCAGGAACTCGCGCACCTGCGCGAGGATCAGCGGCCGCAGGTCCTCGGTGAAGCGCGCCGCGAACGTCTTCGCGTCGGGCGCCGCACCGGTCGAGTGCAGTTCGACGAACTGCTCGACCGCCTGCTGCACACTGGTGCGCTGGCTCGCGTCTGCGGCCGGCGTGGCGGCGGCGACGTCGCGCTCGTCGCGCACGTCAGGCTCCTTGCTGCCGCGACAGCAGGCCGGACAGGCGCGCTTGCGCACGCGACAGCAGGGCGCGCACGGCGCCTTCGGTCGGCAGGCCCATCTCGGCGCAGATCTCGTCGGTGTCCAGTTCGAGGTAGCGGCGCAGCACGATGATCTCGCGCTCGCGATCGGGCAGCTGCTGCAGCGCCAAGCGGATGCGTTCGGCCAGCTCGGTCTCGTCGTGCACCTGCGACGGCGTCGCGTCCTTGTTGGCGACCACCTGCTCGACGTCTTCGTCGAGGTGCACCAGCCCGCCGTGCGCGCTGCGCTTCTGCGTCTCCAGGGCGCGGATGCGGCGCACGATCTCGTACTCGGCGCCCTTCAGCAGCCAGGCCAGGAACGAGCCGTCGCCGCGGTACTCGAACAGGTGCAGCCGCCGCAGCGCCGACAGGATCGCGTCCTGCGTCGCGTCCTCGCTGTCCGCCAGCAGCAGGCGGTACTTCGGGCCGATCAGCTTGCGCAGCGCCGCGCGCAGGCGATCGCGGTAGCGCTGGAACAGCAGGTCGACGGCGTCGCGATCCTGTTCGAGGGCGCGGCTGACCAGGTTGCGGGTGTTGTCGTCCAAGAACGGAACGTCGGCGAGGGAGCGCTGATTCTGCCCGGGGCCGGCAGGCCGGCAAGCCGCAGCCCGGAAGCGCACGACGAAGTGGCGCTGCAGGGTGGGGGCGAAGGGGGACGACGTGCGCATGGCTGTGCCTTGGGAAGAGCCGTTCGCCGGCCGGCGCACGCGGAATCCGCGGGGACTTCGGGCAGGGTGTGGGGCGGCGGTGCCACCGGGCGGATGCGGGGGCGCCGGCGCTTCGGGCGGAGCGCCACTGCCCGTGCTACCCTGACTCGATGTCCCCGACGTCCCGTGACGACGCCTTGCGTGCCCTGGCGGACCTGGCCGA
>JBILEY010000360.1:0-5626 GCA_044351865.1 Planctomycetota bacterium | reverse complement strand
GACGGCGGACCCCGTCGACGCCAGCCAGCCGATCCCGCTGCAGCCGCAGGTCGCTCGCAAGACGCTGAAGGCATGCGAGGGCAAGTGGGTCGCGGTGCTGCAGAAGATGACCGGCCAGACGCACGGCGCGTTCGCCGAGTGGCAGCGCTGGCTCAACAAGAACCCCAACTGGACGCCGCCGGGGCCGAAGAAGTGAGCGACGAAGTGATCGCAGCCACCACCGCGGCCCCGCGCCGCTCGTTCCTCCTCCCGATCGTGTCGCTGCTGCTGACGCTGGCTCTGCCGGCACAGCAACCGCAGGACGCCCCGAACCCGCAGGCGCTGCTCGCCCAACTGCGCGCGGCCGACCTGACCGTCGCCGCGGCCACCGCCGCGTCGGAGCCGCTGCGCTTCCAGAGCACGTCGGTCCGGCTGCAAGCGTCCGACCTGCTGCGCAGCGCGTTCCTCGCGCGACTCGACAAGCACACCAAGGCCTGCGACCAGCTCGCCAAGGACGTCGAGCGCGCCAGCGCGACCGTGTTGAAGCGCGTCGACAAACACGCCGAGGCCCGCGTCGAAGAACTGCGCACGCTGCAGCGCGCCGTCACCCGCCGGCAGGACCTCAGCAAGGAGATGATCGTGCGCGAGCTCGACCCGGCGCTCGACGAGCTGCGCGGCGTGCTGCTGCCGACACCCGAACAGGTGCTGGCCACCGATGCCCAGATCACCACCGCCCTCGCCGCACGCAAGCAGGAGCGCCGCGAGCTCGCCGAGTGGTTCGCGCTCTACGTGGCGATGCTCGACGGCTTCGACATCAACCCCGATGCGCAGAAGCACCTCGAGAAGACGCCGCCGCCCGACGCCCCGCTGGCTCCCGAGCAACTGGACGCCGAGTTCGAAGAATGGCTGCTGCTCGGCCTGCCGCTGTCGGCGCGCGACCGCCGCACCGTGCAGGAGAACGCGCTGCTGCGCGGCAAGATCGACCGCGAGGAGTACGCCGGCACGCGGGCGCTGAACGTGTTGCGCTACCTGCTCGGTCTGCCGATGGTGCGCATCGACCTGAAGCTCGGCGACGCCGCGCGCGACCACTCGCGCGACATGGTCAAGCTCGGCTTCTTCGACCACACGTCGCCGGTCCCCGGCAAGCGCACGTTCGGCGAACGCGCCGGCAAGTTCGGCACCAGCGCCAGCTCGGAGAACATCGCCGCCGGCCAGGAGACGGGCCCCGGCGCGATCACCGCCTGGTGGCACAGCCCGGGCCACCACCGCAACATGCTCGGCAACCATGGCCGCACCGGCCTCGGCCGCGATGCGGCGACCTGGACGCAACTGTTCGGCGGCTGACGACGAACCGCCCCCCGACCGCGCACCTCGGCCCAGTGCCACCGCAACGACGTCCTCGATCGCCGCGGCCAGCTACACTTCCGCGGCCCCGCGAACACCCTCTCCCGAACCCATGCTGCTCCGCGTCCTGTTCGCCGCCCTCACCCCCTGCGCTGGCCTGCTCGCCCAGTTCACCCCGCTCGGCCAACCCTACGTGCCGGTCGAGAACCCGCTGACCCCCGAGAAGGTCATGCTCGGCAAGATCCTGTTCTGGGACGAGCAGCTGTCGAGCGACGACTCGGTGGCGTGCGGCACCTGCCACCTGCCCGAGTTCGGCGGCTCCGACGGGCGCCTCGACCGCGGCATGCACCCCGGCCCCGATGGCCTCTATGGCACCAGCGACGACATCCGCGCCTCGGCCGGCATCGTCCGCCAGGCGACCAACGGCGACTTCAAGCCGAGCCCGACGTTCGGCCTGAAGACGCAGGTGACCCCGCGCACCTCGCCGACGACGCTGGCGGCGGCCTACCACCTCGAACTGTTCTGGGACGGCCGCGCGTCGTCGCAGTTCGACGACCCCGAGACGGGCTTCATGCTGATCCCGTTCGGCGGCGCCCTCGAGAGCCAGGCGGTCGGCCCGATCCTCAGCGCCATCGAGATGGGGCGCGAAGGCCGCACCTGGAACGACGTGCGCAGCAAGCTGCAGCAGGCGACGCCGCTGCGCCTCGCCAGCGCGATCCCGGCCGACATGCAGGCGGCGCTGCAGCAGAACCCGTCGTATCCGGCGCTGTTCACGATGGCGTTCGGCGACCCGGCGATCACCGCCGCCCGCATCGCCTACGCGATCGCGTCGTACGAGCGCGTCCTGATCCCCGACGACACGCCGTGGGATCGCTTCGTCGCCGGCCAGACGTCGGCGATGAACCAGGTCGAGAAGACCGGCTGGCAGCTGTTCCAGAGCATCGGCCGCTGCGGCGCCTGCCACACCGATCCGCTGTTCTCCGACGACCTCTACCACAACCTCGGGCTGCGCTTCGCCGTCGAAGACGTCGGCCGTGGCGCCATCAGTCCGGTCCCCGAGGACTACGCGGCGTTCAAGACGCCGACGCTGCGCAATGCCGGCCTGCGGCCGCGACTGTTCCACAACGGCCAGAGCCCAGCACTGGGCGACCCGGCGCAGTGGACCGACCCGAACTCGCTGCAGAACGTCTACTTCGTCGGCGGCGGCGTCGACACGAGCAACCTCGACCCGTTCATGCTGCCGCTGAACCAGCTCGGCGTGACCCAGAACGACGTGGCGACGATCCTCGAGTTCGTGCGCACCGGCCTCACCGACCAGCGCGCGGCGCTGCGGCTGCCGCCGTTCGACCACCCGGACCTGCGCAGCGCCGTGGTGGCGCCACCGCGGGTGTTCGGTCCGGACTTCGCGAGCGGCGCGGCGCCGTTCCTGATCGACACCGTGCCGTCGTATCCGGGCAACTTCGACTTCAAGCTCGGCCTCGTCGGCGGCGACGCCGGCAACCTCGGCATCGTCACCTACGGCTACGCGTCGTTCGAACCGGCGCTGTCGTTCTCCGGCCTGCCGTGGCACCTCGACGCGTTCGCGCTGCTGCCGTTCGTGTTCGGCGGCCAGACCGGGCAGGTCGGCCACAGCACGTGGAACCTGCCGATCCCGAACGATCCGACGCTGGCGACGGTGCCGTTCTACTTCCAGCTGCTGGCGATCGACGCGCTGTCGCCGGTCGGCCTCGCCAGCAGCAAGGGCTACGAGTTCTTCGTGCGCTGAGCCTGCTCGCCCCCAGGGCGAGCTGCTCCACCGGCCCCGCTCACGGCACCCAGACGCCGTCGACCATGCGGCGGATGCGCCGCGGGTTGTCGTCCTGCAGCTCCGGCGGCAACTGCTCGTGCGGCCAGTCCTGCCAGCACGCCGGCCGCACCCAGCGCCGGATCGACGTGGTGCCGACCGCCGAGAAGCGCGCGTCGCTCGCCGCCGGCCACGGGCCGCCGTGCACCATCGCCGGGCACACTTCGACGCCGGTCGGCACACCGTTGGCGATCAACCGGCCGACGCGTTGCCGCAGCGCGGCCGCAACGTCGGCGAACGCGGCGAAGTCGTCGCCGTCGCCGTGCATCGTGGCCGTCAAGTGGCCGTGCAGCGTCGCCACCAGCGCCGCGAGCTCGCCGCGATCGCGGCAACGCACCGCCAGCACCGCCGGGCCGAAGATCTCGCTGCGCAAGCGCGGCGTCGCCAGCACCACGTCGGCGCGCGCCGACAGCAGCGTCGGGCACACCGCCGTCGCCGCCGCACTCGCCCCGCTGGCGCGGGCGGCGACTTCGACCGGCAGCGTCGCGACCTCGGCGAGCGCTCGTTCGTAGTTGCCGCGGATCGTCGGGTGCACCGCCGGGCCGGCACTGCTGGCGGCGAGCTGCTGCCGCAGCGCCGCCGCGAACGCGTCGCCGCCGGGACCGTCGACCCAGGCGACGAGGCCGGGGCTGGTGCAGAACTGCCCCATCGCCAACGTCGCCGACGCCGCCAGCTGGGTGGCGATCTGCGGGCCACGCGCCGCGAGGGCCTGCGGCAGCACGACCACCGGGTTCATCGACCCCATCTCGGCGAACACCGGGATCGGCAGCGGCCGCGCCGCCGCGAGGTCGCACAACGCACGACCGCCGTACGAGCCGGTGAAGCCGACCGCGGCGATCGCCGGATGCTGCACGAGGCGCGCGCCGGTCGCCGGCAATCGGCCGTGCAGCAGCGAGAACGTGCCCGCCGGCAGGCCGAGCTTCTGCACGCAGGCGGCGACCATCGCGCCGACCAGTTCGCTGGTGCCCGGGTGCGCCGGATGGCCCTTCACCACCACCGGACATCCGGCCGCGAGCGCCGACGCGGTGTCGCCGCCGGCGACCGAGTAGGCGAGCGGGAAGTTGGAGGCCCCGAACACCGCGACCGGACCGAGCGGCACCAGCATCGAGCGCAGGTCGGGCTTCGCTTGCGGCTGGCGCTGCGGCTCGGCGCGGTCGATGCGGGCCTCGACCCACGAGCCGTCGTCGAGCAGTGCGGCGAACTGCAGCAGCTGGCCGACGGTGCGGCCGCGTTCGGCGTTCGCGCGTGCGGCCGGCAACGCCGTCTCGGCGCTGTAGCGCTGCAGCAGTTCGTCGCCGAGCTGCAGCAGGCCGTCGGCGATCGCCCGCAACAGCGACGCCCGTTGCGCCGGCGTCGTCGCCGCGAACGGCAGAGCGGCAGCACCGGCCGCGGCACACGCAGCGTCGATCTGCGCCGACGTCGCGTCGTGGTAGCTCGGAGCCAGCGCCCCGCCACCGTGCGGATCCATCGCGGTGAACGCCTCGCCGCCGCTGCCCGCCTGCAACGCCCCGGCGACGACGTGCTGGCCGCGCACCGGCATCAGCGGGCCTCCGCCGGCAGGTTCTGCAGCGCCGTGCGGATCACCGCCAGCGCCTGTTCGCGCAGCGGGCCGTGCGCCACGGTGCGCGGCGCGCGCACTCGTTCGTCGCCCTGGCCGACCTGGTGCTGCACCAGCTTGATCAGCTGCACGAACTCCGGCACGGTGTCGAGGCGCAGCAGCGGCAGGAACCAGCGATACAGCGCGGCGGCCTGCTCACGCTGGCCGGCACTCGCCAGTTCGAACAGGCGCACCGAGGCGCGCGGGAACGCGTTGACGAGGCCGGCGACCCAGCCGACGGCGCCGGCAGCGACACCTTCGAGGACCATGTCGTCCATGCCGACCAGCACGTCGAGCCGATCGCCGACCAGCGCCTTGATCGCCGTCACGCGCCGCGCATCGCCGCTCGACTCCTTGACCGCGACGAGATTCGCGTGCCGCTGCGCCAGTTCGGCGATCGCCGGCGGCGTGAAGTCGGTGCCGTAGGCCGGCGGGTTGTTGTAGAGCATGCACGGCAGCTTCGTCGCCTGCAGCACCGCGCCGACGTGCGCGATCGCTTCGCGCAGCTCGCCCTTGTGCACGTAGGCGGGCAGCACCATCAGCCCGCGGCAGCCGACCTGTTCGGCGGCCTTCGCCAGCGCCACCGCTTGCCGCGTGCTCAGCGCCGCGATGCCCGGCAGCACCGGCGCGTCGCCGCACGCCGCGACCAACGTGCGCAGGATCGCGACCTTCTCGTCCTGGTCGAGCGTCGCCCCTTCCCCGAGCGAACCGAGCGGGATCACGCCGCGGCAACCGGCGGCCAGCTGCCAGCGCGCATGCTTGCCGAGGAACTCGTGGTCGACCGTGTCGTCGGCGCGAAACGGCGTGGTGATCGCGGGCAGGACGTGACGAAACGGCGAAGCGCTCATACGGCCGGCAAGCGA
>JBILEY010000359.1:0-5647 GCA_044351865.1 Planctomycetota bacterium | reverse complement strand
CGTCTACGTCGAGAGCTCGCGCGGTTGTCCGTTCACCTGCGAGTTCTGCCTGTCGGCGCTCGACGTGCCGGTGCGCAAGGCCGACACCGGGCCGTTCCTCGCCCAGATGGAACGGCTGCTGGCGCGGGGCGTGCGCCACTTCAAGTTCGTCGACCGCACGTTCAACCTCGGCATCGCCACCGCGACCGCGATCCTGCGGTTCTTCCGCGAGCGTTGGTGCGAAGGCATGTTCCTGCACTTCGAACTGGTGCCCGACCGTCTCCCCGACGAACTGCGCGCCGAGATCGCCGCGTTCCCGCCGGGGGCGCTGCAGTTCGAGGTCGGTGTGCAGACGCTCGACGACGCGACGTCGCTGCGCATCAGCCGGCGCCAGGACGTGGCGCGCATGGCCGACAACCTGGCGTTCCTGCGCGAACGTACGACGGCGCACGTGCACGCCGACCTGATCGTCGGCCTGCCCGGCGAGGACGAAGCAACGTTCGCGCACGGCTTCGACCGGCTGTGGGCGATGGGGCCGCACGAGATCCAGGTCGGCGTGCTGAAGCGGTTGCGCGGCACGCCGATCGTGCGCCACGACCAGGAGCACGGCATGCGGTACGCGGCGGAGCCGCCGTACGAAATCGTGCAGACGGCGGCGGTGCCGTTCGCGGCGATGCAGGGCATGAAGCGGTTCGCGCGCTACTGGGACCTGGTCGGCAACAGCGGCAACTGGAACGCGACGCTGCCGCTGCTGCTGCGCGGCGAGTCGGCCTACGCGCGCTTCCACGCATTCGCGCGCTGGCTGCACACGACGACGCGGCAGACCGCCGGCATCGCGCTGCACCGGCTGGCGGCGCTGCTGTGGCAGTGGCTGGTCGAGCAGTCTGGCTGCACCGCTGACGAGGTCGGCAGGGCGCTGGCCGCCGACTACGAGCGCTGTGCGCGCCACGATTGGCCGGAGTTCTTGCGGCCTTACGTGCAAGGCGAGCGGCAGGCGTCCGTTCGTGCCTCGCACGGGGCGCAGCGGCAGGCACGCCACCGCGGCTGATGCCGCTCCCTGTGGGCCGCGCGGCGGGCCGCGGTCACTCGCCGACGGCGCGTTGCAGGATGGCGATCGCCTGCCGGATGGCAGCGCGCAGCTGCTCGGCTTCGCCGCTGGCGGCCGACTGGATCTGGCGCACCGCGGCCAGGACCTTGGTCTCGATCGAGGCGCCGCCGTCGTCGGGCTCCGGCGTGCGTTCGCGGCGTCGACGGGACACAGGCAACTCCTCGAGCATGGGAGTTGGGGCCGGAGCTTCCTTGATCAGGCCGAGCAATTGCCGCGCCGAGTGCAGCGCCCTGCCGGCGGTCGGGATGCCATAGAGCTTCGCCTCGGCAGCGAAATCCCTGAGCGTCAGGTCTGGGTTGTGCTGCAGCTTGTAGATGCAGAAGAGAACGCTGTCCTTCTGGCCGGGATAGCGACGGCGCAGGGTCTCCAGGATGCCTTCCCAGGAGTCGGTGGAGGCGGGCGGACGGGGCTCGGAGTCGATCGAATTCACGTTGGGAAGGGCGGCACTGGGGAACGACCGGCCGCGGGCGGGAGCGTGTCGCCTGGCCAGGTGGCCGTCAATGGTACGGGATCGTGTCCCGCTGTGGTTGCTCCAAGGAACGACGGCGATAGAGTGCGCCGGCCTGTCCCTCGAACGCTGGAGAAACATGCTCCGCAAGACCTACGTCTCCGCCCTCATGGCGCTCGCGGCCATGACGCTGGCGCGTCCTGCCGCCCCACAATGATGAGGCGGTAGCTCGGGACCCAGTTGGGCTCCCACTCCTGTAACGGGTGCTCCGACTCCAGCTGCCGGCGGTGGCGGTGGAGGAGGTGGCATTCCTCTCGACTTCCGTCGCGGCAAGACCTCGAAGAAGCTGCTCGAGATCACCTGGGTGTATCCGGTCTACAAGCCGGTCACGGGTGGATCGTCGCCGTCTCCTTCCGGGCAGACGTCCGCAGTCCAGGTCGAGCGCGCCTTGCCGGCGGAACAAGCGTTCGTCTACGTCGCCGACGGCGACAAGCGACCGATGCTGATCCTCCGCGAGTGCGAGCGGTGCAAGGGCACTGACCATGCGCTGCTGAGCCGTTCGCTCGACAACGAGCAGACGGTCCTGCTGGCGCAGTGGTTCCGGTGCATCAAGCTGCCGCCCAACGTGCTCGACGAGAAGCACCCGTTCGCCAACCTGTGGACGCGCGAGAAGGCTGGGGATCGCATCCCGCACCTTTTCTTCGCCGACCCGGATGGCAGCAACCGGCGCGAGTTGCCGGGTGACCAACCGCAGTCCGAGCTGTGGACGACGATGTTGTCCTACCTCGACCGCTGCTATGCCGAGAGCGCGAAGGATGCGCTCAAGGAGCTCCGCCAACTGCTGGGCCAATACGACAAGCTCGACATCGACGAGCAGGCCATCAAGGTCCGCATCGACAAGGAGACGGAGAAGAACGGGCCGCGCTCGCCGCGACTCAAGGACTTCGACGCCGACCTGGCGAAGGTCGAGAAGGCGCGCACGAAGCTGCGGGCGCGCGAGAAGGAGCTGCGCGAACTGGCGCTGCGCGACATGCCGCTGGGCGACAAGCACAGCAAGTCCAAGGGGGCGCCGAAGTCCCCCGAGCCCAAGGCTGGCGACGCGAAGGCTGCTCAGCCGACGGCCGGTGACAAACCGGCCAGCGAGCCGAAACCCGACGCGGTGAGGTGACCGGCTGATCGTGGGCCCCGGCGGTGGTCGCCGGGGCCCGCGGTCCCTGCCGATGACTGTGGTTGTTTGCGACGCGAAGACCATGCCGACGCTCCTCCGCTGGGTCTGCTTGTTCCTGTTGTGCTCGATGCTGGCCGCTCAGGACAAGCCGCCGGTCAAAGACGAAGACGAAGTCAGCAAGGTCGCCGCGCGCGATCCCTACACCGACGGCGACCAGGCCGCGAAGAAGGCGGCGGGGGTCGTGTCCCACGCCCCATTCGCTTGGGCCGACGGGCATCGCACCACCGACATCGACAAGGTGCTCGGCGAGAACCGCATCCTGTGGCTCGAGACCGCGCACTTCCGCTTCGCGTTCACCTTGCGGTCGACGACCTGGCCGGAAGAGAGCGACGCGCGCAAGGCGATCCAGGACGAGGTCAAGGCGCTGAAGAAGAAGCTGCCGAAGGTGCCGGAGAAGCCCAAGCGCCTCGACCCGTGGTTGCGCCTGCATCTCTACGCGCAGCGCTGCGAGGACGCCTACACGCGCTTCCACGCGCTGGTCGGCACCCGCGACGCCGACTTCGGCGCCGGCCAGCAGTTCCTGGGGCTGCCCGACAAGTACCTGGTCATGCTGTTCCAGAAGCGCTCCGACATGGCGCGCTACATGGACAAGTTCTGCAGCCAGAAGGCCGACGACTCGCTGCGCTACTTCCACGACAAGACGCGCCAGCCGGTGCTGTGCGTGGCTGTCGAAGCGTTCGAAGGCCTCGACGAGCCGGGCATCCACGGCCACGTGCTGCACGGGGTCTGGCACCTGCTGCTCGGCGGCCACGGGGGTTACCCGTTCGCGATGCCGCCGTGGCTCGCCGACGGCATCGCGCACTGGCACACGCACACGCTGCCAGGGGACTTCCTGAACGTGCAGATCAAGGACGACGAGGCCGTTGCCGACGACAAGCGCAACGAGTGGGACGTCAAGGTCCGCCGTCGCGTGCAGCACGAGACGCTGATGATCCCATTCGCGACGATGGCGCAGTGGTCCGACCCGGCCGGCATGGGCTACCACGGCGTCATCCAATCGTGGTCACGCATCGACTACTTGATGCGGCTCGACCCGAAGCTGGTCGGCAAGGTGTTGCGCGAGCTGAAGGCGGCGCCGCCGGCCGGCGACTACGCGTCGGCGACGGCGCTGGCGCGCACGCAGGCCAGCGAGCTGGTGCTGAAGGCGCTGGGCTGCGATGCGGCGACGTTCGATCGCCGCTGGCGCGAGTGGGTGCTGAAGAGCTACCCGAAGCGCTGACGAGCCCGCCGCAGCGGGCCCCGGTCTTCACTTCATCGAGCGCACTGCGTCGAGCTCACTGCATCTGGACCAGCAGCGGCGTCGACAGCTGGAAGGCCGTCGGCTGCAGCGCGATCGCCTGCAGCATGAACATGAAGTTCGTGAACGCGCCGGTGTTCGGGTTGGGGAACGTGATCGGGGCGTAGCCGAAGCCGTCGGTCAGCACGAGTCCCAGCGGCTGCGGCGACGTCAGCAGGAACACGTCGTCCCAGCTGTCGCCGGTGAACAGCGGCGGCAGGAAGCCGAGCGGGACCGACGGACTCGGGCCGCCGGGCAGGCCGATGCCGAGGTCGATCAGCACGAAGACCGGCGTGTTGGGCGTGCCGTGCACGTCGAAGTCCCAGTTCGCGGTCGTCGCCTGCTGGCCGAGGCGGGCGAAGCCGTTCTGGTCCAGCACCAGCGGTTGCTCGGCGATCGCGTCACACAGCGTGAAGCCCATCAGGCTCGGCAGGAAGTTGTTGGCGTCCTGGTTCAAGCCGAGCCATGCACCCGTCGCCGGCGTGCCGACGACATTGCTGCCGCACTGAACGCCGTTGATGACGGCGAGCGAACCGTTGTTGGCCGTCGAGAAGATCGAGCCAGCGAGAGCGCCACCATTGCCCACGTAGAGCAGGTTCGGCTCCAGGTTCGCCGTGCCCGAGAAGTCCGGGTAGGACGGCGTCCACGTGCCACCGTTCGGATCGAACGCGAGACCGCAGTTCTTGCCGAGCGAGGTGCCGGCGAGGAGGTTGCCGAAACGGTCGACCGCGCCCGCATTGACGACGATCTGCCGCGTGGTCAGGTTGCTGATGGTGCCGGCCGCCGAGGCGTTGATCAGCACGCGCGCCGAGTTCGGCGCGAACGATGCGACGTTGCCGAACGCGTCGTACGTGATGCTCGCGGCGTCGATCTTGCAGATGCCGCCATCCTGCGCGAAGACCGGTCCCTGGTTGCCGTTGACCCAGTGGCCGCCGTCGACCGGCGCGTAGTAGAGGTCGCCGTTGGCGGCTTGCAGCAAGGAGCCCGCACCGATGGTGGAGGTGCCGAGCTGGGCGCCGACGGCCACCTGCAGCTGGGCTTGCGTCATGAAGAACTCGACGTTGCCGTTCGGCAGCAGCCGCAACCAGTCGCCGGGGACCAGCGTGTAGGGCGCGGTGCCGTTGTTGGTCAGCACTTCGAGCTGGCGGGTGCCGACGCCGCCGCCGGCGGTGGACGCCGCGTTGCGGCGAAGGGTGAAGAAGACCTTGTCCCAGGTCACGGCCGAGCGATCGGCGGCCTTGACGAACAGGCTGCCGATGTTGATGTCCTGGAACGCCGACGACTTCCAGCCGGCGAACTTGGTGAACACGCCGTCGTTGTTGCCGTCGCCGAGGTAGCACTGCATCGCCGTGGCCGGCAGCAGCGAGCGCGCGATGGCGCCGTTGACGGCGTCCGGCGTGGCGAAGCCGAAGTCGAACTCCTCGAGGCGCGTGATCGCGCCGTTCGGCCGTTCGTTGACCGAATCGCGACTGGTGTGGGTGAAACGGCCGGTGAAGAGGATGGTCTGCTGCTGGGCCACAGCGAGTGCGGCGCAGCCAGCGAGAACGGCGAGGAAGCGGATGGGGGTTGGCATGAGGGGACCTCGAAGGCGGACAGGATAGGGGGTCC
>JBILEY010000358.1:0-5670 GCA_044351865.1 Planctomycetota bacterium | reverse complement strand
TCGGCCCAGGTCGAACTGCTCGACTGCGAGATCTTCGGCAGCGGCGCCTCCCTGGGGGACTCGCCCAACAAGGGCGGCATGATCGTCGGCAGCGGTTCGACCGCGCGTGCCAGTCGCTGCGCCTTCTACGGCGGATCGGCCGACCTGTCGGCGTCGCCGATCGCGCTCCCGCTGCCGACCAACGCCGTCCTGCTGTTCGGGGGGACCACTGCCGTGTCGACCTTCCTCGCCGACGAGTGCTTGCTGCGCGGCGGCGACGCGGTCGTGCCCGGCAGTTCGCTGAACGGCGCCGCCGCGCTGGTGTCGTTCGGTCGGGTCCGCCTCGATCGCTGTCGCTGCCGCGGTGGCAACGGCAGCACCAACGGTGGCGAAGGCGTCGTCGTGCCTCAGGGCGGCTGGGTGCGGATCGCCGGCGACGCCACCGCCTATGTGACCGGCGGTCTCGGCGCCGACGGGGTTGCGACGGCGATCCGGAACCAGGCCAGCACGGTGTTCCTGCACCTGCCGGTCGCCACGCAGGGGCCGATCGTCGGCTTCGTACAGGTCCGGCAGGAACTGCCGCGGCTGCAGGTCGTCGGGGTCACGCGCGCGGACGGCTCGTTCGAGGCGTCGCAGCCGGTCGTCGTCACCTTGGACGGCCAGCTGCCCAACTACCTCGGCTTCGTCGCCTTCGGCCCGCCGGCGTGGACGCCGGTGCAGATCCCGTTCTCCACGGAACTGATGCTCGACGAGTGGAACAGCTTCTTCCTGTTCGCGCCGCTCGATGCCGCCGGCCGCTTGCAGTTCACCTACACGCCGGCCGCCATCGGCCCGGCGTTGGTCGGCGTGCCCGTGCACATGCAGGGTGGCGCCTTCCTGCCGCCGGTCTTCTGGGCCAGCACCTCGAACCTGGCCGTGCACGTGGCGCGGCCGTGATCGTGTTCCACCGTTCGCCTCGCAACCAAACCTCGGAGGGCCTGCCGTGATTGCATGCGTTGCGTCGTTGCTGCTGCCCGCGATCTGGATCGTCGACGCGCAGATGGGCCCCGGCGCCCAATTCGCAGACCTGCCCGCGGCGATCGCCGCCGCTGCGAACGGTGACACGATCCTCGTGCGCGCCGGCACCTACACGGGCTTCTACTCCAACGGCAAGGCCGTGACCGTGCGCGGCGAAGGACGCACGTCGACGCGCATCGTCGGCCAGCAGGTTGGGACCGCGGCGCACGTCGTCAACACCGGTGGCACGTTCGTGCTGAGTGGGTTGCGGCTCGAGGGCGGCAATCCCGCGTTGTTGCTGCTGAACGCCACGATCGAACTGCTCGACTGCGATCTCGTCGGGGCCGCCGGCCCCGGGCAAGGTGGACCGGGAATCGTGATCAACGACGCCGACGTCATCGCCGCCCGCTGCACGTTCCTCGGCGGGTCCGCGACCGGCCAGCTCGTCGCAGCGGGTGGCGATGGTGCACGTGTCGCCGGCGGGTCGGTGCTCGTCGCCGACCAGTGTTGGTTCCTCGGCGGGGACGTGCCGGGGACCTCGCCGGTCACCCAGTTCGCGGGACGCGGGGTGTTCTGCGGCGGGCGGGCTCGACTCGATGGTTGCCGGGCCCGCGGCGGCAATGGGCTGTTGACCTCCGGTGCGGGTGTCGAGGCGGGTTCGACGGCGATCGTGCGCATCACCGGCGATGCCACGTCCTACGTCGCCGCCGGCTTCTCTGGCGGCCAGCTGGGATCGGCGCTGCGCAACATCGGGGGCACCATCGTCCGGCACGATCCCGTCGCCGTCGTCGGTGGCGTGTTCGGCACGGTGGCCGTCGGCCAGCCGGTGCCGCGCTTGCTGGTCGACGGCGCCGCGCGTGCCGACGGCACGTTGGACGCGCTGCAGCCTGTGCAGGTCACCCTCGATGGCGTGGTGCCGAACGGTTTCGGCTTCGTCGCCTTCGGCGAACCAGTGTTCGCGCCGCCATCGCCGCCGTTCGCGACCGAGCTGCAGCTCGGCGGTGCTGGCAGCGTGGTCTTCGTCACGCCGCTCGATGCCACTGGTCGCGCGCAGTTCGCCTACACGCCAGCGGCGATCGGCGGGCCGCTGGTCGGTGTGCCCGTGCATCTGCAAGGCGGTGCCTGGAGCCCGGTGCTCGGCAGCGTGCTGACGTCGAACCTCGCGGTGCACATCGCCGTGCCGTAGGGCCCTGCCGCAGCAGACCCAGCCACAGGGCCCGGCAGTTCGCCGCGTGGGCGTCGCTATGCTCCGCGCGCCGATGAGCGACCAAGCCGCCGACTCCTGCCACCCGCGCGACTCCCGCACCGACAGCGACCTGCGCAGCGACCCGCTGCTGCGCACGGTGCCGACGATCGAAGGCTTCAAGGTGCTGAACGGCGTCGTGCTCTACGCCAAGGTCGGGCAGGGCGGCATGGGCGCCGTCTACCGCGGGCGCCACTGCACGCTCGACGTCGACCTGGCGGTGAAGTGCCTGAAGCCGCAGCTCGCCGCCGAGTCCCCCGACTTCGTCGCGCGCTTCGAACGCGAAGCGCGGCTCGCCGCGAGTCTCGACCACCAGAACCTCGTCAGCGTGCGCGACGCGCAGCACAAGGACGGCCTGCACTGGCTGGTGATGGAGTTCGTGCGCGGCGAGAGCGTGCGCGAACGCGTGCAGCGGAAGGGCCCGCTGCCGGAGGCCGAAGCGCTGGCGATCCTGTTCGGCGCCACCAGCGGCCTCGCCGAGGCGCACGCGCGCGGCATCGTGCATCGCGACATCAAGCCCGACAACCTGCTGGTGTCGACGGAAGGCCGCGTCAAGGTCGCCGACCTCGGCCTCGCCAAGGCGCAGCCCGGCAGCGGCCACAGCCTGAGCCTGCAGTCGGCGGTGATGGGCACGCCGCAGTACATGGCGCCCGAACAGTGGGACACGCCGGACGTCGGGCCGGCGGCCGACGTGTGGGCGCTCGGTGCGTCGATGTGGTTCGTGCTGACCGGCGAACACGGCGTCACCGGCCAGACGTTCGCGGCGATGGCCCGGCGCGTGCAGGAACAGGACTTCCCGTCGTTCGCCGGCGTGAAGGGACTGCGGCCCGCGGTGGTGGCCCTGCTCGATCGCTGCATGCAGCGCGATCCCGCCAAGCGCTTCGCGACGGCGAAGGAGCTGTTGGCGGCGCTGCGGCCGCTGGTAGTCGCCGACGAGACCGTGCTCGCCGACGCCGCCGCCGGCAGCAACCAGGCGCGCCTCGGCGAAGTGACGCCGCCGCCGCGGCAGGCGCTGCTGCGCATCCGCGCCCAGCTCGACACCGCGACGTCGCCGCGCGACGACGGCGGCGCGGGAATCGGCGACGCTCGCACGATTCCGTCGCCGGGGGCCACGATGCCGATGCCGCCACCGCGCGCGCGCCGTTCGCGTTGGCCGTGGCTCGCCGGCGCTGCCGTGCTGCTGCTCGGCGGGGCCTTCGCCGCCTACGAGGGCGGGATGTTAGACGACGAAGCCGAATGGCAGCGTGTGCAGATGCAGGTGCAGGCGAAGACGCTCTACCAGGACGCGCTGCAGCTGCTGCCGAAGGCCGACGGGCTTGATGCCGCGATCGACAAGCTCGACGAAGCGCTCGGCCTGCTGGCCGAGTTCCCCGACGCGCGGCAACGGCTGGCGCTGGCGCTCGACAAGCGCGCCGAGCTGCGCACCGAACAGGACGTCGACGCGGCCTATCGCGACTGTTCGCGCGCGGTCGAGCTCGACGCCGCGAACGCCTCGGCGAAGCAGCGGCAGGAAGAACTGCGCCGCAAGCTGTCGGCGCGGATCCTGTTCGGCCTGCGCATCACCAGCCCCGCCGACGGCGAGGTCGTCGACGGTCCGCGCATCGCGGTGCGTGGACGCGTCAGCGTGCCCGGCGTCACCGCCGTCGAGGTCGTGTTGACGATGCCCGAAGGCGCCGCCGATCGGCCGACGCGCAAGGTGCAGGCGCCGGTCGTCGCCGGCGAGTTCTCGACCGTCGTCGACGCGTTCGACGCGGGCCGGGTGATGCTCGGGCTCGCGGCGGTCGACGGCAACGGCGTGCGCGGCGGCTGCCTGCCGACGCGTGCGATCGTGCCCGGGGTGCGCGGAGCACTCGGGCAAGCGCCGGTGCCGGGTGGATCGCCGGCGCGCGTCGTCGTCACCGCGGCGGGCATCACGATGCAGCCGGTGCCGGTGCGCACGTTCACCATGGGCTCGATGGAGCTGGCGATCGGGCGCGACAAGGACGAGCCGCAGCACGAAGTGCGCATGGAGCGGCCGTTCTGGCTAGGCGCCACCGAGATCACGCGGCGGCAGTACGCCGCCCTGATGCAGGAACGGCCGTGGCGCCGCGACGGTGAAGACGACGACGGCGAACTCGAACTGCCGGCGACGTCGGTGACGTGGGCGCAGGCGGTGGCGTTCTGCGAACGGCTGACCGCGCGCGAAGCCGACGCGGGCCGCCTGCCGGCGGGCTACGTCTACTGCCTGCCGAGCGAGGCGCAGTGGGAGCTCGCGGCCCACGGCGGCGGCTACTTGGACTATCCGCACGGTGACGATCGGGCGACGCTCGGCGAGGCGGCGGTGTTCGGTGGCGATGCGCCGGCGCGCGTCGCCAGCAAGCAAGGCAATGCGTTCGGCCTGTTCGATCTGGCCGGCAACGTCGACGAATGGTGCGCCGACTTCGCCACCGGGCAAGCGCAGGTGACGACGTTCACCGACACCGCCGGCATCGTCGAGCCGCTGTCGGACATCGGCCTGAACCGCATCGTGCGCGGCGGCAACTTCCGTTCTCCGGCGGTGGACTGCCGCTGCGCTGCGCGCCGAGCGTTGCCGCCGGCGAGCGCGCGCGACGACCTCGGCTTCCGCGTGGCGCTGGCGAAGCGCTAGTCGGCGCCGATGCGCCGTCGCTCGTGGCGCAGCGCGTCGGCTTCGGCGAGCAGTTGCAGCAGTTCGTCGCGCGGCAGGTCGATCCAGTCGCCGTGGCGTGCGAGCAGCGCGTCGACGGTGGCATCGTCGAACGGCAGCGGGGCGGGGGCTCTCGTCGGCGTGGGCACCGGCTCGTTCGCCGGATGCGGATACCGCTGGCCGCACAGTCGGTGGAACACGAACGCGCTGGCGACCAGCACGACGGCGTTCAGGCCGACCGGGTTCAGCACGAACCACGGATCGCCGACGCCGGCGAGCACCGGCACGATCGCGGTGCCGCCGCCGGGCGCGTGCAGGCAGCGCAGCAGCAGCATGCCGGCGGTGGCGAGGGCCGCGGCGAACGCTGGCACGACGGCGGGCGGCATGAGGTGGGCGCAGTGCACGGCGACGACGCCGGCTGTGGCCGAGGTCATGCTGCCGACGACCACGGCCCACGGTTGCGCCAAGGGACTCGACGGCAGGGCGAACACCAGCACGGCGGAGGCGCCGATCGACGCCGCGAGCCACGGCATGTGCTGGCCCGGTGGCAGCAGCCAGCCGACGAGGCCGGTGACGGCGAGGCCGAGCAGCATGCCGAGTACGATGCGGCGGCGTTGCCCGCTCGCCATCGCGAGGCGAACCGGACCGAGGAGCGCGCGCAGGGATCTCCGCGTCACTGCCACGCGACCGAGCCGCGCGCGGTGGCGCCGTTCTCTTCGATCTCGATCCACAGCTTGTGCTGCGCGGTCAGGTCCTTGCGCACGTCGAGGTGTGCGTGCAGCCCGTGGTCGCCTTCCTTGCCGAAGCG
>JBILEY010000357.1:0-5716 GCA_044351865.1 Planctomycetota bacterium | reverse complement strand
TAGCGCACGCGCAGCTTGCGTTGCGTGCCGTTGCTCATGTCGATGGCCGGGATCACGCGGCCGATCGACACGCCTTCGTTCTCGCTGTTCCCGAGCGCGCCGACGGTGTGGATGCTGAGTTCGTTGCCGCTGGTGTCGCTGGTCCAGATGTCCTGCGTGGCGTCCATCTCGATCGCGATGCTGTTCGGGATCGGCTGCGTGTTGCTGCCGAAGCCGTAGCCGATGCCCCACGAGCCGCCGCCGAGCGTCGTGGCCCCGGTCTGCGCCCCGTGGATCACGAACGCGAGGCCTTCGGGCGCCGACGACATGACGAAGTCGAACGTCGTCTCGAAGCCCTGCGCGACCGGCAGCGGCGTCGTGTACCAGACACTGCCGGTCTGCGACGCGGCGTTGTTGGTGATGCGCAGGTTGTTGCTCGACTGCAGCGCCGAGCCGTTCAGCGTCAGCCCGGTGGTGTTGGCGAACGAGGGGTAGTCGAAGGTCTGCGCGACCGCGACGGTGCCGAGGGAGAAGGCGGCGATGCCGCGGACGAAGCGATGCGCTCGGGTCACGAGGGGCTCCTGGAACGTGTGGCGGCACCGCGCGAAAGCGCGGCGATGGCCGGATGCGAGGGGGCGCACCATACACGAACCGGCGCGGCGCACAGTCCCCCCAGATCTCCCGACCCGCCGCCATCTCGCCGACGGTCACTTCGCGCGTTCGTACTTCGCCTGGAAGCTCTCGTACGGCGGCGCGGTATCGACGATGGTGTGGGCGTTCGCCGACCGCGCTTCGCCAGCGGGCCCGAACTGCATCAGCATGCGCTGCACCATCACCTTGCCCATGGCGAGGCCGTTCGAGGTGCTGAGCAGCTGGCCGTCGGCGGTCCAGCGGCCGTCCATCGACATGATCTCGCCCATGTTGCTGAGGTAGACGGCGAACAGGCTCTTCCGCTTGGGCTCGTAGGCCCAGAACACCTCGCCGACGTACTTCCCGGGCATTCCTTCCGCCGCACCCTCGGTGTGGCCGTGGAACAGCACGCCGCCGTAGGCCGCGCGGAAGCGGTCGGTGCCGGTGATCTTGATCGGCGGCATGCCCGGCGCCATCACCATCTGGCCCTCGGTCTGGTAGTCGCCCGCACTCTTCGTCAGGCGGGCGAGATCGGCATGCGGCACGGCGCCGTTGAACGCCGGGCTGTCGAACTTGCCGGCGAAGCCGTCGCCACCGCGGCGGAAGCTGCCGGCGACCATCGCCAGCGACGGCCCCTGCGGCAGCAGCAGCTCGACGGTGTGGCTCAGGGTGTCGCCCTTCACCGCGAACACCATGCGCTGGCTGTAGGCCATGCCACCCTGCTCGTGCAGCGAGAACGACGTCGCCGCACCACCGGCGACGGTCATCGTGTGCAGGGCCGCTTCGCCAGCGCTGCTGACGTGCAGGTGCACGAAGCGTTGGTTCTCGCGGTCCCAGCCGAGGTAGCCGTGCATGACGACCGGCACCGGCATGCCGTCGAACTCGATGCGGAAGTCCTCGCGGACGAAATGGCCGTCGAGCGCCCACTGGTAGGTGCCGATGCCCTTCCACTTGGTGACGACGTTGCCGGGTTCGGTCATCGTGCCTTCGCCCTGCCAGTTGCCGACGAACGCGGCGAGCTGCTGCAGTTCGGCCGCTGGCTTCGGCGGCTCCTGGGCGGGGACGAGGGTGGCGAGGGCGAGAACGGCGAACGGCACGCAGCGCGAGTTCATGGTGGCTCCTTGGATCGGGCGACCATCAGACGCGCGGCGCCGGCCCGCTTCGACAGGCGGGCGACCTTTCGTGATCAGGGGTAGCCGACCACGCCTTCCATGGCGTCCGACATCACCGCGCCGAACGGATTGCCAGCGCCGACATCGAGCACGATCGCCTGGTTGTAGAAGCGAACGCCGACCAACGAAGGCTGGTCCGGGATCGGCAGCTGCCACTTGGCCTTGCCGCTTTGCCCGACGATGCCCAACACCGCGTCCGGGCTGATCGCGAGCGAGCAGCCGGGCATGCCGAGGAAGCCGAGGTCCACCGGGGCCGGCAGGCGTTGGAAGCTCATGCCGAGGACGGCGATGTCGTTCGGCAGGTCGAACAGCGTCACCTGCAGAGGGCGGCCGATGCGCGGCGTGTCGCGCGGCACGAGCTTGCTTGCAGGGCGGCTGCCGGAGCAGCCAGGGACGATGCCGACGTAGATGCAGGTCGAGCCGACGCGCGCGGCGACGTCGTTGAGGGAGTTGCCACCGGCGATGTCGACGTAGGAAGTACCCGCCTCGAGAGGCGGCACTTCGTCACCTGGGTAGGGGACCGTCGTAGAGAAAAGGTTGACGACCTGACCGTCGGACCGACGCGCCGCACCGCGACTGGAGTTCGTGATCTCCAAGACGTAGACGCCCCACGGATTGGGCAATGCCGTCCCATTGCTCGTTTCGACGACTCCGTCATCGCGCAGGCCGGTCCAGGAGATCCCTTGCACGAAGGACAGGCCCGCACTCGCAGGGAACCGCATGCCGTTGGTGAACTGACCGAAGTAGAGCAGTGCGCCGTCGGACCGCACGAGCGAGGACCCAGACGACAGCGCGTCGATCGACACGTAGTCGAGGCCGGCAGGCAAAGGGGGCACATTGCACTGCCCGCTGCTGTTGTTGCCGAACGCGACAACCTGGCCATCGGAACGCAGTCCGAGGACGTGTTGCGAGCCGGCATCGACATCCGTGTAGACGACACCCGGCGGCAATGGCGGCACCTGGGACTGGGAGACGCTGGACCCCCACACGGCGATCTGCCCGTCGGATCGCAACGCCACATGGAACGAGCCTGCATTCACTTTCGTGTAGACGACCCCGGGCGGCAGCGGCGGGACGCCATAGCCTTCGGCCTGCCCATCGGCGCGCAGCACGAACGGGTAACCCGGAACGGCCAGCCCGACGAACCGATCGCCTGGCACGACGGTGGCGTTGCCGCGCGAGGGGTGGACCGCCGGACCAAGTCCCCAGATGCTCACCGTCCCGTTCGACCAGAGCGCAATCCCGTGCCAGTCGCCGACTGCGAGTTCGACCAGGGTCGCACCGGGTGGAGTGGAGGGCACGTCCAGATTGGACTGCGAGACCGTCTGGCTCCCCCACGCCACCAGCTGTCCGTCCGAGCGCCACGCGACGCTCCAACCGCTCCCAGCCTCGCACTTCAGATAGCCGACACCCGGTGGCAAAGCTGGCAC
Source organism: Planctomycetota bacterium (assembly GCA_044351865.1). GTDB lineage: Bacteria > Planctomycetota > UBA1135 > UBA1135 > UBA2386 > UBA2386. The sequence continues at coordinate 2,505 of JBILEY010000357.1, read as the reverse complement.
CGCGCCTTGCCCAGAGGAGCTGCTTCCCCACGTGGCGATCGATCCATCCGAGCGGACCGCCAGCATGTGGTCGTAGCCACACGCCAGATCGGTGTAGACCACGCCCGCTGGGAGCGGCGGGACGTTGCATTGCCCATAGGTGTTGTCGCCCCAGGCGAGCACGGTCCCCACGTTCGTCAGCATGGCGGCGTGGTACTGGTAGGAAGCCACCTTCACGGCCACGACACCGACGGGCAGCGGAGGAACCGTCTGCAGGCCGAACTGGCCGTTGCCAATGGCGACGACCACGCCATCACTCCGCAGCAAGAGGCGATGGAGGGACCCCGACGCGATCTGCGTGTAGCTCACGCCAGGTGGCAGGGGCGGGATCGCCCACGTCGGAGCGCCCCAAGTGGCGACCGTGCCGTCTGGGCGAATCGCATAGCTGTCGTAGTGCGCCAGACCAACGCCGGTGAAAACCCCGGCAGGCACCCGGCACTGGCCGTAGTTGTCTGGCCCCCAGACGAACAGGCGACCGTCGGAGCGAAGAAGAGCGACGTGATCGTAGTTCGCGTCCACGTCGACGATCGGCAGCAGGTAGGCGTCCGTGTCCAGGTACCGGCGCCCCCACTGCCGGATGCCGTAGTGGTCGACCGACGGCGGCAGAGGCACCTGGGCCGACAGCGCGCCGGCGAGCAGCGACACCGCGGCGACGAGCCACGCCAGAGCGCACGCCAACGTACGGGGAGCGAGCGCGACGACAGAGGAGTTGCCAGCGGCTGCGACGGGCTGCCGGGACGGGCAGAAGGGCATCGGCACGACTACCGCATAGCAAGGCCTGGGCCAGCGCGCGCCCGCCGACCAGCAGAGGACGAAGGCACGGGCCACAGCCGTCGGAGCGACCACCGCAGCCGACCACGAAGCACCCGCTGGCGGCGCATCGAGGTGACACACGGCTACGCCGCCGGAACGTTCCCCCACGAGCCCAGCGATTGCGTTGAGCCAGAACCACGAGGCGGCATACTCGCCGCCCCCACGATGGCATCGCCCGACCTCTGGACCTGGATCACGATCCCCGCGATCGGCGGCCTGATCGGCTGGAGCACCAACTGGCTCGCCGTGAAGATGATCTTCCGGCCGATCAAGAAGCGCCGCATCCTCGGCCTGATCCCCGTGCAGGGCCTGATCGGCCGCCGCCAGCCCGAGCTGGCCAAGGCCATCGGCCGCGTCGTCGGCAACCACCTGGTCGAGCACAAGGACATCGTCAAGAGCCTCAACAAGCTCGACTTCGGCGGCCTGCTCGGCGGCCTGCTGGACAAGGGCCTCGGCCCGAAGATCCAGGAACTGCGCGGCCTGCCGCTGATCGGCGGCTTCCTGACCGAAGAGCGCGTGCAGAGCCTGAAGCAGTCGATCGTCGACGGCGTCATGACCCACAAGGAGGCCATGCTCGACGAGGTCGAGAAGGGCCTCGCCAAGGGCCTCGACGTGCCCGGCCTGGTCGAGAAGAAGGTCGCCAGCTTCGCCATCGAGAAGCTCGAGGCGCTGATCCTCGACGTCGCCAGCAAGGAGCTGCGCGCGATCGAAGTGCTCGGCGGCGTGCTCGGCGTGCTGATCGGCCTGATGCAGGTCGGCTTCCTCTACTTCCGTCCCTGATCGTTTGGCGTCCTTGATCGTCTGGGTCCCCGATCGTCTGGCACCATGAATGCGCCCTGTGCGGTTACGCACGATGGGGCTCCCGACTAGACCCCTGCCCATGAAGGCCCGCACCTTCGCACTCCCCTGGTTGGCCCTGCTCGCGGCGTTGCCGGCGCAGCAGCTGGCCGACGTCGCCTATCCCGACCGCGACATCCTGTCGCCGTTCCGCACGCCGAAGGACGTCTACGCCCCGCCGGACGAACTGTTCCGGCTGCTGCGGCTGATGCAGTCGCGCGCCGACAGCGGCAAGTATGCGAAGACCTTCGACCACACCGGCCGCGAGATGGTCGACGACGACGTCTGGCGCGACGCGTTCCGCCAGGTGTTCGTGCTCGGCCTCGACGCCGGCTACCTGGCGCAGATCATCCGTCTGCAGGCGCACGCGCCGGATCGCATGACGGCGTTCTACGCCGGCTTCTACGTGACCAATCCCGGCAACGCGATCGAGCTGATCGAGCACATCGCCGGTGAGCCGGACCGCAACATCCGCCAGGCCATGTTCCCGCGCGCGGTCGAGTACCTGCGCAAGAACCTCGGCCGACGATTCGGCGACCTGACCACCGACCAGAAGATCGAACTGCAGAGGTCGATGCCGATCGTCGGCAGTCCGGAGGCGAAGGCCCGCGGCATCACCCGGGCGCCGGTGGACAGCGACGCGCTGCACGGCATGCGCCTCGTGCCGTTCCTGCAGCTGCTCGACGTCGACGACCCGATCGACCAGGCGCAGGCGGCGTGGTTCCTCAACGAGGTGTTCCAGATCCGCATGGACCTCGCACTGTCCTGGCTCGAGCCGTCGCTGCCGCGTCTGCATCAGTTGCTCGACTCGCCGAG
>JBILEY010000356.1:0-5724 GCA_044351865.1 Planctomycetota bacterium | reverse complement strand
TCGGGTAGGTCACGCTGGCCAGTTCGCCCTCGTGCTTCTGCCACGCGAGGTGCGTGAACTTGGTGTCGGTGCTGACCGTCAGCACCTCGGCACCGAGCTTCTGCAGCGCCGCGTACTGGTCCGCCAACGCCGCGAACTCGGTGGCGCAGACGAACGTGAAGTCGGCCGGGTAGAAGACCAGCACGGTCCACTTGCCCGCCTTCTTGGCCTCGGCGAGGCTGAAGTTGCCGAAGTCCTTCTTGGTCGGCAGGTAGGTCTCCATCGAGAAGTCGGGCACCATCTGCCCGACCTGGATCGTCGTCACTTCGCTCATGGTTGTTGCTCCGGAAATGCGTCCTGGATTGGGGCTAGAAACCTAGCGAGCCGCTGGCACCGACGCCACACCGTTGTGCAGCGCGCTCGCCAACTGGCGCAGCTCGCGCGCGTCTGTGCGCGAGGCGACGGCGAAGCACGGACGCGAACGTGTTCGTCGCAGCCACTCCGCACCGCCGGTGGACCATTCCCCCCGAGCGGTCCGGCGGGCACCATGTTCGCCCCCGAACGGCAACCCGTGACCACCCAACCGACCCCGCTGTCCTCCGCTCCGACCCCGATCGCACCCGCCACGGCCGACACCACGTCGACCGCCGCCAAGGCGCTCGCCGCCGCCGGCGATGCCGAATCGGCGCGCGACGTCGGCGCGCTCGACGACGCCGCGCGGCAAGCGGCGGCGCGCCTCGGCCGCAAGAAGACCGGCCTCGTCGAACGGCTGATCTACGGGCCGCGCCCCGACACTGGCGAACTGCAGAGCGGGGCGCTTGCCGCCAGCAAGGCCGGCGGCCGCGGCGAAGCGGTGATGGCGGCGGCGCTGCAGTCGCTGGCGCGCGGCGAAGCGTTCACCGCCGACGGCAAGCTGTCGGCGGCGCTGCGCGCAGCCGTGGCGAAGGAGAAGGGCTACGGCTTCACGGTGCCGGCCGAGTTCGGCGGCCTCGACGGCCGCTACGTCGAGCTGGCGCTGGTCGAAGAGGAGATGGCGGCGAATGGCCTCGGCCCGCTGGCGGTCGAGATCAGCGGTGAACTGACGATCGGCGCTGGCTCGCTGCTCGCCTACGGCACCGACGCGCAGAAGAAGCTGTTCCTGCCGCTGGTCGCGCAAGGCGAGCTGATGGCGTTCGGGCTGACCGAGGTCGGCATCGGCGTCAACGCCAAGAAGGTGCGCGCCTACGTCGAACCCGATCCGGTGACCGGCGGCTTCCGCCTGTTCGCGATGGGCGATCGCAACAAGCTGTGGATCACCAACGCCACGCACGGCGGCCTGGTCGGCATCGTCGCGCGCATCGGCCAGGACGGGAAGAACGTCGGCCTGTTCGTGACCAGGCTGCCCGAGCGCGACATCCAGAAGGACGCCGGTCGCGACCACGAGTTCTGGTGCCAGTCGTCGAACACCGGTGCGTTCACCGCCAACCACAACTCACGGCTGCACTTCTTCAACTACCCGCTGCGCGCCGACGAGCAGATCCAGGCCGACGGCGTCGAAGTGCTGTTCTACTGCCTGCGCATGGGCCGCTGCATGCTGGCGGCGATGGCGGCCGGCTACCAGCGCATGTTCGCGGTCGACGCCGCCGCCTATGCCAAGGGCCGCGACGGTGTCGGCGGTGCGGTCATCAAGCACGAACTGCCGCGCCAGCACCTCGGCCGCATGCTGGGCGGTGCCTTGCAGTCGCGCGCGCTGAGCCACCTGTCGCTGCAGCAGGACGCCGACGGCTTCGACCTCGCCGGCCTGCGCGACCTGACCAAGTCGGCGGCGGCGACGACCGCGCTCGAGTCGCAGATCGCCTGCGAACGCGTGCTCGGCGGCCGTTCGTTCGACCAGACGTCGCGTGTGCACCAGGCGCGCCACAACATGCACGTGTTCGGCGTCGTCGAAGGCGAAGACGACCTGATCCTGATGGGCATGGTGAAGGACGTCACCGACGCGTTCACCACCCGCTACATGGCGGGCATGCTGGGCGTCATCCAGTCGATCAACGAAGGGCCCGACGGCAAGCCGCTGCCGCCCGACCGTCGCATCCTGCGCATCACGCCGCTGACGATCCTGCGCGAGCCCAAGCGCGTCTGGCAGGCGACGACGCGGCTGTTGACCAAGGGCGCGTTCTGGCTGCTGGTGCTGTGGATCCTCGGCAACCTGCTGCTCGAGATCCTGCGCCTGCCGCTGCGCCTGTGCCCGACGTCGTGGCTGCCGCGCTACCAGCTGCTGCCAGAAGGGCTGCGCGGCTACGCGCGCTTCGCCGAAGACCGGCTGCGGGCGCTGCGCTGGGCCTACCTCGGCATCAACCTGTGGTTCCAGCTCGAGCTGACGCGCGCACAGATCCCGCTGCAGCGCCTGGGCAAGGTCATCGAGCAGCTGACCTCGATTCTGGCCTTGTGCCACCACGCCACGGCGCTGCAGGACGACAGCCAGAAGAAGGTCGCCGCGCTGCAGTGCGAGCAACTGGCGATGCGCGTGCGCGGCACGCGGCTGTTGACCGGCCTCGCCCAGATGGACCGCCTGCGGGCCCTCGTCGGCGCCGTCGGCGACGACATCGAGAAGGGTCAGAGCACGCTGCTCGCCGGCGTGCAGCCGCAGCCGTTCGCGCACCCGTTCGACGCCCCGCAGCGCAAGAAGAAGGGCTGATCTCGGCTAGCCTTGGCGCGCATGCGCCAACTCGTCAGCAGCGGTTCTTCGTTCGAAGCCGAGATCGGCTACTCGCGCGCCGTCGTCGACGGCGACTGGATCTTCGTCAGCGGCACCACCGGCTTCGACTACACGACGATGCAGATCGCCGACGACGTCGCCGCCCAGTGCGAGCAGACGCTGCGCAACATCGAGCGCGCGCTGCAGCAGGCGAACGCGTCGATGGCCGACATCGTGCGCGTGCACTACATCCTGCCGAACGCCGCCGACTTCCCGGCCTGCTGGCCGGTGCTGCGCCGCTGGTTCGGCACGATCCGGCCGGCGGCGACGATGTTCGCGGCGGGGCTCGCCGATCCGCGGATGAAGATCGAGATCGAGGTCACCGCGCGGCGCTCGGCAGGCCGCTGATCGCCGTCCGCCGCGCCTCGCCTCGCAACGAGCAGGGAAAGTGCCCACCTCGCTGCCTGCGACCGTCCCGGGCCGCGGGCAGCGAGGTAGGCGGATCGGGTCGCGCGGCAATCCGGCGAAGAGAGCCCCTCGGAGCCACACCGCCGCAACGACCCGACCCGAAGAACAGGGAAACGAGACGGAACCGCGGATCCGCGCAGCACCGCGCGGCCCGTGGGTCGTTCGCTGCCCACTCGTGCCACCGCGTGGACAGCGCGCGACCAGCAACCCGGCCCGCGTCGCCGCGGACCGTGCTGCCACAGCACGAGAGCAAGCGCAGTGCCACGCGCCGGCCGGTAGGCTCTGGCGATGCTGTTCCCGGTGTCCCTCGTCCTCGTCGCTTGCGGTGAAGTCGCGTCCGTGGTCCCGATGCCACAGGACCTGCCAGCAGCCACGCCACCGAAGCCCATCGCCGTCGTCGCCGACGCGTCGTCGACGAAGGAGGACTCGGTGACGATCGGCGGCGTGGTCGTGCCGTACCGCGTCACCGTCGGCACGCAGCCGGTGTGGGACGCCGACAACCAGCCGATCGCGTCGGTGTTCTACACGTACTACGAACGCACCGACGTGACCGATCCGAGCCGGCGCCCGCTGCTGTTCTCGTTCAACGGCGGCCCCGGCTCGGCCTCGGTGTGGATGCACCTCGCCTACACCGGCCCGCGCCTGCTGCGCATCGACGACGAAGGCTTCCCGGTGCAGCCGTACGGCGTGCAAGCGAACCCGCACTCGCTGCTCGACGTCGCCGACCTCGTCTACGTCGACCCGGTCAACACCGGCTTCTCGCGCATCGTCGGCAACGGCAAGGGCGAGCAGTTCTTCGGCGTCAACGAGGACGTCGCCTACCTCGCGCGCTGGATCGGTTCGTTCGTGACGCGGCGCGCACGCTGGCTGTCGCCGAAGTACCTGATCGGCGAAAGCTACGGCACGACGCGCGTCGCCGGCCTGGCGGCGGCGCTGCAAGGCTCGCAGTGGCTGTTCCTGAACGGCGTCGTGCTGGTGTCGCCGACCGGCCTCGGCATCCGCCGCGACGGTCCGGTCGACGATGCGTTGAACCTGCCGTACTACACGGCGACCGCGTGGTTCCATCGCCAGCTGCCGGCCGACCTGCAGGCACGCGAGCTCGAAGAACTGCTGCCCGAGGTCGAACGCTTCACGCTCGACGAGTTGCTGCCAGCGCTCGCGCGCGGTGGTTCGCTGCCGGCGGCCCGGCGCACCGAGTTGACCGAACGCTACGCGCGCTACGCGGGCCTCGCCGTCGCTGCAGTTCGCGAGCACGGCTGCCGCGTGCCGACGTCGTTCTTCTGGAAGGAACTGCTGCGCGACGAAGGCCTGACCATCGGCCGCCTCGACTCGCGCTACCGCGGCATCGATCGCCAGGACGCTGGCACGCGCCCCGAGTTCGATCCGTCGCTGACGGCCTGGAACCACGCGTTCGCGCCGGCGATCAACCACTACCTGCGCGATGCGCTCGGCTACCAGACCGACCTGCAGTACTGGCTGTTCGGCCCGGTCGGCAACTGGAACCAGGAAGGCAACACCACCGGCGAGAACCTGCGCAGTGCGATGGCGGCGAACCCGTACCTGCACGTGCTGGTGCAGTCGGGCTACTACGACGGCGCCACCGACTACTTCCGCGCCAAGTACACGATGTGGCAGATGGACCCGAGCGGCCGCTTCCAGGACCGCATGACGTGGAAGGGATACCGCAGCGGCCACATGATGTACTTGCGCCAGGAGGATCTGGCGAAGTCCACGAACGACGTGCGCGAGTTCGTGCGCGCGACGCTGCCGAAGGACGGCCAGCCGGCCAAGCACTGAGAGGCCGAGAAGAAGTCATGCTACGGCCTCTCAGAATCATGTTTGGCGGCTGCTCGCGCAGCCGCGCAGAGGCTTCGAGAGGATTCCCTCTCAGCCTCTGAGGTAGCCGCAACGGCGCGGCCGATAGCCGCGACCATGGACGCCCAGCACTTCGTGTTCGCCGCCCTGGCACTGGCCGGCGGCATCCTCGTGCCCGTGCACCTGTGGCGCCTCGGCGAACGCTTGCGCCGCCGCACGGCGCGCGCCGACGGCACGATCGTCGCGGTCGAGGAGCAGGACAGCGTCGGCAGCGAGACGCCACGCACCACGTGGCATGCGCGCGTCCGCTTCCAGGCCGGCGTGCGGCCGTTCGAGTTCGTCAGCGCCTACGGCAACAGCTGGTCGCGGCCGTCGATCGGGGCCCGCGTGGCGCTGCGCTACGACCCGCGCGACCCGGACAACGCCGAGGTCGACCGCGGCCAGAGTCTCGCGCTGCTGCGCAGCATCGCGATCCTGTGTGCACTCGCCGGCTTCGGTGCGCTCGCCGGCATCGTCGCCTGCGTCGGTTGAGCGGGCGCGAGCGCGATCAGAAGGCGTCGGCAGAGCGGTAGGCGGCGATCAGTGCCAGCTCCCCTTCCTTGCCGCCGTGCGCGTTGCCGTGCTCCATGCCGACGACGCCGCGGAAGCCCTTCTGGTGGATCCGCCGGAACACGTTGCGGAAGTTCACTTCGCCGGTGCCCGGCTCGTTGCGGCCCGGGTTGTCGCCGACCTGGAAGTAGGCGATCTCGTCCCACGCGCCGTCGAGGTTCGGGATCAGGTTGCCCTCG
>JBILEY010000354.1:0-5752 GCA_044351865.1 Planctomycetota bacterium | reverse complement strand
GCGCTGCTCATCCGCGGAACGGCTTCTCGGCGCGCAGCACGACCTCGACCTCCTGCACGACGTTGTTGTTGCTGCGCGCGATCGCGTCGATCTCGCGCTGCCGCGCCGGATCCTGCGCCAGCCACTGCCGCCAGTGCGGATCGAGTCGCTGGTCGACCGACACGATCGTGAAGTCGAGGCCGAGGTAGCGCGCCAGCGGCGTGCCCGGCAGCCCCTGCTGCGCCCACTGGTCGTTGACGGCGAGGCTCGTGTGCAGGAACAGTTCCGGCACGATCGGCCGCACGTGCGTCGGGTCCTGCAGGAAGTCCTGGTGGCGCGGGTGCGGCACGGTGATGCGCACGGTGCCGCCCGGCGCACAGACGCGGTAGAGCTCCTTCATGATGCCGAGGAACGTGTCGCTGCTCTGGCCCAGATGCTCGAGCACGTGGTGCAGCACGATCTCGTCGGCGCTGTCGTCGGCGAACGGCCACGGCAGGCGCTCGAGGTCGACGACCTCGTCGGGCTTCGCCGCCGCGTACTTGTCGACGTTCCAGTAGCCGCGGCGATGGTCGCTGCCGCAGCCGAGGTTCAACTTGCGTGGGCGCGCGGTCGAGATCGGGGCCATGGGCGTGTGGGTCCGTTCGCGGTAGAGGGCTTCGAGGCGATCGACGTAGTCGCCGAAGGTCGGCGGCGCCTGCAGCCGCTGCTGCCAGGCGGCAACGCGCGCCGGTTCCTGGATGCAGCGCTGCAGCGCCACCGCCAACGCCGCGGCGTCACCGGCGGCGAACAGTTCGCCGGCGTCGTGCTGCACGTACTCCGGGATGCCGCCGATGCGCGCCCCGAGCACGGGCACGCGCGCGGCCTGCAGTTCGTCGACGACCTGCGGACTGTGGTCGAGGCAGATCGACGGCACGACGCCGAGGTCGAGCGAACGCACGATCGCCGGCAGTTGCTCCTCGCGGTACGGGCCGTGCCACTGCACCACACCACGCTGGTCGAGTTGCCGCAGTGCCTGTGCGTAGTCGGGCGGCGCTTCGCCGTGCACGTGCACTTCGAACGCACCGCGCAGCGCCTGCGCCGCGGCGACCAGCAGGTGCACGCCCTTGATCGGCAGCACCGAACCGAGGAAGCCGATGCGCAGCGGGCCGGCGACGCCGGGGCGCCGTTCGGCCCCGACTTCGCGCCACAGCCGTTCGGCGCGCGCACTGCCGGAGCGCAGCACCGACAACCAAGACGACGGATAGCCATTCTGCACGAACACGTCGTGCACGCTGCGCGACGTCGGCAGGCACAGGCCGACGTGCGTCGTCAGCAGCTCGCGCAGGCGCTCGGTGCGCGCCACGTAGGCGGCCCCCGGCTGCTCGGCCTTCGTGCAGCGCAAGCAGTTGGCGCCGTCGCTGGCGACGCCACCGCACACCGAAAGGTCCGGCAGCGTCAGGTAGAGCGTCGGGCAGACGGCCCAGAAGTTGTACGGCGTGAACAGGCTCGGCACGCCGGCATCGGCGGTCGCCGCGGCGATCGCGGCCGACAGCCCGAGGAAGTTGTGGAAGTGCACGACGTCGGGCCGCAGTTCCGTCAGCAGCGGTGCGACCAGCCGCGCGATCGCGGTGTCGTGCACTTCGCGCGCCGGCGCTTTGTCGTCGACGAACGGCACCGGCCGGTTGTGCACGGCGAGCAACTGCACGTCGCCGTCCTGGTGCCGGCGCAGCGCGTACGGCCCAGCACCCGACAACGGCTCGAGCGCGGCGTAGAGCACGTGCACCCGATGCCCGCGGCGCGCCAGTTCGTGCGCGATCTGCCGCGGGAAGATCGTGCCGCCGCCGGCGTCGGCCCAGCCGAACATCGTCATCAGGATGTTCATGCGGGCAGGCCGGTGCAGCGATGTGGTTCGACTCGTCTTCCGACGCGCGGCACGAGGCTCAGCCCTCGCGCGGCGCTTCCTTGCTGCCGACGATCGTCAGGTTGAGCCCGATCTGCACCGACACCGCCTTGCCGTCGACCATGACGACCGTCTTGCCGTTCAGGTACCAACCGAACGAGCCGGTCGAGAACGCCTTCACCTCGGCCAGCATCTCGCTGCCGTGGATGTTGATCTTCATCGGTTCGGCTTTGGCGAGGAACTGCGCCTGCGACAACGGGCACGACGATTTGGCCATGCCGGCATCGTGTGGAAGCCGGAGCCCGAACGCAAGCGCGCGGCGCGCCCGGTGAGCAACGGCGTCGCGGCGATCAGCCGAGGTACTTGCCGATCAGCAGCTGCAGCCGGCGGCGCGCGTCGGCGGTGATCGCGTCCTTGTGCGTGATGATCGAATGCTGCATGCAGCCTTCGGCGCTGATGCGCGGCGAGCTGCCGATCGCCTTGGCGAGTTCGACCACGACCGAACGCGCGAGGTCGGCGTTCTGCTTCAGCACGGCGAGAACCGCCGCGACGTCGACGTCGGCTTCGCTCTCGTGCCAGCAGTCGTAGTCGGTGACCAGCGCGACCGTCGTGTAGGCGATCTCCGCTTCGCGCGCGAGCTTCGCCTCCTGCAGGTTGGTCATGCCGATGACGTCGACGCCCCAGCTGCGGTAGAGCTTCGACTCGGCGCGCGTGCTGAACAGCGGCCCTTCCATGCAGACGTAGGTGCCGCCGTCGTGCGCCGTGGCACCGGCCTTGCGCGCGGCACCGAGCGCCAGCTTGCGCAACGGCTCCCACACCGGATCGGCGAAGTGCGCGTGCGCGACGCAGCCGTCGCCGAAGAACGTCGACTCCAGCGTGCGGCCGCGCGTGCGGTCGAGGAACTGGTCGACCAGCACGAGGTGGCCGGGCTTCAGCTCTTCCTTCATCGAGCCGACGGCGGAGATGCCGACGACGCAGTCCATGCCGAGCTGCTTCATCGCGTGCAGGTTGGCACGATACGGCAGTTCGTGCGGCGCCAGGCGATGGCCGCGGCCGTGGCGCGGCAGGAACGCCATGCGCACGCCGTGCATCGTGCCGGTGATCAACGCATCGCTCGGCATGCCGAACGGCGTCTCGACGACGACTTCCTGGCGCTGCTCGAGACCCGGCAGGTCGTAGAGACCGGAGCCGCCGATGATGCCCAACGTCTTCTCGCTCATGTTCGTCCTCGCGTCGTGTCGCCGCGGTGCTCCGCGTCAGCTGTCGCTCTGGTCGTCGTAGTCGAACGGCATCGGCTGCGGCTCGACCGGCGCCGGCGCGTCGCCGCCCGGCCGCGGGCCCTGCGGCATCGGCGCGCGGGGCGCGGTTGGCCGCGGCGCATCGCCGCCGCGGAACGGCCGCGGGCCGCGCGAGAAGCCGGGCCGCGGCGGTGCACCGCGGTCGCGGTCGTAGCTGCTCTGGCCGCCGCGATCCGGACCGCGATCGGAACCACGCTGCTCGGAACCACGCTGCTCGGAACCACGCTCACCGACCGGCCCGCGCCGCACGAAGCCGCGCGCCCCTTCTTCGTCGCCGCTGACGTAGAACGGCGGTGCGAACAGCCGCTTGATCATCATCGTCGCGTAGGCGCCGCGCGGCAGCGCGAACTGCAGCGTCGCCTTCACCTTGCCGTCGTAGCGCTCGTCCGGCTCGATGCGCACGTCGTCGACGTCGGTCGGCTTGACCCAGACCTCGCGCGCCTCTTCCTTCCAGATCATGCCGGGCACTTCGTTGCGCACGAAGTCGTCGCGCACGAGACCGGCTTCGCGCAGTTCCTCCTGCATCACGCGGCGGAAGGCTTCGCTGCCGCCGTCGCCGTCCGGGCCGTAGAGCGGCGTGCGCATCGTCTTCAGCTTCTCCTCGCGCTCGGGCGCCAGGTACTTCCACGCCAGCAGGTCGCCGGCGATCGTGGCGATGCGCAGGCGCTGCGACGAATCGACGCCGCCGCGCAGCAGGCGGCTGACGGCGCGGTTCCACAGCAGCGACTGGTAGGCGAACGCGTGGATCACGCGCTGGCGCAGCGGCACGTGTTCGATGGCGCCGCGGAAGTCCTCCGGGTTCGCCATCAGGTGCTCGAACATCGGCTCGTAGACCGGGCCGCGGGCGATGCGCGAGCAGGCCTCCCAGTCGCGCCAACGCAGCTGCAGCGTGCGCTTCAGCTTGACGTCGCCGGTGATCGCCACCGGCGACGGCTCGGCGACGAACTGCTGCAGCGCGCGTTCGAAGTCGCCGAGCAGGATGCTGCGCATCGGGAAGCCCTGGCCGTGGCGCACGCTGCCGAAGCGCTGGTCGTCGAAGTAGTTCGGGAACCCGGTCTTCAGCAGCGACGGCATCGACCGCCGCAGCTGCGACGCCTTGGCCGGCGCCAGGTCGCGCACCACGACGGTGAACGCGTTGCCCGTGCTCATGCGGCTGGTCAGCGGCTTGTCGGTGGTGCCGACCGGCTGCACGCGCAGGTTCGCGAGCTTCAACTCGACGGCGCGGCGCTCGATGGTCACGTACTGGTCGGTCACCGCCTGCCGGTCCTTCAGGCCGGCGTAGGCGATCGCGCCGCGATCGACGTTGGCGTCGCGGACCAGCACGGCGAGCGCCTCGGGCGTCGACAGCTTCTCCTTGTGCAGGAGGTGGACGACGTGCGCGCCGCCGGGAACCTCGTTCCACTGCAGCAGCTCACGCACACGGAAGTCCTCAGGAATCGTCTTGAGTCGCACGAGCGCCTCTGCGGTCTACGCAGCGTTCGAGTTGTTTCAGCACCACGGCCAGATCGTCCGGCAGCGGCATGGTGACGTCGACGGCGGCGCCGTCCAGATCGCGGAGCACGATGCGCTCCGCGTGCAGGAACAGACGCTTGGTCAACGGCTTCTCGTCCACACCGCGCCGCAGCTTGTAGCTCGGCTTCAGGTCGGACAGGAACAGGTCTTCACCGCCGTAGTCGCGGTCGCCGACGATCGGGTGGCCGATCGACTGCAGGTGCACGCGCAGCTGGTGGCTGCGCCCGGTCTCCGGCGCCAGCGCCAGCAGCGCGTGGCGCGCATACGCCGCCCGCCGCTCGACCCGCGTGCGTGCTTCGCGGAAGCCGGACTGCTCGTGCGCACTCGCCACCACCTTGCCGGGGCGACGCGGGTCGGGGCCGAGCCAGGCGTCGACGACGAACGTCGCCGCAGTCGGCACGCCGTGCACCACGGCGATGTAGGTCTTCTGCACGAGGCCATCGCGGAAGGCGACGTCGCAGTGCTGCGCCGCGGCCAGTCCCTTCGCCAGAACGAGGCAGCCTGAAGTGTCGCGGTCGAGCCGATGCACGATGCGCAGGTCGGCGCCCGGACGCAGCTGCGGCAGCATGCCGTGCACACCGCGCTGCTCCCCGGTACGGTCGGGCACGGTGGTCAGACCGGCCGGTTTGCCGACGACGAGCAGGTGCTCGCTCTCGAACAGCACCGGCAGTTCCTCGCCCGCGCGCACGGGAGCCTGCTGGGGCCGCGCGGCGCCGAGGTCGGCGCGCACTTCGACGACGTCGTTGGTGCGCAAGCGGCAGTCGTCGAGGCAGGGCTCGCCGTTGACGCGCACCAGCCCGCCGCGAAGCCACTGCCGGCGCTCGAGGTGATGCACGTGGCCGAACGACTTGGCGAGCAGATCGGCGAGCCGAATGCCGGCCGCATGCCGTTCCACCACCAAGACTTGGCCAGGTCGCACTTGCAAGGGCGAGCACCATACGGGCCCCCGCCGGTGGCACAACCCCGGCGTCCGACTGCTGTCCGGGCGCGCGGCGGAACGGTCCGGCGGCGTGGTCTGCTGGCGAGCGCCACCGTCGACGTTCGCGACATGCCGCCCAGGCTCGATGCCGGAACATCCAACACT
>JBILEY010000353.1:0-5765 GCA_044351865.1 Planctomycetota bacterium | reverse complement strand
GCCGGTGGCGGCGGTGTGCAGCACGTCGCCGCCGCGGGCGATGTGGTCGAGGCGCAGGGCGAGGCAGCGGTTCGACGGGGCCGCCGGCAGTGCCGGCACGAAGTCGATGCCGCCCGGCCGCAACGCCGCCTTGTAGTCGGGGCCGACCGCCCAGGGAGTGCCGTCGGGGTCGGCGACGATGCCGGCCAGGGTGCCGATCGCCACGGTCTCGGGCATCGCCGTCGCTGCTGCCGTGGTCGAGGGGGGCGGGGAACCCGTCCCCAGCTGCTGGGCCGCGAGGGTCGCAGTGAAGACGAAGGGAACGACGTGGGGGAGCAAAGTGCGCATGGGGAACCGCGGGCCGTCGAGGCCCTCCGAGCGGGCAGCGAGCGCGGCAGCGATTGCGTTCGCGATCTCCCCGGACGGTCGGGCCGATGCTCGCTCCGAAGCCACCCCGCTCGGGCGGCTCCCCCGGCGTCACTGCACGACGTCGCGGAACATGTTGGTGGTGACGAACCCGACCAGCGGATCGTCGACGATGGCCTGGTAGTGCAGCGGGGTGCCGATCAGCGCCGGCAGGTTCGGCAGCGGCCAGGTCACCGAGGTCGGCGTCGGCTGCGGCAGCTGCACGTGCACGATCCGCACGGTCGCCCGATCCAGGCTCAGCGTGCCGAACGGGCCGGCCGCGCAGAGGCCGGGGCCGAACGCGCCGAGGACGACGCCGAGGGTGTTCGCGCGGGGGGCGCGTGCGCAGCTCGACCGTGTCGTTGCCGCCGAGGGTCGGTGGCACCGGCGTCTGCTGCCGGCCGCCGATGGCCCGGGCGTAGCGGCAGACGCTTGTTGGCGAGTTCTTGATCGAATCTTCTCTGGTTGATGCGTCGCCACGCACCTTTGCTCCGGGCATGACGCCCGTAGCACGCTTCAGCAGCGACGTGACATCCCGCGTCGGCGGGGGCCGCGCATGACGACGGGCTCGGCGATCACGGCGCAGCTGGCCGAAGGGCACCTCGTCGGTCTGACGTGGCAGAACGGCGGGCGCGACCTCGAACTGCAGCTGGAACGGCCGGATGGCACCAGCCTGCGCGCGCTGTGCACGGCGGTGACCGGTCTCGACGTGGACCTGCACTACCGCAAGCAGGCGAGCGGGCGGCCGCACGCCTTCCAGTGCGAGCTGGAACGCACGCTCGCCGGCCGCTGGTCGCTGCATTGGAGCTTCCCGCCGCAAGGCGTCATCGCCCTCGAATGCGCGGACCTGCAGCTGCTCGGCGCCCCAGTCGCCTGAGAGGCCGTCAGCTGAGTTGCCGTAGGGCTTGGTTCTCGCTGCCACCGGCAGGGGCGTCGGCCGGCGGGGCGCGAGGCGAGTCGGAGGTCTCATCCGCTCTTCACGGTTCCCTAACGGAGCTTCCTACCCTGGCTGCGGTCTCGAAGGCCGCACGTCGCGGCTGCCTCCTTCCTTCCGCCTGAATCCCTCCTTCCGCAACATGAACCGCAACACCTTCCTGCAGGGCATCGCGCTCGCGGCCGGCCTCGCCTCGGCCGCCTCGGCGCAGATCGTCGTGAACACGAACATCACCACGTCGACGACGTGGACGGCCAGCAACGTCTACGCGCTGTCGGGCGACATCTACGTCCTGCCGGGCGCCACGCTGACGATCGAGGCCGGCACGGTCATCGCCAGCCTGAACAACAGCACGCTCGCGGTCTGCCGCGGCGCGCAGATCTTCGCCAACGGCACGGTCGACGCGCCGATCATCTTCACGTCGGACAACGACCGCGCCACCTGGACCGGCGGCAACCCGAAGACGGGCACCTACCGCCAGACCGCGAACAACGAGTGGGGCAACGTCACGATCATGGGCTCGGGCTACATCTCCGAGAACCAGGTCGGCACCAACACGCCGGCCCCGTCGGCCAGCAACTTCGCCGACATGGAAGGCCTGTCGCCGGCCGTCACCTCGCTGAACGACTACGGCGGCAACCAGGACAACGAAGACAGCGGCAACTTCACCTACGTCTCGCTGCGCTACGGCGGCCGCACCTCGGCCCCGAACATCGAGCTGAACGGCCTGTCGCTCGGCGGCATCGGCCGCAACACGGACATGCACCACGTCGAGATCCTGAACAACCTCGACGACGGCATCGAAATCTGGGGCGGCACGGTCAACCTGAAGTACTTCGTCATCACGAACATCGGTGACGACAGCCTCGACCTCGACCAGGGCTGGCGCGGCAAGGCCCAGTTCGGCCTGATCATCCAGGGCTACAGCGGCGTCGGTTCGCAGGGCTCGGGCTTCGGCGACAACGCGCTCGAGATCGACGGCGCCGAGCTGTGCAACTACCAGCCGACCACGACGACCGCGCTCTACAACCTGACGGTCATCGGCTCGCCGCACCCGACCAACGCCGCCACCGCAGGCGACCACCTGCTCGAGTACCGCGACAACGCCAACGTGCAGGTCCGCAACAGCATCTTCATGGACGCTGGTGACGAGGTCATGCGCAACGGTGTCACCGACGGTGAGAACGGCAACACCGGCTACGGCTGCAACGGCACGACGAGCTACGCCGCCCGCTGGACGACCGCCTACACGGTCACCTCGACGGTCAACCCGTTCGCCACGCCCGCCGAAGTCGCCGCCGCCTACACGGCCCAGACCAGCGGCAACCTGATCGACTGGCGCGACAACGTGTTCTACAACAACCTGCGCACGAACGCCTACAACGAGGCCAACCTGCGCCTCGTGTTCGCCGGCGGCGGTGGCACGGCCAACGCCAACAACGCGATCGTCACGTCGTCGCCGATCACCGCGCTGACGCGCGGCGCGCCGGTCACGCCGAACGGCAGCAACACGACCTCGCCGGTCACCTTCATCGATCCGACGCCGGCCAACGACGCGCTGACCGCCGTCGAGTTCGCGCCGAACGACGGCTTCTTCACGCCGGCCCGCTTCCGCGGCGCCTTCCCGCGCGGCAACAACTGGCTGATCGGCTGGACCGCCCACAGCGCCTTCGGCCTGACCTCGTCGTCGCAGGCCGCGACGTTCCAAGAGGGCTGGACGCTGTCGGCTCCGACCGGTGTCCCGGTCCACTACACGACCGGCACCTGGGCCGGCAGCACGAACGTCACCTTCGGCTGTGACAACGCTGGCCAGGCCGACCCGGTCGGCGCGCCGGGCCTGAGCATCGGCGTCGGCATCCTCGCCTTCGGCCCGGGCTTCTTCCCGCTGTTCGGTGGCACGCTGCTGGTCGACCCGTTCGCCAACGTGCAGTTCGGCGTCGTCGGCGTCGGCTCGCTCGTCAGCGGCCCGCTGACGATCCCGACCGGCTTCAGCGGCACGACGCTCTACAGCCAGTTCATCCTGCTGGACGCCCCGGCCGCGGGTGGCCTGACGCTGTCGAACGCGCAGAAGCACCTGCTGCCCTGATCGCGACCGACAGTCCTGTCTGCCCACACCGTGGCAGGTAGCAGCCCAGCTGCTACCTGCCTCGGGTCGTTCCGAACGAGACCTCTGGTTCCGACGATGAAGACGATCCTGACCTGGCCCTGCCTGCTCCTTACCGGCCTCTTCTTCGTGCCTTCTTGTGGCGGCGAAGCGGGGGCGGGCGGCGGTGGAGCGGCGAACGCGACGACGGCGACCTCTGCCCTGAAGGAGGGCGAGACGAAGACCGGTGAGATGAAGAAAGTGGAGAACGGGGTCGCCGCCCCGCGTGCGCCGCTCGCCGACTGGCAGCGCAACCTGTTGCAGATCGCCTACGACGCGGCGTCGGGCTTCCCGCTGGTGCCGCACAAGAAGAACCGCGGTCGCGCCCAGGAGGTCGTCGTGGCCGCCTGCTTCGAGCTCGACCAGCCCGAGCTGGCCAAGCGCTTCGGCGAAGGCATCGTCGACTGGCGGCGCGGGGTCGCGCTGGCCGACTACGCGTGGTACCAGGCGAAGCACGGCGTGCGCACCGGGCTCGAGCCGGTGCTGGCGGCGGCGGCCAAGGTCGTCGACGAGGAGCGCAACGACCCGAACGCGCAGCAATGGCGCAGCGATCTGCTGGCGCTGAAGATCGCGCGCGCCTGGGCTGCCCTCGGCGACGCCGAGCGGGCGGCGAAGGCGAGCCGCGGCATCGATCCGGCGTCGGCCAACGCCGTCGACGAGCAGTGGGCGAGCGCCGTCGCCGAGCGCGCGGACCTGATCCCCCTGGACCAGGCGGGCGCGGAACTGGCGAAGCTCGACGCGACGTTCGCCGACATGTCCCTAGGCCAGCAGGCCTCCGCCGGCGCCCTGCTGGTGCGCCTGCACGAGCGCTGCTTCGCCGACGCGGCGCTGCGGGCCGAGTTCGAGAAGCGCCCGGTCGTGCTCTGGCACAAGCTGTCGCCGCAGATCCGACTCGACCTCGTCGCGCGCCTGCTGCGCACGAACCTGAAGCATGGCGAGAAGGCGCGCGCGGCGGAGCTGCTGGCGGTCGTGCGCGAGGGCGTCGCCGCGCACCAGTGGCGCGCCGAGGACGAGTTGCCGTGGCGCGCGCGGCTGTGCGAGCTCGCGCTCGAGGCCGGCGACACCGAGCGCGCCAAGGCCGACGCCGTGCTGGCGCTGGCGCGCTACCACGAGCTGCGCGAAGGCATCGTCAACATCTACCGGGCGAAGACGCTGCGGCCGCTGATGCTGGCGCAGTTCCGCCTCGGCGACCGCTCCGGCGCCGCCGACCTGCTGGCGCTGGTGCTGGAGGAAGGCATGGAGAACCCGAACTCGCGGCCGCGCTGCGACGATCTGGTCGACACCTGCGTGGCGCTGGTCGTCGCCGGCTGCGAGCCGTCGGCCCAGGCGCTGGCGCGCATCCGCGAGATCGCCCGGGGCCTGGGGGAACCGTGGTGAACCGCTCCAGACTGCTCGCCACTGCGGTGGCGATGGCCCTCGCCGCTGCGGCGCATGCGCAGCAAGCCGGTTCGCTGCGCGGCACCGTGCTCGACAAGGACTTCGAGTCGCCGCTCGGCGGCGTCGTGCTGACGATCGTCGAGACCAGTGCGCGCACCGAATCGACCGACCAGGGCACGTTCGTGTTCCCGCAGGTGCGGCCCGGCAAGTACACGCTGCTGGCGCAGAAAGACGGCTACGTGCGCGCGGTGCGCGCCGACGTCGTCGTCAACCCGGGCCAGCTGACCGAACTGCGCCTCGAGCTCGCCGGGGACTTCACCGACCTCGAGGAGTTCGTCGTCAGCGACTCGCTGCAGCTCGGCGCCAGCAACGAGGCGGCGCTGCTCGATCTGCGGCTCGAGAGCCCGGCGATGGTCGACTCGATCGGCGCCGACATGATGCGCAAGGCCGGCGCCAGCGACGCCGTCGGTGCCTTGAAGCTGGTGTCGGGCGCATCGACGTCGGCCGACGGCAAGTCGGCGGTCATCCGCGGCCTGCCCGACCGCTACGTCAGCTCGCAGATGAACGGCATCCTGCTGCCGTCGGCCGACAAGGAGAAGCGCGCGGTCGAGCTCGACCAGTTCCCGGCCGGCGTCATCGAGAGCCTGCAGGTCACCAAGACGTTCACGCCCGACCAGCAGGGCAATGCCAGCGGCGGTGCCGTCAACGTCGTGCTGAAGGGCGTGCCCGACGAGCCGGCGTTCCTGCGCTGGCAGGCCAGCACCACCTACAACGACCAGTTCACCGGCCGCAACGACTTCCTGTCGTACGCCGGCGGCGGCGTGCACGCGTTCGGCAAGACCGGCAGCGAGCGTGGCGTGCAGACGCTCGGCGGCAACTGGGACGGCGCCGTCGGTGTCGAGGAGCGCAGCGCCCCGCTCGAGTTCA
>JBILEY010000352.1:0-5767 GCA_044351865.1 Planctomycetota bacterium | reverse complement strand
CAGCGTTCGGGTGCTGGCGTCGCCGTGCTGTCGACGCTGCGCGAGGTGCTGAACCGCTGGCAGCTGGTGGTGTCGATGGTCGACCTCAACACCGGTGCCACCGCGCGGCACGTCAGCGTCGTGCCGGAAGCGTTCCACGCCGACCTCGCGCGCGAGCTCGGGGGCAACTGACGTGCGCTGCCGGGCCGCGGTGCTGGCACTGGCGTTCGCCGCGGCCTGCCACGGTCCATACTACCGGGCCCACGACGCCGTCGGCGGTGAGCTGGCGGCGCCGGTGTTCGTCGACGACGAAGAACTGCTCGACGTGCTCGCGGTGCAGGTCGTCGGCACCGGGTTCGCCGGTCGCGACGGCACGCCGACGCTGGTGCTCGAGGTGACGAACCAGGACCTCGAGGCGATGTCGCTCGCCGTCGACTGCAGCTTTTCGGACGCGGCCGGCGCAGTCGTCGCCAGCGACGATCGCCGCTGGCTGCGACTGGCCCCGCAGCAGGTCGTGCGGATGCCGTTCGTGGCGCCCGCGGGCGCGACCCACGTCGCCGAGGTCGTTCTCGGCTGGGATCGCTAGGCCGCGCGTCAGTTCGTCGCGCGCGGCACCAGCACGACCTGCACCTGGTCGATCAGCAGGTCGGCGCGCGCACCCGCGGCGACGTCGGCGACGACGGTGACGCGCAGCTGCTTCTGCGTGGTCACGTGGCGCAGGCTCGACGTGGTGAACGACAGCGTCTGCGCCGTCGTCGTGCTGGCGACCGCCGGCAGTTCGACCGCGGTGTCGAAGCGTTCGTCGACCGGGTTGTAGATCGACATGCGCAGGAAGCTGTCCTGGCCACCGCGCGAGCAGCGGGCGACGCCCTGCACGCGCAGCTCGAGCGTGTCGGTGGCGATGCCGACCGGCAGGTCGAAGCGCACGTTGATGCCGGCGATCTCGCGGCCGTCGACGGTCTCGGTGGTCAGGGTGTAGCCGTCGCCGTCGACGTCGACCAGGTCGGCGCGGGTGCCACTGGCCGAGCTGGCGGCGGCGAGCTGCACCTGCGCGCGGGTGACGTCGAGTGTCGTCGGTGCTGCCGCCGTCGGCAGCGATGCGAACGACGGCAGCAGGTCGAAGCCCTGCAGCAGCCAGCGCTCGTCGGGCCACAGCAGCACCGGATTGCCGGTGTCCTTGCCGATCCACGCGAGGCGCATGCCGGTGCGGCCGGCCTGCGGCTCGGCGAGGCCGAACAGCACGCGGTCGGCGTTCGGCGAGAAGCGCGGCCAGGCGAGGTCGCCGTTGGGCACGAGGCGCAGGGTGACGAAGCTGGTGGCGACGTCGACGTAGGCGAGCGTCGCGACCTGGGCCGAGATCCGCCGAACGAACACGATCTGGCTGCCGTCGGGCGACCAGCTCGGCGCACGGTCGCCGTTGTCGGCTCCCGTCGCGGTGCCGCCGTCGGTCAGCGGCTGCGGGTTCGCGCCCGAGCCGCTGCACGTCCACAGTGTGTGGCGCCCGCTGGCGTCGGCGCGGCTCCAGACGATGCGGTCGCTCGGCCGGTGCCAGTCGGCTTCGCCATCGCCGCCACCGGTCAGCGGCGTCTGCAGGCGCGTCGCCGAGGACCCGTCGGCGGCCATCGTCCACAACGCGTGCTGGCCGCCGCGTTCGCTGGTGAACAGGATCGTGCTGCCGTCGGGCGACCAGCACGGCTCGTCGTCGCGCGTCGAATCGCTGGTCAGGCGCACTTCGCCGACGGTGCCGTCGAGCGAACCGGTGAACAGTTCGCGGCTGTCGGCGTCGCCGTTCGTGCGCTCGCGCGCGAACACGACGCGATTGCCGTCGGGATGCAGGCGCGGCATGCGTTCGGTGCCGGTGCGGTCGGCGACGCGCTCCTTGCCGAGGTTGCGGTCGTCGCGCAGCGCCAGCTCGGCGAACTGGAACGGCGAGTCGACGCGGGCGCGCGCGGCCACCAGCTGCGGCGGCACGGTGCCGCCGCCGATCGGCGAGCTGCTGTCGCTGCCGCCGCCACCACAGGCCGCCAGCAGGGCGGCGGCGAGCAAGGATGCGCGGATGGGTGGGTGTGGGCGACGGCTCTCGGGCAGCGGCATTCGTGCCATGCTGCAGCAGCTCGCCGATCCCGGCAATGGCCCGAGTTTCCGCGCGGCGCTTCGCCAGGGTATGAAGCCGCG
Source organism: Planctomycetota bacterium (assembly GCA_044351865.1). Classification (GTDB taxonomy): domain Bacteria; phylum Planctomycetota; class UBA1135; order UBA1135; family UBA2386; genus UBA2386. The sequence continues at coordinate 3,613 of JBILEY010000352.1, read as the reverse complement.
CCGTGCGCGTCGCCGACTTCGACTTCTCGTTGCCACCGGAGCTGATCGCCAGCCGTTCCGTCGAGCCGCGCGATCAGGCGCGCCTGCTGGTGCACGACCGTACCACGCGCACGACCGAGCACACGATCGTCGCCGAGTTGCCGCGCTTCCTGCGCTCCGGCGACCTGCTGGTGCTGAACGACACCCGCGTGATGCCGTGGCGTCTGTGTGGCAAGCGCGCGACCGGTGGTGCCGTCGAGTGCCTGCTGGTGCGCCTGCACGGCGACGTCGGCGAAGCGTTCGTCAAGCCGAGCAAGAAGCTGAAGCCCGGTGACGTCGTGCCGATGGAGGACGGGGCCATCGCCATGACGCTGCTCGAGCGGCGCACCGAGGGGCGTTGGCAGGTGCAGTTGGCCGCGCTTCAGGGCACGGTGGCGGCGGCGCTCGAACGCTGCGGCCGCGCTCCTCTGCCGCCGTACATCGAACGCGACGGCGACGAGGACGTCGCCGCCGACCGCGCGCGCTACCAGACGGTCTACGCGCGCGTGCCGGGCGCGATCGCCGCGCCGACCGCGGGCCTGCACTTCACGCCGGAGTTGCTGCAGCGCCTCGCCGATGCCGGCATCGCGACGACGACGGTGACGCTGCACGTCGGCGAAGGCACGTTCGCGCCGATGCGCACCGAGGTCGTCGAGCAGCACGTGATGCACTCGGAGACCTACGAGTTGCCAGCTTCGGCGGCGGCGGCGATCGCCGCGGCGCGCGCGCGCGGCAATCGCGTCGTCGCCATCGGCACCACCAGCTGCCGCACGCTGGAGACGTGTGCAGCACCCGGCCGCTTCGCCGCCGCCGGCACCGGCAGCTCGCAGCTGTTCCTGTATCCGGGCAAGCAGTTCCAGGTCGTCGACGCGCTGTTCACCAACTTCCATCTGCCGCAGTCGACGCTGCTGATGCTGGTGGCGGCGTTCGCCGGCCACCAGGAGGTGCTGGCGCTGTATCGCGAGGCGGTGGCGCGCCGCTATCGGTTCTTCTCGTTCGGCGACGCGATGCTGCTGCTGTGAGCGGCAGCCGGCGAGGCGCCTACAGGAACGCGGCCAATGCCGCCGCCGCGGCCCGCGGATCCTCGGCCGACAGCACGTGGCTGCTGACGGCGATGCGGTCGACGCCGAGCAGGCGCAGGCTCGGCAGGTTGTCCGGGTTGATGCCGCCGATGGCGAACAGCGGCAGCCGGTGCTGCGCCGCCGTCGCGACCGCCGCTTCGATGTCGGCCGGCGACTTGCCGTGCTCGTAGCCCTTGGTGGCGGTCGGGTGGCACGGGCCGAAGCCGATGTAGTCGGCCCCTTCGCGGGCGGCATCGGCGATCTGCTTGCCGTCGTGCGTGCTGACGCCGAGCCAGCGGTCGACCAGCAGCTTGCGCGCCGCCGGCACCGGCATGTCGGTCTGCCCGACGTGGCCACCGGCGGCGCGGCCGCGCACCGCCAGCATCACGTCGTCGTTGACGATCAGCGGCACGTTGTGTTCGCGGCAGATCGTGCGGCAGCGTTCGAAGCCGGCGCGGTCGTCGCCCTTCTTGCGCCACTGCACCAGGTCGACACCGCCGGCGATGGCCAGTTCGAGCGTCTGCCAAGGGTCGCGGCGGCACGACTCCGGGGTGAACAGGAGATACAGGCGTCCAGGGAACCGCATTCGGGGCGGAACAGCGTAGCAGGTGCCAGCGCCGAACGCGCTGTGGAGCTCGCTGCACTGGCGGCGTAGGCTCGTGCGCGTGTTCGCGGACCACTTCCTGCCCAACCTGGTGCTGTTCGCCATCGGGCAGGCGTCGGCGTGGTTCTTCCTGCGCACCGGTCGTCTCGCGCTCGGTTGGGGCGGCACCGTCGGCTTGTGGGTGCTGCTCGATGCGTGGCTGCTCGGCCGCTACGCGCTCGCCGCCGGACCTGGCACGCTGTGGGCGCTGGTGCTGTTGCTGCAGCTGCTGTCGCTGGCGCTCGCTGGCGTGCTCGCGCACGGCCGCTGGCGACGGCGGTGGTCGGCGGCGGCGAAGCAGCGCAAGGAACAGTTCGCCGCAGGACTCGTGCAGTTCCTGCGCAGCGACCACGACGCGGCGTGCGCGACGTTCACGCAGCTCGTGCGCGTCGATCCGTGGGATGCCGTCGCGTGGATCGCGCTCGGCGATGCGCTGGCTGCGCGCGGCGACGGGGTGCGCGCCCAGCGCTGCTATCGGCGCGCCGCGGCGGTCGACGTGGCGAAGGACTTCCGCGACCTGCTGCGGCACCATCGCCTGCGCGCGAGCTGATCCACCGCCGCCGGCACTGGGTCAGCGGTCGAGCAGACGCAAGTCGACCGTGGTGGTGGTGCCCGGCCGCAGCTCGATGCGATCGGGGGAGACGCGGCCGAAGCCGGTGCGCGGTTGCACGTGCCATTCGCCGGCCGGCAGGTCGAACAGGTCGGCGGCCCCGTTGCCGTCGAGCAGCACGTCGCGGCGCGCGAGTTCGCGACCTCGGGCATCGCGTCGCGACAACCGCAGCATCTCGTCGGGCAGCGGGCGGCCGTCGCGCGTGCACACCAGCAGCAAACGCGCCGACTGCAGGGCCACGTCGACGCGCACCAGCTGGCCTTCGCCCGGCGTCGGCACGACCTCGCTGTGCACCAGCTGCAGGCCGGTGTCGCCCGGTAGTTCGACCCGGACCTCGACTGCCTCGGCGGCCGGCAGCGACGCGAAATGGAACTGCCCGACGACGTCGGTGTCGCAGCGGTGCGCGAAGGCCACGGTGGCCTCCACGAACTCGGCCTGCAGGCTGCGTTCGGCATCGCCGCGGCGGGTGTCCGGGCGGTGGCGATAGCGGGTCCGCCGCGCCCCGCGCTCGTTGCCGTCGTCGCTCGGCGGCGCCACCGGGCGCACGCGCACGACCGCACCCGCCACGTTCAGGCCGTCGCGGCGCACGGTGCCGACGAGGCGGTCCGGCAGCCCTGGTTCGGCTTCCGCTTCGAGCCGCACGTGCAGTTCCAGCCCGTCGTCGAGCACGACGCGCTGGCTGCGGAACTCCGTGCGCACCGTGGTGCCACCGGCCGACGTCGGCACGCCGGGCAGCTCCGGCTGCAGGTCCCACAAGCCGGCGCACAAGCCGCGGAACGCGAACGTGCCGTCGTCGCCGGTGACCGCGAGCTGGCTCTGCAGCAAGCTGTTGCCGTGCAGCTCGTGGCCTTCGGGCGCGTACTGGCGCGCGCGCACGCGGAAGCCCTTCGGGGCGGGCCGCTGCTGCAGCAGCAGCGTGCCGACGATGCCGGTGGGGCGACGCATGACGAGGTCGACATGGCTGCCGGCGATCGGCACCAGGTGCGGGCCTGCACTCGGCGCGAAGTCGGGATGCGTCGCCTGCAGCGAGAAGCGCGCTGGCCACGTCGGCACGACGAGTTCGCCGCGTTCGTCGGTCGTGCCGAGTCGCACCCGGCGGTCGGCGAGTGCGCTCCACTGCGCGCCGGCGAACCGCAGCTCGGGGTTGCTGTCGACCTGCACGCGGATCGCGGCGCCTGCGATCGGGCGCCCTTCGAGGTCGCGCGTGTGCACGGTCATCGTGCCCATCGGCAGCAGCTTCAGCGACAGCACCTCGGGCGCGTCCGCAGCGTGCGGCACGTG
>JBILEY010000351.1:0-5779 GCA_044351865.1 Planctomycetota bacterium | reverse complement strand
CTCGCCGAGCCCGCGCACCGGGCTCATGCGCCCTCCGGCAGGAAGCCGTCGCCGAGGCGCTGCACCAGGAACGCGCGCGCGAAGCGCCAGCTGCGATAGACGGTGCGTTCGTCGACGCCGCGCTCGGCGGCGATCTCCGCCATCGTGTCGCCGGCGAAGAAGCGGCGCAGCACCAGCTCTGCGGCCTCGGGGTGTTCCTGCTGCAGTTCCTGCAGCGCCGTGTCGAGCGACATCAGGTCGGCGACCGGCAGTGCCGGCACCACCTCCGGTTCGTTCTCGTGCACGTCCTGTTGGGGCCGCCCGCCGCCGCGCTTCTGGCTGAGTCGCGCGCGCACGCGGTCGATCAGGATGTCGCGCATCGCCCGCGCCGCCGCCGCCGCGAACGTCGCCCGCGGCAGCTGCTGGTCCTGCGCCGACAGCTTCAGCCACGCTTCGTGGACCAACGCCGTCGCCTGCAGCGTCTGCCCGGGTGCCATGCGCGCGAGCTGCCCGCGCGCGATCGAACGCAGGGCGTCGTAGACCTGCGTGCGCAGCGGGTCGGCTTCGGCTCTTGGATCGGGAGGTTGGGTCGACACGTGCTGCGACGAAACAGCGAGCGGATCGCTGGCAGGTTCGCGGCGGATTCTCGGCAAGCATGGCGAAGGCCACAAGCTCCGGCCGGCGCGAGAGCCTGTGGATGGCGACGTTGGTCGCCGGCCAGCCGTGCGCCTAGACTGCGGCGATGTTCCGCCGCCTGACGATCCGCAACTTCCGCAGCATCGAGGATGCAACGGTCGAGCTCGGCAAGTTCACGGTGGTCGTCGGACCGAACGGCAGCGGCAAGTCGAACTTCGTCGACGCCCTGGTGTTCGTTCGTGATCTCGCCAAGGACGCCGAGCAGGCGGTGGCGACGCGGGGCGGGTTCGGCAGCGTGCTGCGACGGGGAAGCGAGCGCCCCTTCGTCCACCTCGAACTCCTGCTCTCGGCAAACGAGAAATCGAACGACACGGACCATCTGCACTACCGGATGGACGCGCGCGCCGACACCGCCAACGACTGGCGGTTCCACCGCGAGCATGCCACCGTCGTCACCAAGGGCGAAGCAACGGTCGAAGTCGAACGATTGCCGAGCGGCGGCACGATCCGTCGAACGAACGGCGAGTCCCGATTCCAACTCGATCCCCGCGCGAGCGCGCTGACGTTGGCGCGCCAGAACGGCCTGATCCCAGCGAAGTACCGCAGTCCCCTGCTGGACGTCCGCCGCTATCGGCTCGACCCCGAAGCGATGCGTCGCCCCCCGGAGCGCACCGAGGACACGATCCTGCAGGAGAACGGCGCCAACCTCGCGACCGTCGTCGGCCAACTGCGTGCTGCCGGCGAGATCGGCCGCACGATCGACGTGATGCGACGGGTGATCCCTGGGCTGCGGGACGTGCGTTCGATCGCGGCTGGAGGCCACGACGTGCTCGAGTTCGAACAGAAGCTCGCCGGCGGCATCCACACGTTCCCTGCGAGCGCGATGTCCGAGGGCTCGCTGCGTGCCCTGGCAGTCGTGATCGCCGCCCAGCAGGTGCGCAAGGGCCAGATGCTGGTGATCGAAGAACCCGAAGCCAACGTCCACCCCGGTGTGGCGGCCTTGGTCTACGACGTGCTCGAGGAGGCCTCGCAGCGCGGCGACGTGCTGATCACCACGCACAGCCCCGATCTGCTCGACGCCGCGAAGGACGAGACCATCCTGGTCTGCAGTGCTACCGAAGGTGTGACCCGCATCGGCCCGCTCGACAGCAGCCAGCGGCAACTCGTCCGCGAAGGCCTGTTCCGGCTGGCGGAGCTGATGCGCGCCGAGCCGCTGCGCATCGAAGGCGACGAGCCGGAGACCGTCGATCCGTGAAGCGGTTGCACCTGGTGACCGAAGGGCACGGCGACGTCGAGGCGGCTCCCGAGCTCGCGATGCGCGTGCTCGTGCACCTGCACCGGCAGGGGCGTTGGTGCGTCACGAAACGCAGCTCGCGCCTGCCGAAGGGCCAGCTGGTCGACGAACGAACCGGCGCGGCCAAGGTCGAGGGAATCGAGAAGGCCATCGCCTTCGCGTCGTCGCAACGCGCCGACGCGCTGCTCGTCCTGGTCGACGGCGACGACCACTGCCCTGCCACCTTCGGTCCGAGCGCTTCGCAGCAACTCGCCCAGCGCCTGCCCGCGAGCGCCGTGATGGTCGTTCGCGAGTTCGAGACGTGGCTGGCGCTGGCCCACACCGACGTGCCGCTGCGCAAGGCGGAGGCGAAGCGCGATGCCAAGGAGTTGCTGCGGGCGAAGCGACCGGACTACAAGCCGACCGTGCACCAGACGCCACTCGCCAAGGCCGTGCTCGTCGACGAGCTGCTTGCGAAGGGCTCGGCGAGCTTCGACAAGTTCTGTCGCGAACTCGACCGGCTGACCCGCTGACCGCGACGACGGCTCAGTTCCAGCGCGTGTTGCGACCGAACAGCAGGATCACGCCGAGGAACAGCGCGTAGCCGCCGCCGACCAGCAGCGTCGGCCCGCCGGCGACGAGCAGCGCGACGCCCGGGTGGCCGAGCTGGTGCAGCACCACGCTGACGGCCAGCATCGCCGCCACCACGAGCACCAGCTTCCGTTGCGTTCGCGTCACGCTCGTGCCGGGCTGGTAGTACTTCCGCAGCTGGCCGCCCATCCAGAACAGGAACGCGCCATCGACGATCCAGGCGAGCAGCAACCACGGCGACGCGCCGGTGGACGCTGCCGCGGGTTGGTTCGGGGCCGCCCCCGCAGCCCCGGGCGCGCCGGCGAGCAGCACCGCCGCCGCCACCGCGGCCCAGACCGCCACGCAGCCCAGCACGAGGCCCGGCAGGGTGCCGCCACCGACGTGGTAGCCCCACGGCAGCAGGTGGCCGGCCAGCGTGTTCTTCCAGGTCAGTTCGCCGACCTTGGTCGTGCGCAACACCAGGGCCCCGAGCACCGCCAGCAGCGCACCGACGCCGATCGTCGCCAGCCAGGCGAGCCACGGTGACGTCACCGCCTGCATGCCGAGCGTGACCGCCACCACGACCGCGACCGGCAGCAGCCGGTAGAAGGCGAACCAGAACCAACGCATGGCCCGGTGATCCGGAGCGGGGCGCCGCCGTGGCAGCCGAACCGAGGTCCCCGCTCGCAATCGCCGCGGCCGCCGTCCATCCTGTTCGCATGTCGAAGATCGACTACAAGCAGGCCGGCGTCGACTACGGCAAGATCGACCCGCTGAAGATCCTGGCCCAGCGGGCCGCGTCGGCCACCGCCGGCAACCTGGCCCGGCACGGCCTCACCGAAGTCGCGGCGTCGCGCGGCGAGTCCGCCTACCTGGTCGACTGCGGCGACTTCTACCTGGCGTCGATCACCGAGTGCCTCGGCACCAAGGCGCTGGTCGCCGACGCCACCCGCAAGCTGACCGGCAAGACCTACTACGACCAGATCGCGCAGGACACGCTGGCGATGGCGATCAACGACCTGATCACCGTCGGCGCCACGCCGGTGTCGGTGCACGCCTACTGGGCGGCCGGCGGCAGCGCGTGGTTCGACGACGCGCAGCGCGCGAAGGACCTCGTCGACGGCTGGCGTGCGGCGTGCGACGCGTGTGGCGTGTCGTGGGGCGGCGGCGAGACGCCAGCGCTGGCGGGCGTCGTCGCCGACGACCGCATCGACCTCGCCGCGTCGTGCGTCGGCCTCGTGCGACCGAAGACGCGCTTGACGCTCGGCGAACGGCTCGGCGCCGGCGACGCGATCGTGCTGCTGGCGTCGTCCGGCATCCACGCGAACGGCGTCTCGCTGGCGCGCAAGCTCGCCGAACGCCTGCCGCAGGGCTACGGCACCAAGCTGCCGAGCGGGGCCCTGTTCGGCGAGGCGCTGCTGGCGCCGACCGTGCTCTACAGCCCGGTGACCGAGGCGCTGGCCAAGGCCGGCATCGTGCCGCACTACCAGGCCAACATCACCGGCCACGGCTGGCGCAAGGTAATGCGCCACGGCAAGGCGCTGACCTACCACTTCCACGCGCTGCCCGAGGTGCCCGAGGTGCTGCGCTTCCTGCAACAGGAGACCGGCAGCGACGACCGCGCCGCCTACGGCAACCTGAACATGGGTGCGGGCTACGCGCTGTTCGTCGCCGCCGCCGACGCGGCGCGCGTCGTGCAGATCGCGACCAGCGTCGGCGTGAAGGCGCTGCACGCCGGCACCGTGCAAGCGGGTGCCAAGAAGGTGGTGCTGGCGCCGCTCGGCCTCGAGTTCGACGGCGACGACCTGCACCTGCGCGCGTGAGTCACTTGCTCTTCTTCACCTTGCGCTGCACGGACCAGCTGACGATGGCGGTCCCGGTGAAGCCGCGGCCGAACTTCACCGGCACCGACGCCACGCCGTAGTAGTTCACGACGCCGGGATCGACGCCCGGCGTCTCCTTCAGCGGCATCGTGATCACGCCGCCGTCCGCCGGCGCCAGCAGCTCGATCGCGCCGAACACGTCGCAGTCCATGGTGCGTTCGACGCGGGAGCCCGGCCCGCGGCCGCTGCGCTCGAACACGATCTCCTTGCACGACACCGGGACCATCAGCTGCAGCTTCGCGACCTTCTGCTCGAGGTCGCAGTCGACGGTGAAGAGGAACGTGCCCGCGCCCTGCTCGCCGATCTCGTAGTCGGTGGCGCCGTCGCGCGTCAGCGTGCGTTCCTGCGTGTCGTCGCCGCAGCCGTCTTCTTCGCCGTTCGACGCTTCGGCGTCGTGCACGTGCAGCTCGACGCGCCCGGGCTTGCTGGCCATGAACATGCGCTTCTTCGCCAGTTCGGCCATCTGCTTCATGCCCTCCTCCATCTGCTTGCGCGTCGTCTCCGGCAGGAAGCGCATGATCGTCGGGTCGAGGGGAGCTGGCGCCTCGACGCCGTGCACGTCCATGTGCACGTCGCGGAGGACGAGCTTGCGGTTGACACTGGCGCGGTAGGACGACCGGCGCGAGAAGCGGCTGCCGCTGGCCTGCAGCGTCACTTCGGCCTGGCCGATGGTCTCGCCGGCGACCCAGTCACGGACCTGCAGGTCGTAGACGACGCCGCCCTTCCACTTCATGCGGTAGAGGCATTCGATCACCGGCGTCAGCAGGCCGACACCGCCGCCCTTGATGCCGATCGCACCGGTGACCGCATCGACGAGGTCCTGCTGCATCTCGGTGCCCTTGACCTGCGGCGTCACCACGATGCGCACCGACTTCGCGACCGGCATCGCCTCGGTCGGTTTGATCGGCTTCTGCTGCGGGCAACCCTCGACGGCGATGCGCGCGATGCCCTCGTCGTCGGTCTTGATCTTGCTGATGTCGCCTTGCCCGGTCACCGTCTGGATCAGGTGCGTCTTGGTCGTGTACTGGCTCTGCTTGATGTCCCACTCGGTCTCGAGCCCCTTCAGCGGCCCGCTCTTCGGCATGTCGAGGTCGAGGCCGGCGAGCGCCGCCAGCTGGCGATGGTCCTTCAGCCAGTCGGTGACCTTGCTGCCGTCGATCCAGAACGCCGCGAACAGCGTGCAGCGCGCGCCCGGATCGCGGTCCTTGGTGCGCACCAGCGGGTTGTCGGGATCGTCGTCCCACACCTGCCCCTTCAGGAACGTGTAGGTCAGCAGGAACTTGCCGATCGTCATGATCGCGTTCGCCTTGCCGACGCCGTCCGCGATGCCCTTGCCGACCTTGCCGAGCCCTTCGACGACTTCGCCGAACAGGCCGGTGATGCCGCCGACGTAGGCGTCCTCGGCCCAGCCGGGCGCATCGGCGAACGCCGCTTCGTC
>JBILEY010000065.1:0-18209 GCA_044351865.1 Planctomycetota bacterium | reverse complement strand
TTCCGCTCGAAGTGCCACTCGTGCGACCAGGAGGCCGAAGCGATGCGCGCGCTGGAGAAGGCGCTGCCGGCCGACGTCGTCATGCTGCACGTGATGACCGACGCGGTGCTCGAGTTCGAGCCGGCGTTGACCGCGGCGACGCTGGCGCAGAAGAACTTCCAGCGGCCGGTGCTGATGGCCGACGCGAAGTTCGTCGACGCGTTCCACTCGGTGGCGTGGTCGAACGTGACGCCGATCACCTACGTCGTCGATGCGCAGGGCGTCGTGCGCTACGGCCTGCGCGGCGCGCAGACGCAGGCGGCGGTCGAACAGGCGCTGGCGGCGGTGCGCTGACCCGGCTCTTCCCCGGCGGGCCGCGGACGTCGATGCTGCGGCGATGCGCGCGTTCGCCGTGATCCCTTGGTTGTTGCTGGTGCTGGCATCGGTCGCGGCGGTGGCGCCAGCGCAGGCGCCCGGTGTGCCGGTCTACGAAGACAGCGACGGCGACGAGCCGTCGCGCGAGGAGAAGGCGCTGCAGCAGGCGGCGCTGGTGCTGAAGGAGGCCGGCAAGCTGCTCTCCGGGAACGTGGTGAAGGAACAGCTGGCGCGCCCGAAGTGTTCGCTCGTGCTGCCGGCGGCGGCGACGAAGCCGTTGCGCGGGCCGGAAGCGTGGCGGCGCGCGCGTTCTGCCTACGTGCGCGTCGGCCATCTCTACCAGTGCAAGCACTGCAGCGACTGGCACCTGAACCTCGCCGGCGGCTACGCGATCGCCGCCGATGGCATCGTCGCCACCTGCCACCACGTGGTGCTGCCCGACGATCGCGACATGAAGGAAGCGTGGCTCGTCTGCGCCGACGACGACGGCCACGTGTTCCCGGTGCTCGAAGTGCTGGCGGCCGATGCGCGCACCGACGTCGCCATCCTGCGCACCGGGGCGACGAAGGCACAGCCGCTGCCGCTGCGCGTCGACGTCGTGCCCGGCGAGACCTGCTGGGTGTTCAGCGATCCGATGGGCGCGCGCGGCGTGTTCAGCTCGGGCATCGTGCATCGCTTCGTGCAGGCGCCGCCGCTCGACGGCGGTGGCGAACGCGTCGTCGTCGTCGAAGTCGGTGCCGACTGGGCGCCAGGCTCGAGCGGCTCGGCGGTGCTCGACGAGTGCGGCAACACGATCGGCCACGTCGCCTCGATCAAGGCGCAGCTCGAAGAGCCCGAGGACCCAGGCGAACCCGCGGCGGCGGGCGATGTGGCGCCGCCGATGCCGCTGGCGACGTACTTCGTGCAGCATGCGGCGACGCGCGCGGCCGACGTGCTGCGGCTGATCGACGTGCTGCCGGCGGCGGCGCCGGCGAAGCCAGAACCGGCGAACACGCCGCGCTGACCGTTCACGCCGCGAGTGCCAGCACGAGCCCGGCGGCGCCGACGAACAGCGTCAGCAGCGCCGTCAGCAGCAGCGGCCGCCAGCCGACGGTGCCGAGTTCGCGCAGCGGTGCTTGCAGGCCGAGCGCCGCCATCGCCAGCAGCATCAGCGTGCTCTGGCCCAGGCGCAGCGAAGGTACGAGAACTGCCGGCACCCAGCCGGCGATGGCGAAGGCACCGACCAACGCGAAGGCGAGCACGAACCACGGCAGCGGGGCCCGCGGCGCGCGTGCGTTCGCTTCGGCGCGGCGATGCAGCCGCGGCAGCAGCAGCACCAGCGGCAGCAGGAACAGCACGCGCGCCAGCTTGAACAGCGTCGCCATCGCGCTGCCTTCGTCGCCGATCGCCTCACCGGCGGCGAGCGCTTGTGCCACTTCGTGCAGGCAGCCGCCGGCCCAGATGCCGCTGGTCGCGGGCGACAGCAACAGGGCGTCGGCGAGCGGCGGCAGCATCAGCATCAGCGCGGTGCCGGCAAGGGTCACCAGCACGATCGCCGCCGGCGCGTGGCCGGCGCGGCTGCGGGTGGTGGCGTCGGTGGCGACGATCGCCGAGGCGCCGCAGATCGCGTGGCCGGCCGCCAGCAGGAGGCCGAGGTCGCGATCGACGCCGAGCAGGCGGGCGAGCCAGCGGCCGCACAGCAGCGTCGCGGCGACCAGCGCGGCCGTGCCGAACAGGTCGCCGAGGCCGAGCGTGGCGAACGGCACGAGGCCGAGGCGCCAGCCGGACAGCACGACGCCGACGCGCAGCAGCGGGCGCGCCGCACAGGCGATGCCCGGCACGCAGCGGGACGGGGGTGGGCCGAGCTGGGCCGCGGCGAGGCCGAGCAGCAGCGCCAGCAAGGTCGGTTCGACGGCGACGCCGACCGCGGCCAGGCCCTTGGCCAGCAGTTCGGCGCCGAGCGCCAGCGCGCCGACGGCGGCGAGGCCGGGGGCGACGGCGGCCACGACGGTGAGCTGGCGGGGGACGTTCACGGGGCGCACCATGGCCTTCGGCAACCGTTCCATCCAACGGAACGTTTCGATCGCTACGATCGACGCGATCGATGATCACCCTGCGCCAGCTCGAGATCTTCCTCGCCGTCGCCCGCGCCGAGCACGTCACCGAAGCAGCGAAGGAACTGCACCTGTCGCAGTCGGCGGTCAGTGCGGCGCTGGCGGAACTGACCGAGCAGCTCGGCGGGCCGCTGTTCGACCGCGAGGGGCGCCGCATCGTGCGCAACGCGCGCGGCCGGCGGCTGCAGGAGGAAGCGGCCGACCTGCTGCAACGCGCCGACGACCTGGTGCGCAGCTTGCGCGGGGATCGCGAAGTGCGCGGCCGGCTGCGCGTCGGCGCCAGTTCGACGATCGGCATGTACCTGCTGCCGGAGCAGATTGCGCGCTTCGCCGCGGCGCACGACGGCGTCGACGTCGACCTCGAGATCGGCAACAGCGCCGCCATCGAGGACAAGCTGGTCGCGCGTGCGCTCGACCTCGGCTTCATCGAAGGCCCGTCGCAGCGGGCGGAGCTGGTCGCGGTGCCGTGGCGCGTCGACGAGCTGGCGGTGTTCGTGCGGAAGGGCGACCCGCTGGCGAAGCGGCGGCGTCGGCTCGCCGTGGCCGATCTGGCGGCCCTGCGCTGGGTCTCGCGCGAAGCCGGCTCCGGCACGCGCGCGGTGTTCGAGGCGGCGCTGCGGGCACACGAACAGCAGGTGGCGCCGGCGGTGACGATGGGCCACAGCGAGGCGGTGAAGGCGGCGGTGCGCGCCGGGCTCGGCGTCGGCTGCTTGTCGACGCTGGCGATCCAGGCCGAACTCGCCAGCGGTGCGTTCGTGCGCCTGCCCGTCGACGGGCTCGACCTGACGCGTCGGCTGTGGCGCCTGAGCCGGCGGCGCGGCTACCAGAGCGCGCTGCAGCGGGCGTTCGCAAGCTTCGGTGGCGACGAGGGTTCGGTGCCAAGGGCTGCGGGCGGTCGGCGGCCCGGGAAGGCGAGGGATCGCAAGTGATCGAATTGGGCCCTTCTTGCTCGGTTACCGATCGTTGGTGATCGATAGAAGCTGCCCGACCCGGCTGGTGATGGCTGCAAGGATCGATTACAAACGATCGATAAGTCCACCATTCGAGCCATTTCCGATCGTTCGTGATCGCATGAAGATCCAGACGCTGACGCCCACGATCCAGGTGCTGAAAGAACTCGGCCTGCGCCTCGCCCGGCTGCGCAAGCAGCAGGGGCTGAGTCAGGAGGAGCTCGCCGCGGCGGCGGGCGTCGGGGTCGCGACCCTGCGGCGCCTCGAGGACGGCAAGGACGGCAAGCTCGGCTCGTGGTCGCGGCTGCTGCTGGCGCTGCACCAGGACGCGGCGCTCGACCAGTTGCTGCCCGAGGAGGTGCGTTCGCCGCTGGCCGAGGTGAAGGGCAAGCGCGCAGGCCGGACGGCAGCGAACGCGCGGCCGAAGCCCGCGCCGCGCGGCGGCCCCGAGGAGCCGAACACGATGCCGCGCGACGACGCGCCGGGCTTCGTCTGGGGAGACCAACGCCGATGACGACCGCGACCGTGCGTCTGTGGGGCACGCCGATCGGCTACGTGTCGATGGACCGCGGCGAGCGCTTCGCACGCTTCGAGTACGACCCCGATTTCGCCGCCGCCGGCATCGAGGTGGCGCCGCTGCAGATGCCGGTGGTGGCGCGGCGCATCTACCAGTTCCGCGAGCTCGAGCCGCGCTCGTTCCACGGCCTGCCCGGCCTGCTCGCCGACAGCCTGCCCGACAAGTACGGCAACCGCCTGATCGACGTGTGGCTGGCGCGCACCGGCCGCACACCGGAGCAGTTCCACGCCGTCGATCGCCTGTGCTACACCGGCATACGCGGCATGGGCGCGCTCGAGTTCGAGCCCGCGACCGCCGGCACCGAACTCGCCGATCGCCCGCTCGAAGTCGCCGAACTGGTCGAGCTGGCGGCGATGGCGTTCGCCGCGAAGGACAAGCTGGCGGCGGTGCTCGACGGCGAACACGGCGAACAGGCGCTGCTCGACATCCTCAGTGTCGGCACGTCCGCCGGAGGTGCCCGCGCCAAGGCGGTGATCGCGTTCGATCCGGCCAGCAAGCAAGTGCGTTCGGGGCAGACGAAGCTGCCGCCGGGCTTCGAGCACTGGCTGATCAAGTTCGACGGCGTCGCGTTCAGCGGCGACTGGGGCATCGCCGACCCGAAGGGCTACGGGCTGCTCGAATACAGCTATTCCCAGATCGCGCAGCGCTGCGGTGTGCAGATGGCCGAGTGCCGGCTGCTGCAGGAGAACGGCCGCAGCCACTTCATGACGCGGCGCTTCGACCGCGACGAGAACGGCGGCAAACGCTTCGTGCAGACGTTCGCAGCACTCGCGCACTACGACTACTACGAGAGCGGGGCGTACTCGTACGAGCAGCTGTTCCTCACGATGAAGCGGCTCGCCGTGCCGCCGGCGTCGATGGAGCAGCAGTTCCGCCGCGTGCTGTTCAACCTGGTCGGCTGCAACCAGGACGACCACGTGAAGAACTTCGCGTTCCTGATGGACCGCCGCGGCCGCTGGGACCTCGCCCCGGCCTACGACCTGTGCCACGCCGAAGGCAGCGCGTTCACCGCGCGCCACCAGCTGTCGATCGCCGGCAAGACCAGCGACTTCACGCTGGCGGACCTGAAGGAACTCGCCGACCACGCCGGCCTGCCGCGCGGCCGCGAACGGCGTCTGCTCGACGAAGTGGTCGAAGCGTTCGCGGGTTGGCCGCAGCTGGCGGCGGGCCTCGGCGTGCCGAAGCGGATCGTGGACCACGTGCAGCGCACGCTGCGGCTGTCGTGGTGAGCGAGCGACCGCGCCGCCGCGACCGCGTGGTCGCCGGCGACGCGGGCATCCGTCACTTGCCGCGGAACAACCAGACGAAGCCGGTCGACTCTTCCTTGGCGAACTGCTCGCGCTCCTTCTCGAGCGCTTCGTAGCCCTGCTGCCACTTCTTCATGCCCTCTTCGCCCTCGGGCTGGTTCTTGGCGAAGAACTCCTGCTGCTTCTTTCGCCACGCGACGAACTTCTCGCGCGCGGTCTTCTCGTCGACGCCCTTGGCCAGGTTCATCAGCCGCGCCTTGTCGCCGACCAGCAGGTCGAGCTTCTTGTCGCCGTCGACGTCCGCCAGCCAGACGCGCGTGTCGCTCTGCGGCCCCTTCAGGTGCGCGTCGCCGAACTGCGGTTCGCTCTCGTCGTCGGCGATCGCCGTGTGGCCCTTCGGCTCGACGATCGTCTTGCGCGCGCCCCACTTCGGCGCCGTCTTGCTGCCGACGTTCTCGAACAGGAACACGCCGCCTTGCGCGGAGCCGCTCCACAGGTCGAGGTCGCCGTCGCCGTCGTGGTCGACGAAGAACGGATCGCCGTGGGCGTCGACTGCCAGCATCTCCTCGCCGTGCTTCAGCCACTCGACCGTCGGCGCGAACTTGCCGGCGCCTTCACCGCGGAACCAGCCGAACGTGCCGCGGAAGTTGCCCGACACGATGTCGAGCTTGCCGTCGCCGTCGAGGTCGACTGCGGTGGGCCGCGTGCAGATGGCGTCGATGACGCCGTCGTCGTCCTCGCCGTTCTTCTGCTTGGGCAGGATCAGCGGCTTGCCGTCGCTGCCGTTCAGCACTTCGGGTTTGCCGAAGCCGCCGCCCTTCTTGCCGTACAGGACCTGGAACAGTCCTGCCATGTCCTCGTCCTGGCGCGAATACGAGCCGGAGAGAACGTCGAGCACCCCGTCACCATTGAGCTCCACGAACTGTGGAGTCGAGGACGTGCATCACCAGACGCCGGGGATCTCGGCGTTCGCACCGTCGGCCTGCAGCCAGGTGCGCGCGGCGTAGGCGCCTTTGCCGCTACCCTTGTAGACGGCGATCTTGCCCTTGTTGAACTGCCCGACGACGAGGTCGAGCACACCGTCGCCGTCGACGTCGTGGACGGCGGGCGCGGCGAAGCCTGGGGCTTCGACTTTGATGGGCGCGTCGCCGGCCGTGATGCGCACGGGCTCGGCGAACTGCGGACCCTGAGGTGCCAGGAGGCACAAGGGTGCGAGCAGGTTGGTCAGCATGAGTGTGGGTTCTCCGTTGCGCGCGGCGACATACCGCGCGAGCAGCGCACGATACTGCCGCGCCGCGGTGGTCGGCGAGGAGCCTTGCCCTGGATGTTGCCGCGGTGTTGCCGTCGGCGTTCCTCCTGCGGCTGCGCGCTTGCCGGCGCCCGCACCGGCCTCGTTTCGAGCCCGTCCCGCTCCGGGATCGCCACCGCTCAACGACGCGGGGAACGGCGTCGATAGCCCGGCCCGGTACACCGCCATGCGCCATCCTCGCCTCGCCACCTCTGCGCTGCTCGCTGTCGTGTCGCTGTTCGTCGCCGCGTGCGGCGGCGGCGGGGGTGGTGGCGGAGGGGCCGGCTCCGGCGACTTCAGCGCCAGCACGGTCGGGCTCGTCGGCGGCGAGATCACGTGCTTCGCCGCCGGCAGTGGCGCCACCGTCTACGCCGGCACGTCGTCGCAGGGTGTGTTCCGCAGCGACGACCGCGGCGCCACGTGGACGGCCGCGCGCAGCGGTCTGCCGGACGCGGTGGTGGTGCCGCTCGGTGGCTTCGCCGCCGTGCGCGCGCTCGCCGTCGATCCGAGCAACCCGGCGATCGTCTACGCCGGCCTGCTGCGCGGCGGCGTCTACCGCAGCAGCGACAGCGGTGCCTCGTGGACCGCGGTCGACAACGGCCTCGACACCGACGTCGTCGGGCTCGCCATCGATCCGGTGACGCCGGCCACGCTCTACGCGGCGACCGACAACGGCGTGTTCCGCAGCAACAACAGCGGCGGCTCGTGGTCGCGGCGCGCGACCGGGCTGACCGACGTCGACGTCAAGGCGATCGCGATCGTGCCGAGCAGTCCGGGCACGCTCTACGCGGGCACCGACAGCGGCGTGTTCGCGACGTCGAACTCCGGCTCGTCGTGGGCCGCGACCGGCGTCGGTCCGTCCGACGTCGCCGCCCTCGTCGTCGATCCGCTC
The DNA here is from genome assembly GCA_044351865.1 of Planctomycetota bacterium. Lineage (GTDB taxonomy): Bacteria > Planctomycetota > UBA1135 > UBA1135 > UBA2386 > UBA2386. Next base: position 10,808 of record JBILEY010000065.1, on the reverse strand, counting down.
GATCCGCTGCGCGTCGGCGCCGTCGGCGCCGCGGGCGGCGTGTTCACCAGTGGCAACGGCGGCAGCACGTGGACGCCGGGAACGGGCATTCCGAGCCTCTACCGCATCGCCCATGCGGCGATCGATCCGGTCACGCCGGCGAACTGGTACGCGGTGCTCGCCGGTGGTGGCCTCTATGTGTCGAACGACAACGGCGCCACGTGGACGGCGCGCAACAGCGGCCTGGCACAGCGCGACCTCGCGGCGGTGCTGGTCGACAACAGCACCGCGTCGCGCCTCTTGGTCGGCTCCGGCGGCGGCGGTGTGCTGCTGTCGACCGACAGCGGCAGCACGTTCGCGGCCAGCAGCAACGGCCTCGCCGGCGCCACGGTGCTCGACCTCGCGTTCGCGCCGACGGCGGCCGACACGCTGTGGGCGGCGACCGGCAACGGCGTCGCGCGCAGCACCGATGCGGGCGCCACCTGGACGCTGTCGCGCAGTGGCTTGTCGCGCTGGGAAGTGCAGGCGGTCGCCCCTTCGGTCGCCTCGGCGAGTGTGGCCTGGGCCGGCACCGAGGGCGGCGGCGTGTTCACGACCGCCGACGGCGGTACTTCGTGGACTGCGGTCAACAGCGGCCTCGGCGACCTCTTCGTGCAGGCGCTGGCGACCGACTCCGACAACCCGCTGACGGTGTTCGCCGGCACCGCGACCGGCGGCGTGTTCCGTTCGCTCGACGGCGGCGGCACCTGGACCGCGGTGAACAGCGGCCTCGCCAACCTCGACGTGCGTGGCCTCGCCGTCGATCCGAGCGACAGCGCACGCGTCTACGCGGCGACGCGCAACGGCCTGTTCCGTTCGACGGACGGCGGCGCGACGTGGGCCGGCGCCAACAGCGGGTTGAACTTCACGGTGCTCGAGTGCGTGTGGATCGATCCGACGACGCCGACGACGCTCTATGTCGGCACGGTGCAGGACTCGGTCTATCGCTCGCTGAACGGCGCCGACAGCTGGCAGCGCCGCAACACCGGCATGAACGCCGACACGATCACGAAGATCGCGACGGTGCCGAACTCGCAGCGCGTCTACGCGGTGAGCCCGGGCGACAGCGACGACGGCCGCTTCGCCGGCGTCTACGTCAGCGACAACCGCGGCGACCAGTGGAGCTATCTGACCGTCGGCCTGTCGCCGCAGGCGGTGCAGTGCGTCACGGTGCAGGGCAGCAGTGGCTACGCGTTCGTCGGCACGCTCGGCGGCGGTGTGTTCCGCCGCTGAGGCAACAGCTCCTTCACCGCAGCGGATCGTGCGGCAGCGTCCCGCGGTGCGCGCGCAGGTAGCCGAACGGCGTCAGGTGCACGAAGTTCGACACGCGCGACGTGTAGACGTCGGCGTGGCGTTCGATCTGGCGCGCGAGGCGGCTCTTGTCGCCGCCGGCCCGCATCGACGGGCCCCAGACCGGATGGCCGAGCTGGGCCGCCTTCTGCGTCAGCGGCACGATGCGCGCGTCGAGCGCTTCGCTGGCGGTGCGCAGCGAACGCAGCCGCTCCTGCGCCTGCGCGGGTGACAGCGACGAGCCGGTCGGCGTGGGATCGCCGTGTTCGTGCCGCTGCAGCAGCACGCGCAGCATCGCCTGTTCGGTGTCGAGGCGTTCCTTGTCGCGCAGCAGCGATCCCAGTTCGCGCTGTTCGGCGGTGAACGCGTGCTCGGCCTTCACCTCGTCCTCGAGCTCGCGCAGCACCAAAGCCGTGCGCCAGCGGCGGATCTGGCTGGAGACGTGCACGTCGGCGTAGACGTGGTCGCCGACGTAGAGGATCTCCGAGCCGTCGAGTGCGAAGTGGCGCTGCACCGCCTCGGCGTTGCCGCCGCGGTAGATCACGGAACGGCGCAGCGAGCCCTGCAGCGGCCGTTCGTGGCCCTGGTCGTCGAGCACCTCGACGAACGGCGCCTGCTTCTCGAAGAAGGCGGGCTTCTTCGCCTGCACGATGACGAGGTCGAACAGGTCGCGCCAGGCGCCGGGCTTGCCGCCGAGCCAGCGGTCGAACACGAACGACATCATCGGCTGCGTGTAGTGCCACTCCGAGTTGGTGGCGACGAACAGCTTCTTGCCGGCGTGCTTCAGGTCGCGCAGGGCGGGAACGAGGTCCGGGTCGAGGTCGACGAAGCGCTCGGGCGTGTTGATGATCTCGGCCTTCAGCTGGCCTTCGAGGTGGGCGGCGTTCATGCAGTCGCCGACCAAGGTGTAGAGCGTGCGGTAGTCGAGGCCGGGGGCGAGGCGCTGCTGGTCGAGCAGGTCGACGAGCTGCCCGTAGAGGCACGACTCCGACAAGGAGAACAGCGTGTTCAGGAACACCCAGCGGTCGTCGCTGAGGTCGACCCAGACCTGGCTGTAGGTCTTGCGCTGCTCGTCGTGCGGCAGCAGGCGGGTGCCGTGGGCAGCCTGCGTGACGTAGCCGAAGCGGTTCGCCTTGACGACGTTGCCGAGCTGCACATCGAGAATGAGCCCGCGCGCGAACAGGTCCGGGTGGAACTGCAGGTGCTGCACCGGCAGGCCGCGCTCGGCGAGGCGCTGCTGCACGTGCCAGTAGGCGCGCGCCTCCCACGCCTTCACGTCGTAGTGGACCAGCGTGTAGTCCATGTCGAAGCCGACCGCCTTGATCGAACGCATGTTCAACGTGCGGTTGCAGAAGACCGAGCGTTCGGGCGGCGGCTGGTCGGTGCGGGTGGTCATGGTCCGTTCTTACCACCGCGGCGCTTCGCTCGCGCCGGTGCGATCGGCGACAGCGTCAGGGCCCCGCCCCGTCCCGCGACCGCTAGACTGGGCGTCCTCGCATGCCCGCGTTCTCCCCGCGTTCCAGGCTGTCGTCGCTGTCGCTGGCGTTGTCGCTGGTGTCGTGCTTCGTGCTCGGCGGCTGTGGTGCTGGCCTGATCACCGGCATCGCCTCGAGCAGTGGTGGCGGCGCCGGCGGTGGCGCGCCGGCCCCCGAGCTGAGCGTGCCGGCGGACCTGACGCTGCCGCTGCGGCCCGATGCGGGGCAGACGCACACCGTCGTCGTCACCAACGCGCGGCTCGGGGCGTCCGCGAACCTGCTGGTGCGCCTCGCTGCCGCCGGCGTCGTCGTCGACCAGCCGCAGCCGACGGCGGCGGTGCAGGGCGACGGCACCGCGATCACGTTCACGCTGGCCACGGCACCGATCGTCGCGGTCGCGGGCGTCGCCGCCGACCTGCCGGCGCAGCTCAGTGTCTGGAGCGAAGGACGCCAGGTCGGCTCGTCGGCACCGGTGCTGCTGGTGCGGCCGCCGCGCGCGTCGCTGTTGCTGAACGGAGGGGACAGCGAACGCTTCTTGTCGCCGCTCGGCGAACAGGTGGTGCTGCGCGTCGAGGGGCTGCGCAGCATCGATCCAGACGGCGTCGACGTGCTGGTCGACACGCCCGATCCGGCGCGCGGGGGCGCGGTCAGCGTGCAGCGGCTGGCGGCGCAGGTGACGCTCGGCACCGCCGTCGACGGCACGCCGACGGTCGCCGCCGTGGTGCCCGGCAACGCCTTCCCGGGGCGTGTGCAGCTGCGGGTGCGCGATCGCCTCGCCGGCACCTCGGAGCCGGTGACCAACGCCTGGTATCGCCCCGACATCGCGCTGGCGTTGCCGGGGCAAGGGCCGACGACCGGCGGCAGCCTGGTGACATTGATCGGCAGCGCGCTGGTGCCGCACGACTTCGCCAGCGGTGCGTCGCCGGCCCCGTTCGACTTCGGCGCCGTGCGGCTGACCTTCGAGAAGGGCGGGCGCGTGGTCGAACTGTCGCCCGACGATCTGCGCGCCGCGTCGTCCGGCGCCGACCGCCTGGTGTTCACCATGCCGCCGTCGCCCGACGGCCGGCCGGGGCAGGTCGACATCGTGCTGCACGTCGACCTCGGCGAGGTGGAAGCGCGCGTCGTCGCCAGCCGCGAGTTCCTGTTCGCCAACCCGGACCCGTTCTTCGGCCCGCGCGGCGCGGTGCTCGATCGGCTGCCGGTCGCCGTCGCGGCGATCCCGCTCGATGGCGCCGTCGTCGGCGGCGCCACGAACGGTGCGGCGCCGGACATCGCGGCGTTGACCGAGCAAGGCGGCGTCGGCGTCCTGCAGCTGCTGCTCGCGCAGCAGAACGGCATGTTCCAGCGGTTCGCGGCGCCGCGGCGCATCGGCGACAGCGAAGTGGCCGAAGAACGCGAGCCACGCGACCTCGGCGTCGGCGACTTCGACGGCGACGGCGTGCCCGACCTGTTCGTCGTCAATGCCGGTGCCGGCACCGCCGTGCACCACCTCGTGCTCGGCCAGGCCGCACCGCTGCCGCCGCTCGGCGCCGTGCACCGCGTGAGCGCGCCGGCCGGCAGCTGGCGAGCGCACGTCGGCCGCTGCGACGGCGACCTGCTGCCGGACGTGGTGCTGGTGCCGGGGCCGGGGGCCGATCCGTTGCAGCGACCGCACGTGCTGCTGGCGCGGCCGACCGCGGTCGGTGCACCGGCGTTCGCGGCGGCCCAGCCGATCGCCGTGCGGGCGATGGCCTACGAAGCGAGCGAACTCGCCGACCTCGATGGCGACGGCTTCGTCGACTTCGCGGTCGTCAGCGGCACTGCCGGCCAGATCGACGTCGCCTATGGCCAAGGCGACGGCACGTTCGGCGTCCCGGTGACGCTCGACTTCGAGGTGCCGACCTACACCCGCGATCCGGTGTCGCCGGCCGCGGGCCTGCACGCGTGCGCCGATGGCCTGCTGCAGTCGCTGGCGCTGGTGCTCGCCGGGCGCCCGGGCGACCTCGGCAGCGGGCCGACGCAGCCGACGATCACCGTGCTGCGGCAGACGGCGGCGCGCCTGTTCGCGGCCCCGGCCGCGCAGGACACGTATTCGCCGCCGACCGAACCGATCGGCAAGAGTCTCGCCGCCGAACTCGACGGTGTGCCGCCGATCGAGCTGCTGGTGGCGATGCGCGACGAGCCGCAGTTGCTGTCGCTCGGTCTGCTGCGCATCCGCAGCACGGGCGTCGAGCCGATCCTCGAGGCGATCGAAGGCGGCGCCGAGTCACCGAAGCAGATCCGCGCGGCGCTGTTCGGCACCGCGTTCCCGGCGACGGCGACCGCCGGCGAAGCGAAGGCGGTGTTCCTAGTGCACGAGACCGAGGTCGACGGCGTGCGCGAGAAGCGCCTGTCGACGCGCCTCGTCGCGGCGTCCGGCGCGACGCCCCTCTTGTTGCTGCTGCCGCCCGATGCCGGCGAACGCATGACCTTCCCGGTGCAGGGGCTCGTCGGCGGCGACTTCCACGCCATCAGCGTCGCCGGCGCAGGCGCCGTGCGCGACCTGGCACTGGCGCGTCCGGCCGATGCGCGCACCGGCTCGAGCGAGGCGATCGTGCTGGTGGCCAACGACGGCTTCGGTGGCTTCCCGCGGCTCGGCAAGGCCATGGTGCACCCCGGCATGCTCGGCGCGTCGCTGACGCGACTGCCCGCGGAGGACGGTGCGGTCGACGGCCTGTTGTTCGCCGACGTGCAGGCGCGGCTCGGCTGGTGGCGCCATCGCGAGAACGGACCCGACCAGCAGGATCCGGATGCGCTGACGGCGTCGCTGGGGCTTGTCGGCGGGGATCCCGAACTGGCGGCGGCACCGTTGTCCTCGTCGTCCCGCCTCGCCGTCGCCGACGTCGACGGCGACGGGCGTCTCGACCTCGTCGCGCTGTTGCGCTTCCAGGTCGGGGCCGGCCAGATCGCACGGCTCGCGCTGCTGCGCGGCAAGGCGGCGCCGGTCGCCGGCGAGTTCCCGTTCCACGAACCGACCGCGCTGACCGTCGTGCCGGCGAGTGCCGCGAGCTTCGTGCTCGGCGACTTCGCCGCGGCCGGGGCCGGCGTCGTGCCTTCGCTCGAACTGGCGCTGGCGGTGCCGACTCCCGGTGCGTCCGGTCTCGACGGCAACCACGTGCTGTTCTACCGACGCAGTGCCGGTGCGGCGCCGGCCGACGATCGCTTCGTGGCGGCTGCGGCCAGTGGTGGTCCCCAGGTACTGCTCGCCGGCAGCAACCCGACCGAGGTGGCTGCCGCCGACTTCGACCGCGACGGCCGCGTCGACTTGTTGGTGGCGAGCCGCGGCGACGCGTCGCTGCGCCTGTTCCGCAACACGTCGGCGGTCGGCGCCGATGGCGAGGTGGTCGTCGGCGACTTCGTCGAAGCGCTCGGCTCGCCATCGCCGCTGGCCGTCGGCCTGCCGACGCGCCTGCAGCTCGCGGACGTCAACGGCGACGGCAACGAGGACGTGGTCGTCGCGGTCGAGTTCACCGCCGGCAGCGGTGCCCGTTCGACGGCGGTGGCGAGCTACCTCGGTGCCGGCGCCGGTGAGTTCCTCGGGCCGCGCTTCGTCTCGCCGCAGCGCCTGGGCAACCGCGACAGCCACCTCGCCGTCGACGTCGGCGACTGGAACCGCGATGGCGTGCCCGACCTGTTCCTCGGCTGGGGGACCAGCGGCGTGAACGACATCAACCTCCGCGTGCTGTTCGGCGGCACGCGCTGAAGCGACGGCTGGCGATGGCGCGCGCGGACCCTATCGTGCCGCCGCCATGAGCCTCTCGTCCGTCGCCAACCAAGCCCAAGGTTCGTCCCTGCCGCCCCTCAACATCGCGATGGTGGGCCACGCCTTCATGGGCCGCGCCCACGGCAACGCCTACCGCCAGGCCAACCGCTTCTTCGACCTGCCGCGCGCCGTGGTGCCGTACGTCGTCGTCGGCCGCGACCAGGAGCGCGCCGAGGCCGCGGCGCACAAGCTCGGCTTCCTGCGCGCGACCACCGACCTCGACGCGGTGCTCGCCGATCCGGACGTGCACGTCGTCGACGTGGCGACGCCGAACGACAGCCACCACGCGATCGCGATGGCGGCGCTGCGCAGCAAGAAGCACGTGCTGTGCGAGAAGCCGCTGGCGATGACGTTGGCGCAGGCGAAGGAAATGGCGGCGCTGGCGAAGAAGCAGAAGGTGCGCGTCGGCCTGTGGCACAACTACCGCCGAGCACCGGCGGTCGCGCAAGCGGCGAAGATGATCGCGCGCGGCGACCTCGGCGCGATCCGCCAGGTGCGTGCCGTCTACCTGCAGGACTGGCTCGCCGACGCGTCGGTGCCGGCGAGCTGGCGCACCAGCAAGAAGGCTTGCGGCAGCGGCGCCCACGGCGACCTCAACGCGCACCTCGTCGACCTGACGCGCGCGCTGACTGGCCTGCAGTTCGAGTCGGTGTGCGGCGTGCAGCAGACGTTCACCAAGCAGCGCCCCGACGGCCGCGGCGGCAACGCGAAGGTCGACGTCGACGACGCGTTCCTGTTCCTGGCGCGCTTCCAGGGCGGCGCCATCGGCAGCTACGAGGCGACGCGTGTGGCCCAGGGCAGGAAGAACCACAACTGCCTCGAGATCAGCGGCGAGAAGGGTTCGATCCGTTGGAACCTCGAACGCATGAACGAGCTCGAGGTGTTCCTCGTCGACGAGCCGCGCGACGCGCAGGGCTTCCGCACGGTGATGTGCATGGACTCGGTGCACCCGTACGCGGCGAACTGGTGGCCGGATGGGCACATCGTCGGCTACGAGCACACGTTCGTGCACCACGTCGCCGACTTCGTGCGCGCGCTGCACGACGGCAGTGCGTTCGCGCCGAACTTCGACGACGGCGTCGCCGTGCAGGCGGTGCTCGACGCGGCGCTGCAGTCGGCGAAGGACGGCGGCTGGGTCAAGATCCCGCGCTGACCTGGAACGCTCCGGCGGTCGTGCGCAGCTCGCCGACCAGCTGGCGCAGGCCGTTGGTGCCGCTGCACAGTTGCGTCGCCATCGCCGCGGTCGAGCTGGCCGCGTCGCGCAGCTGGTCGACGTTGCCGCCGATGCTGCCGAGGTCGGTGCGCTGGTCCTTCGAGCCGCTCGCGATGTCGCAGACCAGCTGGTGCACCTGCGTCGCCTGGTCGGCGATGCGCGTGAACACGCCGTCGATCGCCTTCGTCGCCTCGGCGCCGCGGCTCGCGCGTTCGCTCGCCTGCTGCACCAGCTGGTTGCTCTCGCGGGCCGCCTGCGCGCTGCGTTGCGCCAGGTTGCGCACCTCCTCGGCGACGACCGCGAAGCCCTTGCCGGCGTCGCCGGCGCGCGCCGCCTCGACCGCGGCGTTCAGCGCCAGCAGGTTGGTCTGGAACGCGATCTCGTCGATGACCTTGATGACGCGCGTGATGTCGGCGCTGCCCTGCTGGATCGCCGCCATCGCCTCGGCGAGCTGCTGCATCGTCTGCGTGCCCATCGCCGCGGCAGCGCTGTTCTCGGCGACCAGCTGCTCGGCGCTCTCCGCGGCGCTGGCGTTGGCGTCGGCGCGCGTGCGCACGCCGTGCACCGACTGCTGCGCGTCGTCGACCGACTGCTTCTGGCGCGTCGCACTGTCGGCGAGGCTGGTGCCGACGCCGGTGATCTCGAGGGCGGCGCGGTCGACGGCGGCGACGCCGTCCAGCAGGCGTTGCACCGTCGTCTGCACCTTCGCCGCGAACGCGTTGAAGCCGCGCGCGACGTGCGCGATCTCGTCGTCACCCGCGGCATCGAGGCGCTGCGTCAGGTCGCCGTCGCCGCTGGCGATGCGGTCGAGGCTCTTGGCGACGTGCTGCAGCGGGCGCAGCACGGTGCGCGTCACCAGCCACAGCACGGCGATGCCGGCGAGCACGAGGCCGAGGCCCAGCATGGCCGAGCGAACGGCGCTGGCGGTCACCGGCGCCATGGCGTCGGCGAGGTCGAGGTCGAGCACCAGCGTCCAGCATTGGCCGGTGGCGGCGATGTGGATCGGCGCCGTCGCCAGCAGACGGTCGCCGCGGGCCTCGACGTGCAGTTCGGTCGTGCCGAGGCGGTCGCTGATGCCGGCCAGGGCGCCGGTCAGCGCCAGCGGCTTGCCGAGGGGCGCGTCGGTGCTGCTCGCCGCCAGCAGGCCACGGCCGGTGACGATGTGCAGGTTGCCTCGCAGTTCGCCGAGGTCGACCTTGCCGATCGCGTGTTGCAGCGTGCTCAGCTCGAGGTCGATGCCGGCCATGCCGACCACCTTGTGGTCGGGCGTCGCGATCGGCAGCACCGCCGAGGTCAGCAGCACCGGCTTGCCGTCGATCGGATAGATGTAGGGTTCGATCAACACCGGCCGGCCGGTCTCCTTCGGCAGCAGGTAGTAGTCGCCGGGGCGCGAGCCGTCGGCTGCGCGCGTCTGGTTCTCGTAGTCGACCAGCGGGTCGAGCCGCACGCTGCGGTTCGGGCCGCCGCGGTTCCAGTAGGGGATGAAGCGACCGCTCTGGTCGGTGCCCGGTTTGCCGACGAACTCGGCGTCCTTGCCGTCGAACGCGTTCGGCTCGAAGCACACGTAGGTACCGAGCGTCTCGGCGCGCTGCGCCAGCAGTTCCTGCAGCATGGCGTCGACCTGCGCGCGCAGGAGCGAACCCGGCTGGCGGGCGACGGTCGCCTGCAGGCAGTCGCGGAACGCCAGCGCCGCGTCGAACGTGCGGTCGAGCAGGTCCTCGACGCCGATGGCCTCGCGGTCGGCGACCATGCGCACGGTCTCGTTCACGTGCCCGGTGCGCAGCCCACGTTCGCGCGCGACGGCGAGCCACGTGATCGAACCGGCGGTGGCCGCGAGGCAGGCGCCGGCGGCGAGCAGCATGCGAAGGGAGACGCGCATGCCTCGTCTTCTCGGCCACCGCGGCCGGCGGCGTTCATGGTGCGCGGACGCGCCCTTGCCGCCGAAGCGGCAGCAGCATCGGCAGCGCCCGTCCGCGGGATCTCCCGCAAGGGGAGTCCACAGGGGTGCGCCGGCGCTTGCGGCGTTGCGCCCAGGCTCGGCAGCCTCGACGATGCGCCGCCTGCCGCGGCCCACGCCACCACGTCGGAAAGGCGCCGCCGCGGCCTCGCCCTCGACACCGCCATGATGAAAGGTCCCGGCATCTTCCTCGCACAGTTCATGAGCGATCAGGCTCCGCTGAACCGCTTCGACACCGCCTGCCGCTGGGCCGCCGGCCTCGACTATGCCGGCGTGCAGGTGCCGTCATGGGACCCGCGCTGCCTCGACCTGAAGAAGGCCGCCGCCAGCAAGGCGTACTGCGACGACCTGCGTGCGACCGCCGCGGCGAACGGCGTGCAGATCAGCGAACTGAGCACGCACCTGCAGGGCCAGCTGGTCGCGGTGCACCCGGCGTACACGTCGATGTTCCAGGTGTTCGCGCCGCCCGAGGTCAACACCGCCGAGGCGATGTGCCGCTACGGCACCGAGCAGGTGAAGCTGTGCCTGCAGGCGAGCAAGCACCTCGGGTTGACGGCGATGCCGACGTTCAGTGGCGCGTTGATGTGGCACACGGTGTACCCGTGGCCGCAGCGTCCGGCGGGATTGGTGGAGGAGGGCTTCAAGGAACTGGCGCGCCGCTGGCGGCCGATCCTCGACTACGCGGAGGACTGTGGGGTGGACTGCGCGTTCGAAGTGCACCCCGGTGAGGACCTGCACGATGGCGCGTCGTACGAAGCGTTCCTCGACCACGTCGACCAGCATGCGCGCGCGTGCCTGCTGTACGACCCGAGCCACTTCGTGCTGCAGCAGCTCGACTACCTGGAGTACATCGAGCTCTATCACGAGCGCATCAAGTGCTTCCACGTGAAGGACGCCGAGTTCCGGCCGAACGGGCGCACGGGGGTGTACGGCGGCTATCAGAACTGGCAGAACCGCGCGGGGCGGTTCCGGTCGACGGGCGACGGTCAGGTCGACTTCACTTCGATCTTCAGCCTGCTGACGAAGTACGGATACGAGGGCTGGGCGACGATCGAGTGGGAGTGCTGCTTCAAG
>JBILEY010000350.1:0-5790 GCA_044351865.1 Planctomycetota bacterium | reverse complement strand
CTCCGTGCGGCGCCAACAGCGCCTGCGCCGCGTCGAGGTCGAGCGCATCGAGCAGGAACAGCCCGCGCCCGTCCTCGCAGCGCGCCGGCAGCAACACCGACGGACTGCCGGCCAACGCCGCCGACGCCGCGACGAACGACGGCGCCCACAGCCACACGTAGGCCCGCCCACCGTCGCCCGGTGCCGGCTTCTTGCCGCTCGCCACGATCGCGTCCTCGCGCGCCAGATCGGCGGCGAGCTGCGCCCGCAGGTCGGCCGTGGTACCGATCTTCGTGTACTCGAAGCGGAACTCGCTCTGCTGGAAGCCCGGGTCGGTCTCGGCGAGCGACTTCGCCGCTGCCGCGTCGGCGGTCGCCAGCACGAAGATGCCGCGCAGGTCGTTCGCATGCTTCTGCTTGCCGTACGGACCGGCCAGCACCAGATCCCCCGCACGCGCCAGGCGGTTCATGTTGTCGAAGTGGCCCTGGAACATCGCCCCGCGCTCGGCCTTGGCCAGCGGCGTCGTGCGCGGTCCGGTGCGGATGGCGACGAACGTGTGCACGTGCTCCCCCGGCAGCGTGCCGAGCGGCGGTGGCGACGAGGCACAGGACGTGGCGACGACGGCGGCCAGCAGGAACGCGACGGACGAGGGCAGTGGGCGCATGGCGAAGGCGGAGGGACGGTGTGAGGGAACGGAACCGAGGACGACTGCGTGCGGCGAGCGAGGCACGTTCACCGCTTCGGCGCCGAGGGTGCTTCGGCGATCTGCACGGCGTCGCCCGGCCGCAGCAGCGCGTTCGGATTGACCACCACCGGCGTCGTCGCCAGCAGCTCGGCGTGCGCGACCTCGACCTGCAGACCGCGCGTGCGCCCGGTGGCCACGGCCAGCAGCGCGATGCGGCCATCGCGCACGATCGCCAGCGTCGGCACGCCGGCGCGCAGCTGCAGCGCGTTGTTCGGCACCAGGAAGCCACCCGGCAGCGGCGGCAACGCGAACACCGCCTCGCCGCTGAGCCCGGCCGGCAGCAGCAGGTCGGCATTGGCGAGCCGCAGTTCGACGCGCATCGTGCCGGTCGCGGCATCGAACACGCGGCTCTGCCGCACCGCCGTCGCCGTGAACATGCGCCCCGGGAACTCGCGGAAGCGCACCACCGGCAGCGGGGCGTCCCCGAGCCGCAGCGCCAGCTCCGGCGCCGCCGGCAGCACGAAGCGCAGCTCGTCGAGGCGGACCAGTTCGTAGAGCCAGCCTTCGACGCCGGCCTGGTCACCGCGCACCCGATCGCCGCGATCGAAGTTGCGCGCGGCGACGACGCCGGCGAACGGCGCCTTCACCGTGGCGAAGCCCTGCAGTTCGCGCAGTCGCGCCAGTTCGGCGTCGGCGACGCGCACCGCCGCGGCCGCCGCGGCCGCTTCGGCCTGCCGGCGCTGCGCTTCTTCGCGCGACACGACGCGCGCGTCGACCAACGGTGCGGCGCGCGCCGCTTCGGCTTCGGCCTGCGCCGCCCGCACCTTCGCCTGCTCGAGCTGGGCTTCGGCGGCGACGACGGCGCGATCGAGTTCGGGCACGTCGACGATCGCCAGCACCTCGCCGGTCTCGACGCGGTCGCCGATGTCGCAACGCCGCTCGCGCACGATGCCGGTCGCGCGCGTGAAGATGCGCGCGCTCTCGACCGGCTCGGTGCGCCCTGGCACCTCGACCGCGTCGGCGGTCGCGATCGGCTGCGGCATGGCGACGCGCACGACCAGCGGCTGGGTCGGCGTTGGTGCTGGCGCCTGGGCCATCGCGGCGGCGGCCAGCGCCGCGACGGCGACGAACGGGAACGAGCGGAGGACGGCGTTCATGCGGATGCAGGAGGACGGAGCCTTTGGCAGACGACCGCGAAGACGACGGGCACGATGCACAACGAAGCGACGGTGCCGAACACCAGCCCGCCGATGACGGCGCGGCCGAGCGGCGCGTTCTGTTCGCCACCTTCGGCGTGGCCGAGCGCCATCGGCACGACGCCGAGCACCATCGCCAGCGCCGTCATCAGCACCGGCCGCAGGCGCGTGCGCGCCGCCTGCAGCGCCGCCTCGCGCGCCGTTTCGCCGGCGGCCCAGCGATCGCGCGCGAAGCTGCTGACCAGCACGCTGTTCGCGGTCGACACGCCGACGACCATGATGATGCCGGTCAACGCCGGCACGCTGAGCCAGGTGCCGGTGAGCCACAGAGCGAGCAGCGCGCCGGCGATCGCCACCGGCAGGCCGCTGATGGCGACGAACGGTAACGCCCACGACTGGTAGTTGACGACCATCACCAGGAACACCAGCACCGCCGCGAGGCCGAGGCCGCCGAGCAGGTCGGCGAACACCGACTGCATCAGCGCCGCCTGGCCGGCGAGTTCGATGCGGTTGCCGGGCTTCAGCTTCGTGCGCAGCTCGGCCAGCAACGGCTGCAGGTCGGCGGTGACGCCGCCGAGATCGCGGCCGGCGGCGTTGGCGACCAGCGTCACCGTCGGCTGCAGCGTCGTGCGCGACAGGCTGGCCGGCGAACGCTTCTCGACCACGGTCGCGAACGCGCGCAGCGGCACCGGCGCCTCGCCGTTCGCCGGGCGCACGCGCAGGTCGAGCAGCTGGTCGATCGACAGCAGCTGCGACGGCGGCGCCAGCACCTGCACGTCGTACGACGCGCCCTGCACCGGATCGGCCCAGACGTTGGGCGACACCGAGCCGCCGCTGCCGAGCGCCGCCAGCACGGTGCTGGTCGCGGTCTGCGCGTCGACCCCCAGGCCCGCCGCGCGCACCCGGTCGATGCGCAGCGCGTAACCAGGCTGGTCGAGCACCTCGCGCAACTGCACGTCGACGGCGCCCGGCACCGCGGCGAAGCGCTCGCGCAGCTGCCGCAGCAAGGCGAGGTTGCCCGGCACGTCGCGGCCGATGAAGCGCACCTCGAACGTCGTCGAAGCACCAGCCGCCAGCGTCTGGCTGGTCGCGTCCGCCGGCCGGAAGAAGCTCTGCAGCGCCGGGAACCTGGCGCGCAGCAGGTCGCGGATGCGCGCCTCGTACTGCTGCGTCGGCGCGTGCTCACCGCGCAGCTGGATCAGCACCTCGCCGTCGGCCGAGGTCACCGACGTGGTCTCCACCCACGCCTGGTTGACCGGGCTCGGTGCGCCGAGGTTCTCGACCACGAACGCCAGCTCCTGCGGCGGGATCAGCGCGCGGATCTCGCGCTGCACCTCGGCGATCTGCGCGGCGGTGTCCTCGATGCGCACACCGCTCGGCACGCGCACGAACAGGCGCAACAAGCCGGCGTCGGTCGCCGGGAAGAACTCGCGCCCGGTGCGCAGGCCGGCCCAGGCGCCAGCGGCGATCGCCGCCAGCATCGGCACCACCACCAGCAGCAGCTTGTGCCGCAGCAGCAGGCCGAGGAAGCGCCCGTGCAGCGCGCCGACGCGGTCGAGGCCGTGCTCGAGCGCGTGATGGATCGCCCCGAGGCCGCGCGGTCGCCGCCCCGCCGCCGCCGCGTCGTTCGCCAGTTCGCGCGGCAGCAGCAGCGCCGCCAGCGTCGGCACCAGCGTGCGCGCCAGCAGGTAGCTCGCCGCCATCGCGAACACGACTGCCAGCGCCAGCGGCCGGAACACGTCGGCGGCGGTGCCCTGCAGCAGGAAGATCGGCAGGAACACGATGCAGATCGCCAGCGTCGACACGAACTCGGGGAACGCCACCTCCTGCGCGCCGTCGAGGATCGCCTGTTGCACGGCCTTGCCGAGGCCGACCTGGCGCTTGATGTTCTCGATCTCGACCAGCGCGTTGTCGACCAGGATGCCGATCGCCAGGGCCAGCCCACCGAGCGTCATCAGGTTGAACGTCGCCCCGGCCCACGACAGGCCGATCACCGAGCACAGCAGCGCCAGCGGGATCGACGTCAGCACCACCAACGTCGCCCGCCACGAGCCGAGGAACAGCAGCACGACGAACGCGACCAGGCCGCCGACCAGCAGGATCTCGGTGCGCACCGCGCCGACCGCCGCGCGCACGAACACCGACTGGTCGAAGATCGGCTCGACCGACACGCCCGGCGGCGCCGAGGCGCGGATCTCGGGCAGCCGGGCGCGGATGCCGTCGACGATCTCGACCGTCGACGCCGCGCCGAGCTTCAGGATGGCGACGATGCACGCGTTCTGGCCGTCGAGGCGCGCGATGTTCGTCGTCACCGCCTCGCCGTCGCGCACGTTGGCGACGTCGCGCAGCAGCAGCGACTGGCCGGCGCCAAGCCGCAGCGGCAGGTCGAGGAACGCGTCGATCGTCTCCGGGCTGGCGTTGACCTCGATCGGCAGCTCGCGCGCGCCTTCGCGCAGCGTGCCCGACGGCAGCGTCAGGTTCTGCCGCGCCACCGCGGCGTTGGCCTCGGCCGCGGTCAGCCCGTGCGCCAGCAGGGCTTCGGGATCGAGCTCGACCATGACCTGGCGCGAAGCGCCGCCGTACGGCAGCGAGATGCGCATGCCGGGGATGCTCTGCAGCGCGGCGCGCAGGTTCAGCCGCGCGTAGTCGAACAGCTGGCCGCTGGTCATCTGGTCCGACGCGACCACCAGCTGCACGATCGGCACGCTCGAGGGGCTGGTACGCACGATCAACGGCGGCGTCGCACCGGCCGGCATGCGGCGCAGGATCGTCTGCGACACGGACGCCACCTGCGCCTGCGCCACCGCGACGTCGACCCCGGGCTGGAAGCGCAGCTTGACCAGCGCGGCACCGTTCGACGTCTCCGAGCGCACCTCGAGCAGGTCGTCGACGTTGTTCAGGGTCGCGATCTCGGCGAACGACGTGATCTTCGCCGCCATCTCGGTGGCGTTCAGCCCGGGATAGGTCCACACGCACATCAGCTCCGGCGCGTCGACGCGCGGCAGGATGTCGGTCGACATCGTGCGGGCGCTGCGCAGGCCGAACAGCAGGATCAGGATCGCCAGCACGGCGACCGTGTAGCGGTAGCGGAGCGCGAACTGGACGATCCACACAGGCCGATGTGCTCGCAGGAAGAGGCGGTCGATGGCGCTGCGGCCCGCGGCGCGGACGACGAACGCCGCCGCATTCTGCAGCGGCGCCGACTTCTGGCATCATGCCGGCAACGCATGACCCGTCACGAAATCGTCCTGCACGACCTCGACGCCTACGAACGTGCCCTCACCGCCCATCCGCGCGTGCTGCTGTTCAAGCACAGCCCGACCTGCCCGGTCAGCGCCGCGGCGCGCGAGGAGTACGAGCAGTGGCTGGCGGAACTGCCCGACGCGCCGACGATGTTCGTCGACGTGATCGGCGACCGTCCGGTCGCACGCGGCATCGCCGACCGCTGCGGCGTGCGCCACCAGTCGCCGCAGGCGATCCTGTTCGAGCAGGGCAAGCCGGTGTGGAACGCTTCGCACGACGCGATCACCGTCGGGTCCCTGCACGCCGCTTGGGCGCCGCGCTGCTGAGCGCGCATCAGAGGCTCTGAGAGAATCCTCTCGAAGTCTCGGCGCGACGGCGAAGGCAGCCGACAAACATGCTCCTGGCAGCCGTTCGTGACTTCTTCTCGGCCTCAGGCGGTGCTGGGCACCTCGTGCACGCTCAGCCGCCCGTGCCGCAGCCAGCCTTCGGTCAGCAACCACGTGCGCGCATCGGCCACCGGCCGCACGACCGCCTCGAGGCCGAGGACCGTGATGCGTTCGCGGAAGCCGGTGAACCACGGCGCCGAAGTGAACGTGTCGAGGACTTGGGTCACCTGGACCTCGCGGCCTTCGGCGGCGTGCTTCTTGCCGTTGCCGAACAGGTAGCGCAGCGCGTTCCGCACCTCGC
>JBILEY010000064.1:0-18224 GCA_044351865.1 Planctomycetota bacterium | reverse complement strand
CGGCGGGCCTGGCTAGCTTGGCCCGGCTCCCCCGGCCCCTCTCCTCGTCGCGCGCGTGATCGAACTGCTGTGGCTTCTGGCCGGCGCCCTAGGCGCCTTGCTCGCGCAGCGTGTGCTGCGGCGGGCGAACGGTGCCCCGGCGAGCCGCGAGCCGGCGCCGGTCACTGCGACCGGGCCGGCGACGACGAACGAGACGGCGCCGAACGCACCCGTGCCGCCGCTGCCACCCGCGCCGCCGCTGCCACCGCCACCCCCGACCACGCCGGGCCTCGATGCGCACCGCATCGCGCAGACGCTCGCCGACGAGCTGGCGACGCTGCTGTCGGGCGTCGAAGGCCGAGCCCACAACCTGATCGAAGCCGCGCCCGACCGCACGCAACTGCCGCACGCCGCCGAGGGCCTGCTGGCGGCGATCCAGCGCCTGCGCGTGCTGCACACCAAGCTGGTGGCGTTCAGCGGCGGCCGTCATGCCGAACCGGGCGTCACCGCGCTCGAACCCCTGCTGCGCGGCCTCAGCGACGAGCTGCAGGTGCACCAACTCGGCCTCGAGGTGCGCCGCGAGTCGGCGATGCACGTGCCGCCGCTCGCCGCGTCGCCGCGCATCGTGCACGACGCGCTGCTGTTCCTCGGCGCGGCGATCCTGCGCGCCGAGCGCGGCGCCAACAACCTGACGCTGACCACCGAGCTGTGCTTCCGCGACGACGAGCCGCAGGTGCAGATCGAACTGGCGCTCGAGTGGGCGCGCGAGCCGCAGCCGTGCCCGACGCCGCCGCACGACGATCCGGCGTTCACGCTCGACTTCGAAGCGGCGAGCCACCTGATCGCCGGCCAGGGAGGCGAGCTGTCGGTGCAGCATCTGCCCGGCCGTTCGATCTGCGCCGTCGTGCGCTGGCCGCTGGCCCGCCGCGACACCGAGGTCGAACCGGCGAACGGCGATGCTCCAAACAGCGAGCCGACGGCTGCTGGCGAGCCGGCGGCGAGCGCTGCGGACGCGCCCCCGCGCCACGTGACGCCGACTTCGCGCGATCGCCACGGCGGCGCCTTGGTCCTCGAGTCGGACCCCGCGGTGCGCGCGCTGCTGAGCCAGGAACTGAAGGCGGCCGGCCGCGCGGTGTTCGCCTGCGCCGACGGCGCTGCGGCGCGCACGTTCCTCGAAGCGACGCCCGAGCGCTTCGAACTGCTCGTCGTCGACGAAGCGCAGCGCCTCGATGCCACCGATCCGTTGGCGGCGACGATCCGCCGCGTGGCGCCGCAGCTGCGCATCCTGGCGCTGTGGCGCGGCCCGCTGGGCCCGCAGCCGGACTGGCCTGGGCTGCAGCACGTGGCCAAGCCCTTCGGCGTGCACGAACTGCGCGCCGCGCTCGCCTCGATCCTGACAGCCGGGTAGGGTGCTCCGCCCAACAGGAGACGTCCCTCTGGCTCGCAAGAACAACCGGCTTCCCACGCAGCTGCGTCCGCTGCAGTTCACCCGTTCCTACACCGACCTGCCGGGTTCGGTGCTCGTCGAGTGCGGCAAGACCAAGGTGCTGTGCACCGTGTGCGTGCAAGACCAGGTGCCGCCGTGGATGTACAACCGCCACCAGGGCGGCTGGCTGACCGCCGAGTACTCGATGCTGCCCGGCGCCGGCAGCCCGCGCAAACCGCGCGACGGCCGCACCGGCCGTCCGCTCGACGGCCGCAGCTTCGAGATCCAGCGCCTGATCGGCCGCGCGCTGCGCTGCGCGATCGACCTGACGGTGCTGCCCGAGATCACGTTGTGGGTCGACTGCGACGTGCTGTCCGCCGACGGTGGCACGCGCACGGCGTCGGTCAACGGCGCCGTGGTCGCGCTCTACGACGCACTGCTGTGGCTCGAGGAACAGAAGCAGCTGCCGAAGTGGCCGCTGCGCGGCCTCGTCTCGGCGGTGTCGGTCGGCATCGTGCAGGGCACGCCGATGATCGACCTCGACTACAGCGAGGACAGCGCGGCCGAGGTCGACCTCAGCATCGTCGGCACCGCCGACGGGCGGCTGATCGAGGTCGGCGGCGGCGCCGAGAAGAAGCCGTTCTCCGGCGAGCAGTTCACGCAGATGGTGGCGATGGGCCAGCAGGCCTGCGCCGACGTCATCGCGCTGCAGAAGCAGGCGCTCGGCATCGAGTGAACGGAAGTGCTGGCGGCGACGGACTGGCGGACGGCGCGGCCGCGCGCGACGCTCCGCGCATGCAGCCGCTCTGGATCGGTTCGAACAACAAGAAGAAGCGCGCCGAGCTCGAGCGCATCCTGGCGCCGCTCGGCATCGCGCTGCGCACGCCCGACCAGCTGGGCCAGCCGTACGAGCCGGTCGAGGACCAGCCGGACTTCGCCGGCAACGCGCGCAAGAAGGCCGAACTGCTGGCGCGCCTAGCCGGCGGCGTGGCGCTGGCCGACGACAGCGGCTTGTGCGTCGACGCGCTCGGCGGCCGCCCCGGCGTGCTGTCGGCGCGCTACGGCGGCCCCGGCCTCGACGACCGCGGCCGCCTGCTGCGCCTGCTCGACGAACTGCGCCCGGTGCCGCCGCCGCAGCGCACCGCCCACTTCGTCTGCAGCCTCTGCGTCTGCGGGCCCGACGGTCGCGTGCTCGCCGCGATCGAAGAACGCTGCCTCGGCACGTTGCTGCAAGCACCTGCCGGCGACGGCGGCTTCGGCTACGACCCGATCTTCGTGCCGCTCGAGTTCGCCGGCGATGCGACGCGCACGTTCGCCGGGCTCGACGCCGCGACCAAGGACCGCCTCAGCCACCGCGGCAAGGCGCTGCGCGCGCTGGCCTCGGTGCTGCCGGGCCTGCTGCGCTGAGGCGTCCCGGAGTTACTCAGGACACTGAGCTGTTTTGCTCAGGACACTGAGTCAATCCGGCCGCGTCACCGAGCCAGCCGTTCGACCTCGGTCCGCACCGCGCGCTTGCCGTGCACGGCGAGCAAGAGCGCACTGAGCACGACGGCGCCGACCAGCAGGAACGACGGCAGCGGCGACAACACGTCCCAGGCCTTCGTGGCGACGCGCTGCATGCCGAACAGCAGCCACGCGACCAGCACCTGCAGCTCGATGCCGATCGCCTGCAGCCACACACCCGGCCCGGCGACGGCGCGCACGCGGGCATCGGCCGGCAGCTGGCGGAAGCGCGCGGCGTCGGGCACGTTCAGCCATGGCGAGTTGCGTTCGGCCATGCCGCGCATCCAACGCGGCAGCAGGAAGCCGAGCAGGCCCCCGAGGGCCGTGGCGAAGGCCGGCAGGGCGAACCAGACGAGCGCGCTGCGGTCGACGAAGCCGTCGGCGCGGCCGCTGGCGTCGAAGTGCATCGGCACGCGCTCCGGCAGCGACGACCAAAGTGAACCGGCGACCAGCCACGGCAGCAGCATCGCGGCGAGCAGCAGCGGCCCGAAGCCGCGCGGCGCGTTCGCGTTCGTCGAAAGCGCCATGCGCGTCAACGCCGCCGCAGCCACAGGCTGCCACCGACGTTCTCCGCGAGCTTCGGCATGCGCGGCAGCAGCTGCTCGGGCGCGTACTCGGCCAGCGTCGGTCCGTGCAGCACGATCTCCCAGTCGCGGTTGTGCATCAGGAAGGCGCGCAGGAAGTAGGCCTCGTTCCACGAACGGCCCTCGCGCACCCACGGCTCCGGATACTCGAAGTTGGCGTGCACGTCGTGCACGTGCACGACCACGCCGGGGCGCAGCACCGGCAGCACCGCGAACAGCGCGTGCAGCACGTCGGAGCCGGTCTTGGCGACGTGGCTCGAGTCGACGAACAGGATGTCGTTCGCCTGCAGTGTCCGGAACTCGTCGAGCGGCACGTCCTGCAGCCGCTTGCGCAGCAACCGAGTGCGCGCGACGTCGGCGGGGCGCAGCAGCGACAGCAGGCGCTCCGGGTAGGGCTCGACGAACGTGCAGGCGATCGAGTTGCCGAGGAAGCGTTCGTCGGTGTCGAGCAGCACCGCGGACGACCAGCCGGCGCCGACCTCGATCACGCGCGCGGGACGCAGGTGGCGCAGCATCGCCTGGTAGACGAACGCGTCGCCGTAGCAGAAGAACTCGTTGGCGAGGCAGTAGCGACGGTCGGGCTGCTTCGTGCGCGCGAAGTCCTCGTCGCCGTAGAAGCGCGCCAGCTCGAGCGCCAACGCCAGCTGCTCCGACAACCGCTGGTCGACCCCCGGCAGTTCGCGCAGGCCCTTGGCGAACAGCCGCGCGGCGTCGGCTTCGACCGCCGCGGCATCGGTCAGCGGCGAATAGAAGTGGCCAGGCGGCACCCACGTGGCACCGCGGCCGCCGCCCTGCCCTTCGTCGATTGTGATGCCGCCCGCGGCCCGCGCCAGTTCGTCGGCGGCGCGCGCCAGACGTTCGTCGCGCACGCTGACGCCGTCGGCGTCGTGCGTCGTCGTCGCCACCTCGACCAGGCGCGACCGCACCGTCCACTCGGGATGGTGGTCCTGCTCCTCGGCCACGATCGCGAGGCGCTGCGTGAACGCCACCGCTGCCGCGAAGGTCGGGAAGCGCCACGCAGACCGCAGTTCGTCGCCGACGAGGCGCCACGCTGGCAGCGCCGCGAGCCACGCGTCGATCTCCGCCGGCGTCGCGCGCGCGATCGCCATCACGCGCCCTTGCTGACCATCGTCACCGCTTCGCTGGCGGCCGGCCGCACGCGCATGCAGACGAGGCCGAGCGCGTAGACGCCGAGTGCTGCGTAGAACACGTTCGAGAAGCCGATGCCCATGCTCAGCACGATGCAGAACAGCGAGCCGAACACCGAGAAAAACGCGTTGATCGCCCAGCCCCACGGCACGAGGCGCGGGCACTGTTCCTGCATGATGCGCATGCCCGACGGGAACGGCATGCCGAGCACGAGGCCGGTCGGGATCAGCAGCAGCACGACCACCAGCATGCGCGCCCACAGCGGGATGCCGAGCAGCATCGGCAGCAGGAAGTTCACCGCCATCACGTCGATCAGGATGACGACGACGATGCCGAGCAGGATCCACAGGATGTGCTTCTGGCGCACGACCTCGATGCGGCCGGCGAGCAGCGAGCCGGTGCCGGCGGCGGCGAGCAAACTGGTCAACACGACCGACAGCGCGTAGGTCGGGTGGCCGAGGAAGATCACCAGCTTCTGCATCAGCGCGACCTCGACCAGCATGAAGCCGAGGCCGAGTGCCGCGAAGTAGAGGAAGTAGCGCCACGCGCCCGGGCTGCGCTCGCCTTCGACGCCGAGCTTCAGCAGCGGCAGCAGGATCATGATGCCGGCCAGCAGCAGGATGCCGATCATCGAGAACAGCAGCACCGCGTGACCGACCGGGAAGTCGGAGTGGTAGGTGAACAGCCGGTCGCCGCCGGCTTCCCCGCTGCTGCCGAGCCGCGGGAACAAGGCACTCCAGCGGTAGTAGTTGAAGAAGAACGGCTGGTCGTCGGTCGACGGCGACACGTCGAACTCGTAGCCGGCGACGAAGGCGGCCCGCTCGGCCTCGCCGCCCCGCAGCAGCGTCCGGAACTTCTCCTTCGTCTCCTTCAGGTAGTTCGTCAGCTCGAGGATCGTGCCGCGCGACGCCTCGACGACCTGCATCGCCGCCGGCGCCAGTTCGGGCGTGCGAAGGAACTCGGGCAGCATCGACTCGAACACCTTCTCGCCCATGCCGACGTGTGCGGCGATCACCTGCAGGCCGTCGAGCGCTTCCGTGAGCTTCGCTGGATCGGCGGCGACCGTCGGCAGCAGCCGCCGGGCGTCGTTCTCGAGCTGCGGGCGGATCAGGAAGAAGTTGCTCGGCTCCGGCTCGATCGCCTGCGTCAGCGGCGCCGTCGGGTCGTAGACGAGGCCGGCGAAGCCCTCGCGCATCGCGAAGTCGCGCAGCGCCTGGATCTCCTCGGTGGTGAACGCGCCGCGCTTGAACATCGTCGACGCCCAACCGCCACCCTGGAACACACAGACGTGCGCCGCCGGATCGGCGACGCCTAGCTCGCGCAGCGCAGTGACCGCGATGTTGGCGAGGCGCAGCGTCTCACGCGGCTTCTTCGGCATCATCTCGATGAAGCGCGACCAGGTGGCGATGCCGCCGTCGTTCAGGTGCTCGTAGAAGTCCTTCACCGCCTGGACGGTGTAGAGGTAGCTCTCCGACAGCGTGTATGCGCCCGTGCTGAGCGCCGTGTACGAGTCGACGCCGCTCATCTGGATGCTGTCGTACTTGGTGTCGTGCGAGCGCAGCCAGGCGCGGCCTTCGCTGTTCACCAGCTCGACGCGGTCCTTGTGCGGACCGGCCGGGTCGAACAGGTGGCCGATGTAGTCGGCGTAGCGATCGGTGACCATGTCGATCATCGCGCTGTTCAGCTCGACGGCGGTGACGTGCTTCGCCCCGTTGGCGAGCGCCACCATGACGTCGACGCCGCCGCCGACACCGATGACCATGACCTTCAGGTCCTTGCGGCCCGCGGCGCGGTGCGCGACGTACGGCGACGCCGCCTGCGTGTCGTCGAGGAACGGAAACTTCGACAGGTCCGCGCCGCCCTCGAACAGCATCGTCGGTGCGGTGCCGTCCTGGCCGACGCCGCGGCCCATGATGGTCATCTTGTCGACGCGCCCGAAGTCGCCGCCGATCATCGGGTTGGTCGGGATGCTGAACGCGACCTGCACCTCGGCGGTCGCGCTGTACAACTTGTCGATCTTGCCCAGCGCAGGGTTCTGCTGGATCAGGATCTCGGGCACGTTCGCTTCCTTGCCCGGCGCGTACGGCACGCGCCAGTCGAGCGCCGGCAGCAGCCGGGCGAAGGTGCCTTGCGGATCGGCGCCGAGCAGCGGCGCGCCGCCGGCGAAACCGAAGCCGAGCCAGCCGGCCAGCAGCACCGCCGGCACGCTGAGCACGCGCCAACGCGACAGGCCCTCGCCGAAGCTGAAGAACAGCGAGGCCAGCACGCCGAACGCGCCGGCGATGACGACCGTCGCGGTGCTGCCGAACGACTTCATCAGCAGCGCACTGAGCGCGGCGCCGATCGCACTGCCGACGAGGTCGCCGCAGTAGAGGCCGTTGACGTTCTTGACGTGGCGCGTCAGCGCCAGGCCGATGCCGAGACCACCGAGCAGGAACGGTACGAAGATGATCAGGAAGATCAGGGCGAGGCCGAGGCTCTCCTGCGGCCGCTCCCAGATCGCCAGGCTGTCGATGCGCACCAGCGTCGCGAAGCAGAACGCCAGCACGACGCTGAAGCCGTAGGCGGCGCTGACCCAGACCAGCGCGCGGTCCGCCTGCTTCTCGTTCTCGCCGAAGCGCGTCGCCGTCATCAGGCTGCCCGACGCCCCGAAGCCGAGCAGGCCGATCGAGATCACCATGTAGGTGAAGTGGTGCCACATCATGATCGCGAACACGCGGGTGAGCGCGATCTCGAACATGATGACCGACAGGCCGAGGCAGAAGATGCCGGCGAGGGTCGACTTCGGAGTGCGTTGCATGGGCTATTACGGACGGCTCGGCGCACGCGCCGACGGAGTCCGAGGGGCGAGGATTCTGGGCGCGTCGGAAAGGGTATCCAACGACAAACTCGTGCCCGGCGGGAGCTTCACGCGCGACGCGAACCGCCGATGGCATCGCGCTGCGTTCGAGAGGAACGTTCGCGGGCAGCTGCTCGCGAGCCCCGTGGAACGCCCGTCGTCGGCGCGCGTCAGCCGGCCGCTTCGCCGAGTCCGCCGAGGTCGACCGTCTCGTCGTCGCGCCGCGGCTCGATCGCACTCGACTCCTCGTCGGGCTCATCGCCGAGGTCGTGCTCCGGCAGCACCGGCTCGTCGTCTTCTTCGTCGTCGTCGCTGGCGACCCCGACCACCGACGCGAGCTCCGCCGCGTCGAACTGCGCCGCCGGCGCCGTGCCGTTCGCCGCCGCATCGGTCGCCGCCGCCGCCTCCGCGTCCTTCTGCCGCTGCTTCTCCTCGTCGGCGCTGATGCCGGCGAGGATCTGGTCGGCGGTGACCTCGTCGCCGCCCTTGTAGGCCAGGTGGATCTCGGCGAAGCACTTGTCCTGGAAGGCGCGCAGGTAGCCCTGCTTCATCATCTCGAGCAGGGCGATCAGCGTGCCGATCAGGCCGTAACGCCCTTCGCTCTTGTCGAAGATCTCGCTGAACGCGACCTCGCGCTTCTGCTTGAACACCTCGAGCAGCCGGCGCGTGTAGTAGCCCACGTCGCGCTTCTCGCGCTCGATGTTCATCGAGGTCTGCGAGCCGATCTCCTCGAGCAGCTTGGCGAACGCCGCCGTCAGGTCCCATAGACCGACCTCGCCGAGGTCCAGCAGGTCGTCGTCGCCAGGCTCGGACAACTGCGGCGGCTGCGTCAGCACCAGCGGCGATTGCTTCGAGCGCGTGTCGGCGCGCGCGTCGAGCTCGCGCGCGAGGTCGCGGTAGCGCTTGTACTCGAGCAGCCGCTTGATCAGGTCGTCGCGCGGATCGAGCTCCTGTTCGATCTCGACCGCCTCGTTGGGCAGCAGCTCGCGCGACTTGATCTCCATCAGCGTCGACGCCATGACGACGAAGTCGCCCATGTCGCCGAGGTCGAGCTGCTGCAGCACGCGCAGGTGCTTCAGGTAGTCGTCGAGGATGCGCGCGAGCGAGACTTCGTGGATGTCGACTTCCTGCTGGCGCACGAGGTGCAGCAGCAGGTCCATCGGACCGGAGAAGACCGGGAGCTCGACGCGATAGCTCACAGGCCGCGCAGGATAGCGACAGGCGGCACGAAGCCCAGCGCGGAGGCTGCTCCCAACGCCGCTTTGGTGGAATCGCGGCCACCGCCATCGCCGTTGAGCCGCGACCGCTGCGGTCGTCGGCTCCTACCGGGCGGGCGATGCCAACACCCTCGCGGTACTTAGTAGTCGTTGCGCAGGCGCAGGCCGTTCGTCGCGTCGAGGCCGAGGTTCGGCTGCGCCAGGTCGAACGTGAACACCTGCAGCCACGCGTCGAGGCCCGGCACCGCCGGCATCGCCAGCGGGAACGTCGCACCGCCGGTCATCCCGAGTGCGAACGGCGCCTGCACTTCGGCCGAGCACAGCAGCGTGCACAGCGACCACGGGGCCGGCAGCGGCACCGCCAGCTGCGTGCTGCCGAGCGCCAGCAGCCCGACGCCATTCTGCGGCCCGTTGGCGACGGTGATCGTCGCCACGTGCGAACCGTTCGGCTGCGGCGCCAGCAAAGCACCGAGCGTCGCCGTCTGGCACGGCCCCGCGAACGTCGTCGCACTGGCGGTCAGCTGCAGGCCGAGATGGTCGAACAGCGCCTTGCCCATCTGCTCGCCGACGAGGCGGTAGTCGGCCTCGGTGTTCCACGTCACCGTGTCCGGGCCGCGCCGGTAGGTGCCCTCGAAGGTGATCGCCATGACCGGCGACTGCAGGCCCGGCGCATTGAGCCAGCCGTTCACCGCCGTCCAGCGATCGTGGCACATCGACTCGACGAACGGCCGCGACGTCAGCGCACTGCTCTGCGTCGCGCCGAGCGCCACGAACGGGCTGCGCGCGTCGAACTGCGCGATCCACTGCCCTTCGATCTGGTTGACCAGCGGGATGACGCCGGTGTTGTTCGTCGTCGGGTTCCACGACGCGTTGGCGACGTGCTGGAAGTGGAACGGGTAGGAGACGCCGTGCGAGCTGTGCAGGTTGAGCAGCACGCGGATCGGGTTGCTGCCGGGGCTGGCGACGGTGCCCATGTAGCCCTCGATCGCCGTGCGCAGTGCGATGATCTCCGGCACCGCACTCGCGTACGGCGCCGACCACTCGTTCTCGAGGTTCACCGACGTCGAGGTCGTGCGGTAGTTGCCGAGGAACACGCCGTCCGGGTTAGCCATCGGCACGATCTCGACCAGCGCACGGTCGAGCAGCACCGCCGCCATCGGGTCGCTGCTGCGCAACCACGCGACCAGCCCTTCGACCGTGAAGTAGCTGGTCGTCTCTGCCGGATGAATGCCGGAGTGGATCCAGATGCGCTGCTTGCCGGCATCGGGCACCGAAGAGTCGGTCATCTCGATCTTGTGGATCGGCCGCCCCTGCGCCGAGTTGCCGATCGACACGACGCTGCGCACGCGCGGCTCGCCGTTCAACGTCGCCAGCCACGCGTCCTTGCGCGTCACCGAGTACGGGAAGTACTTCGCCAGCCGGAACGCGGTCACGCCCGCGGGCACGGTCACGGTGAAGCGATGCTGCGTGCTGCCGATCAGCGTCGGCACCGCGCTCGTCGGCAGGCGCACGTAGTCGCCGAACGTCGTGCCGTTCGTCGACAGCGACCACACCGGCAGGATGATGTCGGTGTAGCCGGCGTTGGCGATCGTGATCTGCAGCGTCTGCCCCGGCACCAGGTTGCCGAGCTGCGCGTGCCACCAGCGGCGGAAGCTCGTACCGAGCGCCGCGTTGGCGTTGTCGTCCTCCATCGTCATCGTCACGTTCCACGTCGCCGTGGTGCCGGCGGCGACGGTGGCCGAACGCAGGCGCATCGTCTCGCCGGCGAAGGTGACCACCGGCGTCTGGGCGAAGGCCGCGGCCGCGATGGCGACGGCGGCACACGACGGCGCGAACGCCGCGAGGAGACGAGAAGGCATGGGCGGAGAGGGTCGCCCGCGCACCGCGGCCCGTCAACCGGCGAGCGGGCCGCCGAGCGCCGAATCGACCAGCGCCGCGACCTCGTCGGCGCAGCCCCACGACAGCGTGTAGCCGCTGCCACCGTGGCCATAGTCGTGCACCAGCACACCGCCGTCGGCGCGCGGCTCTCGTTCGAGCCGCACCTGCGAACGGCATGGCCGCAGGCCGACCTTGACGACCTCGATCGCGGCCGAACGCAACGCCGGCACGCGCGCACCGATGCCGGCGAGGATCGACTGCGTGTCGCGCGGATCGACCGCGAGGTTGCCGTCGTTCGCCTGCGCGGTGCCACCGAGCACGACCTGGTCGCCGCGCGGGATCACGTAGAACGGCTGCGCTTCGGTCTCGTCGATCAGCGCTTGCAGCTGCAGGCCCGCCGGCCGCCGCACGCAGACGACCTGCCCGCGCACCGGGTGCACCGAGCGATCGCCGCACAACGACGCGGCGCCGAGCCCGCTGCAGTGCACGACCACGGGTGCCACCGCGCACGCTTCGTCGAGGCTCTGCAGGTGGCGCCGCACGAGCCGCCCGCCGAGCCCCTGCAGCCGTTGCCGCAGCCACGGGAAGTGCACGCGCGTATCGCACACCGGCACCTGCAGACGGATCGCGGCGCCGTGCGGCGTCGGCACGTCGGCCCCCGCGAGTTGCTCGATCGCACCGACCGCGCTCGCCCACCACGGCGGCCCCGCATCCGCGGCGAACACTTCGACGACCTCGGTCATGCGCACACCGCTCTGCGGATCGGCGGCGAACGCTGCGAGCTGCCGGAACGTCGCCGCCGCCCAGCCGAGCACACGTTCGCGCGGTTCGGCGAGGAACGGATACCAGATCGCCGCGGCGACCGCGGACACGGTGTCGGCCGGCTCGTCCTTGCTCCACACCTCGACGTCGTGGCCGCGCTCGCGCAGGCGGATCGCGGCGGCGAGGCCGATCGCCCCGGCGCCGACGACGACCACGCGCTGCGAGGCGCGTGCGTTCGTGCCTTGGCTCGTCATCGTCGCACGGTAGTGCCAGCGGTCGGCCGCACACAACGCGCTCGCATGCGCGAGCGAGCTCCCTACCATCGCCGCATGACTGCCGCTCCTGCTCCGAACGCCAGCCCCCGCCGCCCGCTGTCGCGGCGCCGTCGCCTGCTGTTCGCGCTGGTGCCCGTGTTCGCCCTGCTGTTGCTCGCCGAGCTGGGCATCCGCCTGGTACGCGCCCCACTGCACTTCGGCAGCTTCCGCGCGCTGCGCACCGACCTGATGAAGCGCAACTACCCGGCCGAGCTCGACGCAACGCTCGGTTACGTGCCGCGCCCGGGCTTCGCGAGCCGCGACAACCACTGGGGCACGCAGGTGTCGATCGACGCCGACGGCATGCGCAGGAACGGCGGCCCGACGCCGCCCGGCGACACGGTGATCGCCTGCGTCGGTGATTCGTTCACGTTCGGCGACGAGGTCGACGACGACGCTTCGTGGCCGGCGCGGCTCGAGGTGGCGATGCAGAAGCCGGTCAAGAACGGCGGCGTGTTCGGCTACAGCCTGACGCAGGCGGTGCTGCGCGCCGAAGCGATGCTGCAGCGCTTCCGCGTCGACACGCTGGTGGTCGCGTTCATCCCCGACGACCTGGTGCGCAGCGAGTTCGAGAAGCGCTACACGAAGCTGCCGTGGTTCGAGTTCGTCGGCGACGGCATCGAGCTGCGCGGCGTGCCGATCGCGCACGACGCCGGCGCCGGCGACGCGACGAAGCGCTGGAAGGACGCATTCGGCTGCAGCGCGCTGGTCGACGCAGTCCTGGCGAACACGCTGCGCGCGTGGTGGTTCGAGAACGAGAAGCAGATCGTGCAGCCGTCGCTGCAAGGCCGCCACCAGGAGCTCGGCAAGAAGCTGCTCGAACGCATCAACGCCCGCTGCCGCGCGCAGAACGTGCGCCTCCTGGTCGTGCTGCTCGGCGAGGATCCGCTCCCCTACGCGCTCGAGGTGCTGCAGCACGCCGAACGGAAGGGCATGCAGGTGCTCGACCTCGCCAGCCGCTACCGCGCGCTGCTCGCCGACGACGCCGAGCTGCGCACGAAGTGGTTCCGCGGCCACATGACGCGCGAGGGCAACGAGTGGGCGGCGCAGCAGATCGCCGCCGTGCTGCGCACGAAGCGCTGAGCCCGCCGCGCACCGGGGCGCGCGCTCACTCGTCGCGCGAAGCGACCATGCGGCCGTCGCCGGCCGACGCCGGCGCAGTCTCCGGAACCACTCCGGTGGCGGCCTTCGTGCCGTTCGCCGGCCCCTGCGCCTTCGCCACCGCCGCCAGCGCCGCCTCGTAGGTGCGCAGCCGCAGGCGCGCGTCGTCGCCGCGGTCGCCGCGCGCGATCGCCTGCTGCTGCCGCGCCACCGCCTCGCCGACCTTGCCGTTCAGGAAGTAGGCGAGCGCCGCCGTCTCGAACTGGTGGTGCTGCTGCAGGCCGCCGTTCGCCTCCATGCGCTGCACCAGCGCCAACGCCACGTCGTCGAAGCGCCCCGCGGTCTCGCGCTCGCTCATCAGCTCCTGTGCTGCGTGGCGCAGCCGGCTCTTGTCGTCGCCGACCTGCTCGACGACCTTGGCCAGCACGGAGCCTGCGCGCTGCTCGTGCCCCTGGTCACGCAGCCACTGGTAGTGCGACATCAGCGCCCGGCCGCGCGACGGCGAGCAGTCGCGATCCCGCTGCGGCTCGAACTGGCGGTCGAGCTGGTCGAGCGCGCCTTCGAGCCGCTGCCGCAACTGCTGCAGTTCGCGCTGCGCCTGCAACAGTTCGGCGCGCGCCTTCTGCAGCGAGTCCGCCTCGGCGCGGGCCGCCGCGGCCCCCTGCGTCGACGGCACAGCGCAGCAGTCCGGAGCACTCTTCGCGGCGGCGGCCGGCGCCGTGGGTGCTGTGGCCGGCGCCGGATCCTGCGTGGCGACGACGGCGATGGGAGCGGAAGCGACGAGAGCGGTGACGACGAGACCCTTCAACAGCATGGCGACCTCCGGGAGAACGACGTGGGCCGCGGGCCGGTCCGCGGCGGACCGGGATGATGGCGCGGCCCGCCGTCGCTGTTGAGCCCCTGCGGTCGATGGCGGCGAGGATCCCGAAGCGGGCAGAGTGCCCAGCTCAGCGCCGGCCTTCGAGCAAACGGCGCAGCGGGGACGAGTGCTTCCCTCTCGAAGGCGACGGACCCCGCGTTGCGGCGTCCAGGCAAGGCCTGAGCCGGGTCGCCCAGCGGGCGAGCAGGCTCAGAGGCTCGCCCACTCCGCCTGCAGGACCTCGTCCACTTCGCCGTCGCCGTCGTCGTCCACCTGCAGTTCGAGCGTGAAGAAGTCGAGCGGGACCAGGGTCACGCTGGTGCCACCACCGCCGTGCACGACCAGTTCGCCGCTCGACGGATCCGGCAACGCGCCCAGCCCCAGCAGCGGTTGCTCGGTCGTGAACGTCAGTCGTCCGCCCAGCGTCGCGTCGTCGACCGCGCCGTCGACGAACAGGCCCATGCGGAAGTCGGTCACGTAGTCGTTGCGCACCAGGCTGTAGCCGGGCAGCAGCGTGCGCGCGCCGGCGACCACTTCGGCGCCCGCGACCGGATCGAGCGACAGCAGGTTCACCGTCTGGCGCTTCTCGCGCGCGAAGACGAACGACCCTTCGAGCTGCTCGGTGATGTTGCCGGTGGCGACCTCCATGCCGGCGAGCCGCAGCGTCGCGTCGATGGTCCAGTTCAGGCCCGCGACCACTTCGCCGACGATGTTGCAGCCCTCGAACGAGGCGCTGCCCGTCAAGTCGAGACCGAACTCGAGGTAGTGGTCGCAGGAGACGGCGAAGGCGTCGCCGGTGCTGTAGGTGCGGTCGCCGTCGCGATCGTCCCAGGTGAAGATCGCCGTGCCGCCGTCCGGCCCCATGACCTCGCGGGCTACGAGGCCACCGCCCGCACCTTCCTCTGGCTCGAGCGACAGGAAGCCAGCGAGCACACGTGCGACCCGCAGCGGCAGCAGGCTCGTCCGATAGACGGCGCCCGCGGCGGTCGTGGCATTGTCGGCGCTCAATCGCACGTCGGCCGACAATGTCGGCGCCGAAGCCTTGCTGCCGTTGCTGCAGGCAGACCCGAGCACGGCCAGCGCCACGACGAACGGAACGGAACGACGAAGGGTGGAGATCACGGCGGAAGGATGGTGCCACGCAACCAATGCCCGCGACGGAACGTCCCATCGTTTGGCTCTTCCTTAACCGATCCTTCAATCGCCTCGCCGGGCCCGACTTCCTTGGCGACTGCACCCCTCGCCCCCTGGAGACGAACCCAGTGCCATCGCCGTTGGGCCGCGACCGCTCGCGGTCGTCGACTCCTACCGAGCGTTCGAGGCCCGTCCCCCTAGCGGCTCAAAAGTCGAGGTCGGATTTCGCCACCAGCAAGGACACTTCCGACACGCCGGCGACCCTCCCGAGCTCGGCGGCGAGGTCCTCCGCGCGCTGGCCACGGCGCAGTTCGACGTCGTAGACGAGGCGCAGGCTGCCGTCGTCGGCCGACGGCTCCGCCTGCAGCAACGTGGCGCGGCGCGCGAGCCGGTCGAACAGCTGCAGGTAGGCGGCACTGTCCTGCGCGCGCGAGAACACGAAGCGGAGCACGAAACCGGCCTTGTGCACGGCGCCGAAGTTCGTCACGTGCAGCGCCGCCGCCAGCAGCGCCACCGCCACCGCCCCGATCGCCGCGAGGTCCAGGTAGCCGAGCCCCGTCGCCATGCCGACCGCCAGCGCGGCGAACACGAACGCGGTGTCGCGCGTGTCCTTGACGACGGTGCGGAAGCGGATGATCGACAGCGCGCCGACCAGCGTGAACGCGGTCGCCAGGCTGTTGCGCACCGTCAGCATCACCAGCGCGACGATCAGCGCGATGTAGACGATCGTCTGCGTGAACGACTGCGAGTAGGACAGGCCCTTGTGCGTGCGCCGGTAGATCACCGCCAGCACCACACCGAGGCCGGCGGCGATGGCGGTGCGCAGAAGGATGGTCGGCAGGTCCGCGTCGAAGACGGAAGCCGCCGGCGCAACGGACGGAGCGGGGGCGGCGGGATCTTGCGGCAAGAGCGGGAGCGACATCGGGACGCGATCAACGGGCCTGGGCGAGGCCCAACGCCAGGATGGCGCTGCAGACCTTCGAAATCGAGCGTCGCTGCAGTTCGCGACTCTGCACCACCGCGTGGAACCACGCCGGCACCGCGTGCGCGAACTTGATCTCGAGCACGCTGCTGCCCGGCAGCAGTTGGCGCGGCGCCGGCATCGAGCCGAACAGCCGGTCGGTCGCCGTGCCGGTGACGAGGTCGTCGAAGGTGACGCGGAAGTCCGGCGCGAACGCACCCGCGTACGGCCGCCGCCGGTAGTCGACGAGCACGACCGGCGCAATGCGCTGCCGCAGCACGGCGAACTCGAAGCGGTCGCGCACAGGCCCCGGCGCCACGTTCGCCAGGATCGCCGCAGTCAACGCCTCGCCGCGCAGGCACGGGTCGAACGGGCGCGCGAGCGGCGCCCGGTGCTTCCACACGACACCGTCCTGGCGCCCCTTCTGCTCGAGGAACCACGGCGCCGGGTCCTGCTCGCTGCGCGCATAGGTGCGCAGCCGGAACTTCGACCGCGATCGCAGGCCGTCGATCTTGGCGTGGAACGCCGACCACGCCGGATCGTCGAAGTAGAGGCTGCGCACCGCGTAGGTGCCGTCGCCGTCCTTGGCGTGGCCAGCGAGACGCAGGTAGGGCTGCAGCGCGGACTCGACATCGGCGCGGGTCGCGGCATCGAGCACGTATTTGCACTCGAGGCGGCGGAAGCGCAGCGCGACCGGCTCGGCGCTCATGCGCGGTGCGATGCGACGCGTCGCGGCGTCGCGTGAGGCCTCCCGGTCGCCAGCATGGCGAGCTGGCCCAACTCGGAGACGACGCAGCGGAGCCGGGTGCGTCGTTTCGCCGTCGTCGGAACGACGCGTCGCGGCGTCGCGAGAGGCCTGAGACAGGTCGCCAGCATGGCGAGCTGTCTCAGAATCCGCCGACGTCGACCTGCAGCGCGTTGCTGAAGTCCCAGGTGACGCCGTCGAAGGCGGCCGCCTGGAAGACCCACGAGCTGACCGGCAGGTTGCCGCCGCCGAAGACCGGAATGCGCAGCCGGCCGTTGGCGTCCGTGGTCAGGAAGTCGACGAGCGCCGCGAGCGGCATCATCGGGACCAGGATCTCGGCGCCGATGATCGGCGTCGGGTTGCTGCCGATGCCGATCGCGAGCAGCGTCAAGGCGTTGGCCGGGCCACCGCTGAGCTCGAACGTGCCGCGCGCGTTGGCGAGCGTCAGGTTGTCACCGCAGATGCGCATCGCCAGTGTGCCAGCACCGGAGAAGCCGAGGTTCGGCTGGCAGAACTCGCACTCGTCGGCGACGAGGTTGAAGTTCGAGTCGGCGCTGAACCCGCTCAGCACGTCCTGCAGGTCCGAGATGCCGTTGTTGTTGCAGTCCTCTTCGTAGACCGTCGCGAAGACGTTCAGGTCCTGGTTGTTGACGAAGCCGTTCTGGTCGAAGTCGTAGACGGCGCTCGGCAGGTCCGGATTGGTGGCACCAGCGGCGAAGGCCTGCAGGAAGCCCGGCAGGTCGAGTCGATTGCGCACGCCGTCCCCGTTGCCGTCGAACTCGGCGCGCCCGAGGGAATCGAGGAACGCAACGACGCGCAGCTGATCGGCGGAGGACAGGGCCAGGAAGGCGATCGCCGACGGCACCGATTCGCTGCCGAACGCGTTGTGCTGCGCGATCACGCCGGCCGGGCCGAGGATGCGCGCCTGCAGCGTGCCTCCGGTGACGCGACCGTCGTGCCACATCGGGTTGCGATTGCGAACGCCCCACAGCGACGGCGTGCGCATCTCCTGGATGCCGGCATCGCCGTCGGCGATGAAGTCCGCGGCGGTGCCCATGTCGTGCAGCAGGAAGTCGGAGTACGGCTTGATGGCCTTGTTGCGCAGCGCCGGCTCGAGGCCCGGGTCGTTGCTGGTCGTGTAGCTCGTGCTGTGGCAGTGCACGCAGCCGACCTGGTTGAACAGGGCCTCACCGGTCATGCCCGAACGCGGCGTCTGCGGCGGGGCCGCCAGGTAGCGCTGGAAGTCGTCGATGCGGTCGATGAAGTGCAGCCCCTGCGCGTCCGGACCGTCTTCGGGATCGGCGACGGTGTCGTACTGGTTCAGCAGCGCGACGTTGCCGTTCGGCGCGTTCTCGGTCGGCAGCAGCCGGTTGGTAAGGCCCAGCTCGTTTTGCGTGGCGTCGGCGGAGAAGCTCAGCGACGTCGGCAGCTGCGCCTTCCAACCCATGCGGCCAGCACGCAGCGGACCGGTAGGGTTCTCGAGCTCGTGCACCCAGTGCACACGGCCGCTGACCGTCGGGCTCGGCGGCGCCGTTTCGCGCGCGGCGATGTCGGCATCGACGATCGCTTCGATCAGGCCGAGGCCGAGCGCCGAAGGCGTCACGCGCTGGGCGATGATGTTCGCCTGCGGCGGGATCACTTCGCTGGCCGCGATGTTGATCGTCTGGCCCTGCAGCAGCGTGCCACCGAGCGCCGTCAGCGGATCGAAGCCGTTCTTGCCGTCGTCGAAGCCGAAGCGGAACACCTTGATGCTGCCCGGACCACCGATCGGGT
>JBILEY010000349.1:0-5798 GCA_044351865.1 Planctomycetota bacterium | reverse complement strand
CATCGAAGGAAGCGGGAAGGTCGGAGAAGCGGAACGGACGCGCGCGATCAGCCGAGCACGTTGCCGGCGAACTTGGGGCCGTCGGGGCGCGCCAGGTGCTCCCACTGCGTCAGCCAGAGATCGGCGTGGCGGCCGATCTTCTGCCCGGACAGCGACAGTTCCTCGGCGTTGGCGATCGAGTCGACCCAGATCGTGCGCGCGCCGAACAGCTTGCCGAGGCGCAGCGCGAAGTAGCCCGGCATGGCGCCGGTGGACACCACGACGTGCGGGCGCACACGCAGCAGCACCCACAGGATCGTCAGCAGCATCCACACCGCCTTCAGCTTCTGCGTGCGGTTGGCGTCGGCGATCGTGAAGAAGCGCTCGCCCGGGACCTCGCTGGCGTAGGTGGCGCGCGTCGTCGCGAAGACGACGTCGCAGCCGTCGAACGCCGGGCGCAAGCGCTGCAGCTGCACCCAATGGCCGCCGCTGGAGGAGATCGCGAGGAGTCGTGGCATGAACGATCGGGAACGGCCGGCGTGCGCGGGCCGCGTTCGGGCGAAGACGGTAGCAGCCGGCATCGGCCGTCGCACCGGCAGGAATCGAAGGGAACCGCGAACGGGCCGGCGACCGGCCCCGCCACCTTCGATGCCAACCACTGTCTGGCTCCCCACCACGGACCGACTGCGATCGCCCGCGACCTACGCAAGCGCGTAGTCATCGGCATCGTGGGTCGCGTCCGGTAGCGCGATCGCGCCGTCGACCACACCGCCATGGCATCCGGGGCATGCGGTAGCCGGTTCGCGGCGAAGTGCCTGCTACGGACGGTGCCGTTCGAGACTGCGGACGTCTTCGAGATCCTGCGGACGAGCGACGGTTCGCTTGTTCACGATCAGGTCTTCGCGGGCGAGGTAGGCCACGTCGACGTCGCCGAAGTGCGCCCTGACGCGACGATCCCAGCATGGCGCGAACTGCAGGCCATCGACCGCCGTGAGGATGTCGATGCGATTTGGAGGCAGGCCGATCTGGTAGATCGTGCCGACAGTCGAGAAGTCCTGCACTTTGACGCCGTGCATCTGCAGCGGGGCGCCGAACGCTGCCAGGGCCTGGAACGCACGCTCTGCGTTGTCTGCGGTCGGCTCCACCCACACGTCGAGATCCTTGGTGAACCGCGGTCGCGCGTGGAAGGTCACCGCGTAGCCGCCGACGATCAGGAACCGCACGCTATGGGCGGACAATGCGGCCAACAGATTTCTGAAGTCGCGGTTGGTCCTCCGGGTTGCCGCCTTGGATGGCGATGGCGTCCAGTGTCATTCCCCACAACGTCTCGACGCGTTGCTCGCCGGTCATCGATTGCCAGAACTCGCGGTCGAAGGCGTCTCTGTCCTCGCCAGGGCGAACGAGTCGCCCCGTCATGCGGTGCTTCGGCGATGGATCGTCGGGGTCGCTCACTGCGGTCAGCGTAGCGCGTCGCGCCGTGCCGCGCGAACCTAGGGCGGGGCTTGGCTCAGCCTCGCAGCCAGCTGGCGTGGCGCACCGAAGGCGCTGCCACGCCGCGCGCAGCGACCGCTGCGGTCTCAGCGACCGACGGTGGCGTCGATGCCGTTCGACGTGGCGACGCCGGCGGCGTTGGCCGGGCTCAGGGCGAGCGACTGCGCGACCAGGGCGAGGCCCAGCAGCGCCGTCTGGTTCGGCACCGCGACGTCGACCGAGGCCGAGCCGCTCAGCGCCGACGTCGACAGCAGGCCGAACACGGTGCCGACGTTGAGGAAGCAGTCGGGGGCCGCGAGGCCGAGCGACGGCAGCGAAGCCGCCGGATCCTGCCGCGAGCCACCGAAGTAGAACACGCCGAACGGCGACACCGGATCGACGCCGCTGGCGGTCAGGCGCCAGTCGAAGCCGACGCGCGGCGCGTTGCTGGCCAGCGACAGGCCGTGGCAGCCAGCGCCGAACGGCACGCGCAGCGCCGCCGGCACCGGCCGCAGGTCGTTGGCCGGACCCTCGAGCACGACGCGGTTCTGGTACGGCCGCAGCTCGTAGCCGGTGACCGTGAAGGCCGCGTCACCGGCGTTCAGCGGGAACGTGTGCCAGTTCTGGAAGGTGATGCGGAAGTTGCCGCCGCTGGTGCGCTCGACGTCGAACTCGAGGAAGCCGTAGTGCTTGCCGCCGCTGACCAGCTGGTTGCCGTTCCACGTCTCCGGCTCGCTCTGGTCGGCGCACCAGACGTGGTAGGGATTGATGTTCCACGCCGCCCCCTGCGGGTTCAGCGGGTTGTTGCGCCAGTTGGCGATCGCCGCCGTGGTCGCACCCGGCGCGTCCTCGACGCCGCGCAGCCCGTCGCCGGCGGCGCCGACGTCCCACAGGTGCACGCCGTAGCCGTCGTTGTCGAGGTCGAAGTAGCTCATCTCGGCCACTTCGCTGTGGCCGCAGAACACGCCGGCGACGCGGTACTGCTCCATCAGCGGCGCGTAGATGCGCATCGCCTCACCCGACTGCGTGCTGGTGACGCTGCTGCCGTGGATGCCGCGGCTGAACGGCGTGTGGTGCCACTGCACGAAGATGATCTGCCCGGCCGCGCGCGCCGCCGCCAGTTCCTGAACGGCCCAGTTCCACTGCGCGGTGCCGACGTTGAAGTCGGGCAGGTCGCCGAACGGATAGTTCAGCAGCCAGGCGCGGTTGGTGTCGCGGATGTCGGGGAAGTTGACGTTCGTGCCCTGGCCCTGCGGCGGCGCCACGTTGTCGTTGGCGCCGAGGGCGCCGACCGAGCACAGCGTGAGGATCGTGATCGGGCCGTAGTCGGTGCGGTAGTAGAGGTCCTTCGCCAGCGGATCGTTGTTGGCGGGATAGTCGAAGTAGGCCGACCACTGCTGCCGCGCGTACTGCACCAGCGGGTTGGCGGTGATGGCCGCGCCACCGTTGTAGATGCAGTTGTTGCCGATCGCGGCGACGAACGGCAGGCCGCTGAACAGGTCGTCGTACTCGCCAGCGTTGTGGCGCCAGAACTCGTCCCAGCGGCGCTGGCACTCGTTCGCCGTGCCCTCGATCAGGTCGCCGGCGAAGATCAGCAGGTCGGCGTCGCGCGCCTCGATGTTCTTGATGTTCTCCTGGTAGCCCGCGGTCTCGCTCAGGAAGTACTGGTCGCGGCCGCGCCCGTTGCCGGCAGGACGACCCGTGCTGTTCGGCGTCTGCGGCGTCGTGCGCGCCCATTCGCGGAAGCGCGTGCGGCCGAGCACGAGGGTCTCGCTGTCGGAGATGGCGACGAAGCGCAGGCGGCGATTCGTCGACGTCGACGGCGCCGTGCGGAACGTGTTGGAGTAGCTCGAGGCACCCTGGGTGACGACGTACGTGTACTCGGTGTCGGCCTGCAGGCCGGTGACGGTGACGCGATGCCGCCAGTTGCGCGCCGGCACACCAGGCGCTTCGAAGATCGCCGTCGTGGCGAACGGGAACGCGCCGGTGGCCGTCAGTTCGGCGTTGATCTGGTAGTCGAGCACGGGCTCGAGCACCGGCGTGCTGGCGAACACCAGCGGCGATGCGAGGCCGGGACCGGTGACCGTCAACGTGCCCGGGTTGTTGGCGACGGTGAACCAGGTCAGCTGCATGCCGTCGAGGGCCGGGTTCATCTGGTACGGGAGCACGCGGAAGTCGGCGGTCGACTGCGCCCCGGCGGGGTTGCACAGGAACGACGCGGCGGCCAGCGTGACGAAGGTGAGGAGTCGGAGGTTGCGCATGGGCGGTGGGGTCGGCGACCGCCGCCGTTCGCTCGAACGGCGCGACGGTCGAATCGAAGCACCGTGATCGACCCCATCCGTGCAGACTCGATGGACGGCAGATGAAGCTCTCCGTTCGCGCCCACCGACGCTTCGAACGTCGCCGCGGCGAACGTCAGCGCGCGCGCTTCCGGCTGGCGGTTCGGCTGCCCCGTTGGTCGCGTCGGTCGCGCGCCGTCGTGGTCGGGGTCGCACGCCACTGCTCGAACGCCTCGACCAGGTCGCCCGGCACGAGGCGCCAGTGCACGTCGTGCACCGCACCCGCCATGGCGAGGAACATCAGCTTCGTGACCTGCGCGTGCCGCTGCCGCAGCTGCGCCCACAGCGCGAACAGGTCGGCCGCCGCGAGCTGGCCATGCGTGTGCACGCCGAGTTCGGCGAGCCAGGCCGCGGTCGTGTCGCTGAGGTTCCACAGTTCGCGGCACGGCGTGTCGGGCCGCGCCGGCGTGCGTCGCGCGGGCATGGTCAGCGACGCCCCGCGGTGCAGGGCCGGGCGTGGCGAAGGCGTGGCTTTGGCATCGGTGCTCTCGGCGTCGCTGGCGACCCGCGCTCTTCGGCGACGTCGCCTCAGCGGATGCGATCGATCCGGTAGAGCGCCTCGAACGTCAACAGCCACAGCACGCCGTCCGGCCCCCACTGCAGGTCGACCGGCTTGTTCTGCACGCCAGCGGGCACCATCGACAAGAAGCGCTGCTCGTCGTCGATCTCGGTGCGCAGCGCCCCCGACAGGCGGAAGCGCTCGACCACTTCTTCGTCGTACATCGACAAGAACAGCGACTCGCGGTGCGCTACCGGCCAGTCGACCGCGTCGTTCGGCACGAACGCGAGGCCGGTCGGCACGACGACGTCGGGCCACAGCCGCAGCAGCAGGCCGGTGGCGGCACCGAAATCGACGCCCGGGGAAGCACCCCACTGGAAGTTGCGGCCAGGCTGCACGAGCAGCAGTTCGTCGTTGTCGGCCGGGCCGTTGTCGGCGGCGAACAGGCCACCCGAGTTCGGCTCGCGCGCGAGCGCGAAGACGTTGCGCAGGCCCTTGCACAGCACCGGGCTGCCGGACTGCGGGTTGTCGGGCGCGGCGCTGCCGTCCGCCGGATCGAGGCGCAGCAGCTTGCCGGCCAGAGAGCCGTCCGACTGCGCTGCCGACGGCGTCTCGGTGTCGCCGATGCTGACCACGAGCATGCCGCCCTGGTCGAAACACATGGCACCGCCGTTGTTGATCGTCGCCACCGGCAGGTCCGAGCGCAGCACGAGCTGGTTCTGCCCGATGCCAGAGACCTCGGTCCAACGGTAGAGCACGCTGCGCTCGGGTTGGCCCGAACCCGCGGGCACGGTCGCCAGCGCGAACACGAAATGGTCGGAGGCGAACGTCGGCGACACCGCGAGCCCGAGCAGGCCGCGGTGGCTGCCGGTCGTCACCTGCACGGTCGCGAACGGCGTCGCCTGCAGCGTGCCGCCGGCGTCGATGCGGCGCACGACGCCGCTGCTGCGTTCGCTGACGAACACGCTGCCGTCCGGCGCCAGCGCGAACTTGCCCGGCGCTTCGGTCAGCGAAGCGAAGCGTTCGATGGCGAAGCCCGGTTCGAGCCACGCCACTTCAGCCGGCAGCGCTGCCCCGATCGCGATCTGCAGCGTCGCCGACACCGTGACGTCGCCAACGAGGCCACTGACCTGGTGCGTGCTTGCCG
This sequence comes from Planctomycetota bacterium, assembly GCA_044351865.1. Taxonomy (GTDB): domain Bacteria; phylum Planctomycetota; class UBA1135; order UBA1135; family UBA2386; genus UBA2386. The sequence continues at coordinate 364 of JBILEY010000349.1, read as the reverse complement.
CGGACGCGCCGGTGGCGCTGCCGGTGATGGCGCCGCTACTCGCATCCAGCAGCAATCCGTTCGGCAGCGGCGGGGTGGCGACGAAGCCGCTGCCGAGGCCGTTCACGCCGGCGAGCATCACCGCTTCGCCGACGCGCACGCGCAGCGGTTCGCTGCCGTAGTCGAGCACGGGCGCACTGCCGCCGCCGCCGCCCGAACAGGCGCACAGCAGCGACAGCCACAGCAAGGACGAGGGCGCGGCGCGCATGGTCACACCACGTCGACGGCGACCGGCGAAGAGAACGACTCGGAGAACACCGTCGCCGGATCGGCGAGGCCGAGGTGGTCGCGCACCAACTGCGCGTAGACGGCGCGGAAGTCGACC
>JBILEY010000348.1:0-5801 GCA_044351865.1 Planctomycetota bacterium | reverse complement strand
TGGCCCGGCAGGTCGCGGTCGGTCGACTGCGCGCTGCGCGGCTCGACCCACACGCGCACGTGCGGGCCGAGGTGCAGGTCGGCGTGCACGTGGAGGCGCGTCAGGAAGAAGGTGTCGCGGTCGCCCGGCGAACGCGCGCCGAAGCCGAAGCCGTCCCACGCTTCGAAGCGTTCGTCGAAGCGGCCGCCGAACGAGACCCACACGGCGCCGTCGTCGCCGAGGTCGACGTGCTTCAGCGCGGCCAGCGGATCATCGCCGTCGGCCGGCGGCTTCGACCAGTCCTCGTTCTGCCGCAGGAACTTCCAGTCCGGGTGCGTCGCTTGCGGCGGCGGGGTCTGCGCCGTCAGCGCGCCGAGCGCCAGCGTCGACGCGGCGAGCCGCAGCGCCGGTTGCCGAAGATGCCGAGGTGGGGGCATGCGAAGAACGTCGCTGCCGGCGGTGGGGCGCGTCGATCGACGTCGGGTCCGGCAGCGATCTGCGGCACCTTGGACAGCATAAGCGCGGGCGATGCAAGCCTGCGGCGGCGGCGCGGCCGCGTGCCGTGTCCTCGCGTCGCCCGGCTCAGCGGGCGCCGGCGCGCGGCTCCAGCGTGCAGTGCGCGGTGCCGAGGCGGCGCGCGTGCTGGTGGCGCGGTCCGGCGTCGGCGGTCCACGGCCCGAAGTCGGCGTCGCACGGCAGCCACAGCACGGTGTCGGCGTCGCTCGTGAGCTGCGCCGGCGGCGTGAAGCGTTCGCCCTGGTAGCGAGCTAGCTTGCTGACGCGCACGTCGTCGACGAGGCCGGCGAAGAACGCGCCCGGCTTGCCCTTCGCCGTGGTATCGGCGCCGACGAACAGCGGCAGCGCGTTGCGCTTGCGCGCGCCACGGCCCGCGACCTTGCCGACCAGCGCGCCGTCGACGTAGACGCGCACTTCGGCGCCGTCGAACACGCCGGCGAGGTGCTGCCAGACCCCGGTGCGCAAAGCACCCTTGTCGCTCTTCGCCGTCGCGTAGCGTTCGCCGAGGAACACCGCGAACGAGGCGATGCCGTCGCTGGCGAACAAGCCGAACTCGCTGTCCTGCGCGCGCGCCACGACGCCGCGGCGGCCGCGCAGGTCGTCGGGCCGGACCCACGCCTCGACCGTGAACGGACCGTCGGGCAGGTCGATCTGCTCCGGCAGCCAGCGTGCAGAAGCGCTCTTGCCGTCGAGCACGAGCGCACCGTTGTGCGCGGTCGCCGTCGCCGCCAGTTCCTCCGGCGGGCGCAGTTCGAGTTCGCTGGTCGCGATCGGCAGCGCGATGCGGCGATCGGCGGCCAGGTAGTCGCAGCGCACCTGCAGCTGCGGCAGCACGAACGGCAACTTCGGGTCGGCCGCGCGCTGCACGGCGAACGTCGTCGTCGCACTCTGGCCAGGCGGCACCACCAGGTGCTGGTGATCCGGGCCGAAGCGATAGCCGGCGTCGCCGAGCGGCAGCAGTTCGAGTTCGATCGCGCGCTTGGCCGGATTGTGCGCGCGCAGCGTCACCAGCGCGTCGACGGCGCCGTCCGCGGTCAGCGATGGGCCGCTGCCGGCGGCCACGCAGCTCTGGACCTCGACGCGCAGGTTCGCGGCGACCGCGCTCACGTCGTCGCTGAGTTCGCCGGTGATGCGCTGCGGATCGAGCAGCACGCCGACCGGCACCGCCGCCACCTGGATGCCCTGCGGCCGCACGGTGACGACGTGGAACTCGTGCAGGAACCCAGCCTGCGGTGCGTCCATGTCGAGGTGCGCGCCGACCGACGCCACCGTGTAGTACTGGATGCCGTCGCGCACGCCGTCGTAGCGCATGCAGTGGATGTGCCCGGCGAACACGGCGGTGACGTTGCCGGCCTTGGCGAGCCGCGTGTGCACGCGCTGCCAGTCGTCGCCGTACTGCGGCAGCCAGCGCGGATGGTGCAGGAACACGAACACGTGCCGCGCCGTGGCCGCCTGCGTCAGCGTTCGATCGAGCCACGCGAACTGCGCTTCGCTGATGCGCTGGCACTCGGGCAGGTGGAAGTCCTTCTTGCCGGTCTTCGGATCGCCCTCGTCGCTGTAGAGCACGACGAACAGGCACTGCTTGTGGGAGAACGCGTACCACAGCGGCCCGAACTCGCGTTCGAAGTTGCCTTCGTGCTCGCCGACCGGCTTGCCCTCGCCGCGCCAGTAGACGTCGTGGTTGCCGGCGACCGGGAACCACGGCATGCGCAGCCCCGCCATCGCCGCCTTGTATTCCCTGGCCTGCGCCATCCACGCGTCCTGGCCGTTGTAGCCGTTGATCAGGTCGCCGACGGTCAGCACCAGGTCCGGGTCGAGCAGGTTGGTGTCGGTCACGGCCTGCTTCAGCACCTCGATGCCTTCGGGCGGACCGCCGGTGCGGTCGCCGAAGACCACGAAGCCGAACGCGTCGTCTTCCTTCGGCAGCTGCAGCAGCGCAGCGCCCGCGGGTCGGTCGGTGACGAGGCGCTTGGATGTCGGGGCGTTCGGTTCTTGCTGCGAACGGGCACCGACGAGTCCCGCGCCGACCGGCGCAGCGAGGCAGGGACCGGCGCCAACGGCGAACGCGACGAGCAGCAGCAGGGACCGCATGGTCGGCGCAGCTTGGCGGGCCGGCGCGCACCGCGGCAAGGTGCGTTCGGTGAAGTTCCCGTACAGAAAAGTGGGTCGTCCGGCGGGCAGGCCCGGACGACCCGATTCCCCTGTCATGCCGACTGGCGATCGGCTCCGAAGTTGCCGGCTGTGTTGAGGCCGGCGGAATGCGGTTGCAGGCGAACAGAGCCCGCTCATGGAGAAGCGTTTCAAATCGCGCGCCATCTCGCGCAAAGTCTGCAGAATCTTGCGTCGACCGATCGCGCGCGGACCAAGACCGAAGCCACCGTGAACGCCGAAGCCCACGTCTCTCCGGATTCCGGTCGATCCCGCGCGCCGATCCGCGTCGGCATCCTCGGCGCCGGGCGCACGCGCCAAGGCCTCGGCCCGTTCCTGGCGCGCGCCTGCGAAGCCGCGGGCGGCGTTGTTGTAGCGATTGCGGGACGACAGGGCGGGCGCAGCGACACGGTCGCACGCGAACTGGCGGCGCAGCTTGGCCACGCGGTGCACGTCGCCGTCGATGCCGAAGCCCTGGCGCGGCAGGTCGACGCGCTGGTGGTGGCGGCCCCGCCCGAAGGCCATCTCGTCGGTCTCGACGCCGCCCTCGCCGCGGCGGTGCCGTGCTTGTGCGAGAAACCGTTGGTGCCAGCGTCGCTGGCGGCGGCGGGCCGACAGCGCCTCGACGCCTTCCGGACGCGCGGGCTGCTGCTGGTCGAGAACTGCCAGTGGCCGTTCGTGCTGCCGACCTGGGCGCGGCTGTGGCCGGAACGGCAGGGCCGGCCGGTGCGGTCGCTGGCGATGGGGCTCGGGCCGGCGTGGCCGGGGCCGACGATGGTCGTCGATTCGCTGTCGCACGTGCTCAGCGTGCTGCAGGCGCTGGTGCCGTTGCCAACGGACGCGCAGGTCCTCGACGTGACGCAGAGCGATGGCGGGCCGGCGGCCGCCGCCAACGTCGTTCGCTTCGCCGTCCGCGGCCCCGCCGGCCGGGTCGACGTGTCCCTGCACCTGACGCAGTGCCCGGCGCAGCCGCGCCCGGCCTGGATCGACCTCGACGGCGCCCGCATCGACCGCCGGCTCGGCCCGAACTACGAGCAGTCGTTCGTCCGCCCCGACGGCCACGGCGAACCGGTGGAGGATCCTCTGCATCAGCTCGTGTATGGTTTCTTTGCAGACCTACGCGCAGGAACCCGTGACCGAACCGAAGCCCACGCCGACGCCGTCCTCCTCCGCCTCCGCCTCTACGCGGACCTCCTCCAGCAGCTCGGCATCCGCGCTTGAGCAGAAGCCGCTCGACGGCAAGTCCGTCGAGCAGGTGCACGACTTCGCGCGCAAGCTGCAGCAGCCGAGCCTGTGGCCGAAGGTGCTCGACTACGTGCAGTGGCAGCGCGCGCAGCGCGAGGCCGCGAAGACGGGCAAGCCGGCCCCGGACCTGCCGGACCTGGCGCCGCTGTCGATCAACCTCGACCTGACGACGGCCTGCAACTACGCCTGCGACCACTGCATCGACTGGGACATCCTCAACAGCAAGGTGCGGCACGAGGACCAGGAACTGCGCGACAGCCTGCAGCGCATGGCCGAGCGCGGCCTGCGCAGCGTCATCCTGATCGGCGGCGGCGAGCCGACGCTCTATCCGGGCTTCGCCAGCATCGTCGAGTTCCTGAAGCAGCTCGGCCTGTCGGTCGCGGTCGTCTCCAACGGCAGCCGCGGCGACCGCCTGCTGGCGGCGGCGCCGTTCTTCACCGAAGGCGACTGGATCCGCCTGTCGCTCGACTCGGGCAGCAACGACGTGTTCCGCCGCATGCACAACCCGTCGAGCAAGACGCTGACGCTCGACGAGATCTGCAGCTGGATGCCGAAGATCAAGGCCGCCAACCCGGCGTTGCAGCTCGGCTTCTCGTTCGTCATCACGTGGAAGGGCGGCAGCCGCGGCGACGTGAAGATCATCGAGAACATCCACGAGATGGTGATGGCGAGCCAGCGCGCCAGCGACTCGATGTTCGACTACATCTCGTTCAAGCCGTTCCTCGAGCGCCAGCAGGACGGCGCCGAGGTCATGGATCCGGCGAAGACCGAGGCCGAACTGCAGGCCGTCGTCGCGCGCATCCAGGCGAACCTCGCCGAAGCGCGCAGCGTCGTCCGCCCGGGCTTCCGCGTGCTCGCCAGCACCAACCTGCGCGTCTTGATGGCCGGCAACTGGCGCGACTACACGAAGCAGCCGAAGGTCTGCCACATGCAGATGCTGCGCCAGGTGGTGACGCCGCTCGGCTCGTTCAACTGCCCGGCGCACCGCGGCGTCGAGAAGGCCAAGCTCGGCGGCAAGGAGCTGTGGCAGGTGCCGGCCGCAGCGCAGCACGCGACGGCGAAGATCCTCGGCGAGTTCGACGCCAGCCACGAGTGTCGCGAGGTCACGTGCCTCTACAACAGCACGAACTGGTGGCTCGAGGAGCTGATCGAGGCCGGCAAGCCGCTGCCGAAGGAAGCGCCGGCACCGGAAGCGCGCGACTGGGTCCTGTGATCCAGGATCGCCGGGGCGAGCGGAGAGCAGGCGGGAGTTCGCAGCGCGCCCGGCGAAGGCGCTAGCCGCGATACTGCGTCAGCATCTCCTCGAGCTCGTCGGCGGTGCAATCGAGCAGGATCTCGCCGACTTGCGGAAGGCCCCGTGCGATCGCGAGCGCGCCCATCGCGGCGCGCGTGAGCAACGGATCGCTGGTGCGTGCCAGGTCGTCGACGGCCAGATGCCCGAGACGTCGCCAGGCCTCCTCGTAGCCATCGCGCAGCCAGGTCGGGAGCGGCGGGTTGTGACCGGCGCGCCGCGCCAACTCGATGCAGCCGAGCAAGGAGTAGGCGTTATCGCCCTGCTGGCCGTGCTTCGCATACAGCTGCACGAGGTGCGGCACGGCGGCGTAGGACGCGGTGTCGACGTCACCTTGATGGTGAAGTTCGTCCCACAGCTCCGCGAACGCGGCCGCTGCTTCGGCAGGCTGTGCGAGCCGGGCCAGGGCGGGGCGCGGGTCGTAGGGGCTGCGGTATCCACCGCACAGTTCGGACCAGCGCGCGTCGTTCCAGTCGAGGGCGCCGGGGATCGTCGCGCTCGCGTCAGCGGGCGGGTGCGCCGTCGCTGCCGCTGGTTGGTGCGATGGGCTGCGGCTCGAGGCGATCGCCGACCGCAACCGCCGTTGCGAGATCAACCCGCAAGCGCCCAGGGCGAGCATTGC
>JBILEY010000347.1:0-5805 GCA_044351865.1 Planctomycetota bacterium | reverse complement strand
CCGCGCTCGGCGAGCACGGTCGCGGCAGCGACGCCGGCGATGCCGCCGCCGACGACGATCGCGCGACGATCGACGGCGAGGCGCGGTCGGCCGCCGGCGCGCGGCAACAGCAAGGTCTCGGTGCGCCTGGCTGTGGTTCCTGGTGCGGATCGTAGGGTCGGCGGTGCGTGCTCAACGCAGTTCGATGTCGATCGCCAGCTCGGCGCCGCCCGCGAGCTGCAGGCGACTGTCGGCGAACGTGGGTGGGCCGAACAGTCCGCGGCCACCGCGCGAAACGCCCCAGCGCTCGGTCGGGATGCCGAGCGCATTGGTGTCGAGCTGGAAGTCCGCATCGACGTCGTGGAACGCGGCGACGGCGAGTTCGCCGGCCGGCACGTCGGGGAAGGTCACGACGAGGGAGTCGCCGTCGACCGGCAACCGCACGCTGCGCGCCGCCCGCCGCTGGTCGTCGGGAAAGCCGGCGGCGTCGACGAAGACGCTGACGAGGACCTGGCCGCCGCGATCCGCGAACCCGGTGAGGCGGACCTGCACGACGCCAACGCCCGCGGGTCGCGGCGACGGTGGCGTGGCCACGCAAGCGGCAGCCGAGAGCCAGACGGCGAGCAGGAGGCGCTGGATCATGACGGGAACGGCAGCAGGTCGGCAGGGAAGCGCACGGGGGCCGCGGAAGCCAGCGCCACCGGCGGACGACGACGAACGGCGCGCATCGGCGACGTCACCAGCGCGTGGGCGGCGGCGAACGCGACCTGCAGCAGCTTGCCGCGCTGCGACACGATGGCGCGACCGCGGGTCACGTCGCACTGCTGGCGGCGCACGCGGCGCCCGATCGCGCAGTAGACGCGGCTGGCGGCCCCGACGGCGATGGCGCAGCGCCACGGCAGCGCGGCGAGGCCGCGGTTGCCCGAACGGTAGAAGCCGTCGGCGATCGCCAACGTGCGCGCCACGGCGGCGGCGACCGCCTGCTTCTGTTCGATCGGGAACGGCCGGCCGAGCTGTGCTCCGAGATCGCCGGCGCCACACTCGGCCAGCAGCTGCCCGGGCAGGTAGAGGCGGCCGAGCTGCCAGTCCTCGAGCACGTCGCGGCAGATGTTCGTGAGCTGCATCGCGATGCCGAGGTGCGCCGCCTGCCGGCGCGCCGCGAGGTCGTCGACGCCGAGCACGTGGCACATCATCAATCCGACCACGCCAGCGACGCGATGGCAGTAGAGCAGCAGTTCGTCGAACGACTCGTAGCGGGCGCGCTCGCAGTCCATCTGCATGCCGGCCAGCAGTTCGTCCGGATACTCGCGCGGGATGGCATGGGCCGCGACGACGGCGGCGAACGCGTCGAGCTCCGGCACGCCGGTGGCCGCCCCGCGGTAGACGTCGGCGAGTTCCTGGCGCAGGCGCCGCACCGCCGCCGGAGCCGACCCGGCAGGCACCGCGTCGACCGCGTCGTCGGCGCGGCGGCACCACGCATAGACGATCGCGGCATGGTCGGCGGTGTGGCCGGGCAGCAGCCGCGACGCCAGCGCGAAGCTCTTCGAGTTGCGGGCGATGCTCTGCCGGCACGTGGCGATGCCGCCCGGCGTGGCCGACGGCACAGGGGTGGCGGCCGGCGCGTCGTTCACCGCGCGTAGTCCTGCACGATCAACGACGCCGTCGCCTTCGCCGAGTTGACGACGCCGGGCACGCCAGCGCCGGGGTGCGTGCCGGCGCCGACGAGATAGAGACCGGGGATGCGCGGGTCGCGGTTGTGCGGCCGGAACCAGGCGCTCTGCCGGAGCAACGGCGCGCACGAGAACGCCGAGCCGTGGTAGCTGTTCAGTTCGGTGCGGAAGTCGCTCGGCGTCATCCAGCGCTTGGCGACGACGTGGCGGCGCAGGTCCGGCAGGTAGCGCTCGAGCGACGCCAGCAGGCGATCGGCGTACGCGGGCGCGATGGTGTTCCAGTCGAGCGGCGCGTTGCCGAGGTGCGGCACCGGCGCCAGCACGTAGAACGAATCGCAGCCGGGCGGCGCCAGCGACGGATCGGTGACGGTCGGCGCGTGCAGGTAGAGGCTGAAGTCGTCGGGCAGTTCGGCGCCGTGGAAGATGTCGTCGAGCAGGCCCTTGTAGCGCGGCCCGAAGATCACCGTGTGGTGCGCGATCGACTGGCGGTAGAGCCGGTCGGTGCCGAAGTAGAGCACGAACAGCGACATCGACCACTGCATGCGCTCGACGCGCCGCGCCATGCCGGCCGCCGCGGGCACCGACGAGTAGAGCCGCGCGTAGGTGTGCTGCAGGTCGGCGTTCGACACCACCACGTCGAACGGTTCGCGTTCGCGATCGCCGGCCAGCACCTGGTGCACGGTCGCCGAGCCGCTGCCCGACAACGCGATGTCGCGCACCGGGCACGACAGCCGCAGCGTGCCGCCGAGTTCCTCGAACACGCGCACCATCGCACGCACCAGCGCCCCGGTGCCGCCGCGCGGGAAGAACACGCCCCAGTTGCGCTCGAGGTAGTGGATCAGCGTGTAGATCGAGCTGGTCTCGAACGGATTGCCGCCGACCAGCAGCGAGTGGAACGACAGCGCCTGGCGCAGGTGCTCGTGCTTCACGAAGCGCGACACCGTGGCGTAGACCGAGCGATCGGCGCGCAGCGTCGCCAGCTGCGGCGCCACCTTGACCATGTCCCAGAAGCGCAGGAACGGCTGCGCCGCCAGTTCGACGTAGCCGCGCTGGAACACCTTCTTCGTGTAGTCGACGAACCGCAGGTAGCCGGCTTCGTCGCCCGGGAAGTGGCGGCGGATCTGCGCCAGCATCGAGTCGCTGTCGCCGGTGTAGTCCATCTCCCCACCGTCGCTCCACCAGAGCTTGTAGAGCGGCGTCACCGGCAGCAGCTCGACGTAGTCGGCCATGCGGCGACCGGCGGCGGCGAACACTTCCTCGAGGCAGTGCGGTGCGGTGATCACCGTCGGCCCGCCGTCGAAGACGAAGCCCTTCTCCTCGTAGACGTAGGCGCGGCCACCCGGCTTGTCGCGCGCTTCGAAGATCGTGGTGTCGAAGCCCGCGGCCTGCAGCCGCACCGCCGCGGCGAGGCCGCCGAAGCCGCTGCCGACGACCGCCGCGCGCCGCCGGCGAGGCGACGCACCGGACCCGGCGCGACCAGCACCCGCCATCACTGCCGAAGAAGCAGCCATTGCCGAAGTATCAGCCGCCGAAGAATCAGCCATAGCTCTGTTCCAGTCGCTCGATCTCCTGCTGCAGCGCCAGCAAGGGCGCCGAAGGTCCGAGCGCATCGCGCAGCGACTGCAGCGCGTTGCCGAGGTGTTCGCGCACGCGCGTCCGACCACGCCCGGCCAGCAGCGTGCGCAGCTCCGGCAGCAGTTGCTCGCAGGCGCCGGCGTGCGCGGCCTTGGCTGCGCGCTGCTGCAAGCGCGCGAAGGCGGGCGGCGTCAGGTCGCCGGCGAGCCAGCTCCAGATCCAGGTCGGGCGCGCCAGCCGCAGGTCCTCGAGCGCCTTCGCGGAACGCCGCTCGCAGCACAGGCTGCCGAGGTCGTCGAGCATCTGCAGCCCGTTGCCGAGCTGCTCACCGAACGTCGCCAGCGCGACTATGCGTTCGCCCTTGCCGCCGGCCGCGATCGCGCCGAACGCCGCCGCCAGCTGCATCAGGCAACCGGCCTTCAACGCGGTGGTCGCGCGCACGAACGCCGGCATCGCCGCCTGCGAGGCGGTGAAGGCGTTGACCGACAGGTCGAGCGCCTGCCCCTGGTGGCACAGCAGCATCGTGTGCGCCATGCGGCGGTGCAGCTCGAGCTCGATCGCCGGCGGCAGCGCCAGCTTCGACAGCAGGTCGAGCGACCAGCAGTAGAGCATGCTGCCGGTGTTGATCGCGAGCGGCACGCCGATCTCGCGGTGCAGTGCCGGCGCGCCGCGACGATGCTCGGAGTCGTCCTGCACGTCGTCGACGATCAGCGAACCGGCGTGCAGCACTTCGATCACCAACGGCAGGCTCGCCGGCAGCTGCTCCAGGTCGCCCCCGGCGAGCATCCAGGCGCTGGTCACGAGGCGGGCGCGGAAGTACTTGCCGGGCCGGCCGAGGAACGAACGGGCCGGGTCGAGCACGGCGTCGCTCCAGACGCGCCGCATCTCCGGGCTGCTCGCGCGCCACGCGGCGACGTGGTGGCCTTGGTCGAACCAGCGATCGAACAGCGCCGCCAGGGACGACGACTCACCGGCCAGTTCGGGTTGCAAGCCAGTCATGCGAAACGCTCCGCGACGGTGAGCCGGGCCCGCAGGGACAACCCGGCCGGAGGGCGGCCGCCGAGCAGGCGCAGACGGTCGCCGAACGTCGTGCGCAGCGCGTAGAAGCGGCGGATGCTGGGTTCGGGAAGCCGGTAGAAGCGACGGAAGACGTCGCTGCGGCCCTCGGGCAGGAACCAGCGGAACAACAGGCGATTCAGCAGCTGCGCGAACCGCACCTGCGGCCGCACGCTGCGCACCAGGGCCGCGACCGCCGGGCGCCAGGGCTGGCCTGCGGGCACCGCCGCCAGCGTCGTCGCCAGCCGCAGCGCCACCGGCAGCGAATAGCCGGTCGCCGGGTGCAGCCAGCCACCGCGATAGCCGCCGAGCAGCGGCCCTGCACCCGGTGCAGGCACCGGCAGCGGACCGCGGCCCGACCACGGCATCGGCAGCAGACCGATCTCCTCGCGCAGCACCTCGGCGACCTGCAGCCCGCGGGCGGCGAGCCAGCCGTCGATCTCGGCGCGGAGCTCCGACGGTTCGAGCTCGGGGCGATCGGCGAAGCGGGTGTCCTCGACCAACAGGCGGTCGGCGGCGATCGGCAGCACGTAGAAGAAGCGGTACCCGCCCAGCTGGGGCACGGTCGCGTCCATGACCAGCGGTCGCTCGATGCCGTGCGCCCCGGTCAGGCGCAGTTCGCGGCCGAGGAACTTCTGGTAGCCCGCGCGGCCGCGGCTTCGGGCCGGCTCGGGCCCGCGAGCGTCGACGACGAGCGGCGCCTGCAGACTGCTGCCGTTGGCCAGTTCGACCTGCTCGGCGCCGACCCGCACGGCGGCTTGGCCCGCCACCAGTCGACACCCCGGACGGTCCATCGTCGCAGCCACGACGTCGTGCAGCCGTCGCGACGTGAAGCCCGCATACGGGCTGTCGAGCCGCCGGTCGAAGCCGGGGAAGCGCACTTCGTAGCCCGGCCAGACGAACTCGACCAAGGGCGCCAGCACCGCGGCAGCGTCGTCGGGCACGTCCGCGGCGTGGAAGCACCACGTGTGGTTGCCGCCGAGCAGCGCGTCCTTCTCGACCATGGCGATGCGCGCGTCCGGCCGCGCTCGCAGCATGGCGAGCGCGATCAGGGCGTTCTGCAGGCCGCCGCCCACCAGGACGGCATCGAAGTTCGAGGAGTGGGGAAGCAAGCGGTCCCGATGGTAGCGCGCCACTTCGCCACTCGCCGATCGACGGATGCGAAGCGGCCCCGAACCGTAACACGACCGAAGGTCGGCAGCAGCCGCGTCCTGGACTCCCCGCCGGCTGTCGACGCGCATTCGACGCCCCGGGAACGCGCCGTCGACGGTCGGCCGCGTCAAAAACGCAGCGTGTGCACCAGCTTGACTTGCAGCGACTGCCGGGTCGGCACCAGCGACTCGTCCTCTTCGCGCAGCCAGCCGACGCCGCCGACGACGAACAGGTCGCAGCCCGGCTGGTAGATCCAGCGCAGCCGGCTCTGCCAGCCGAGCTGCTGCGACTCGTTGTCGAACTGCACGAGGTTGTAGACGCTGAGCTGCGGCGTCAGGTGCAGGTCGACGCGGCCCGAGCCGATCTGCGTGGC
>JBILEY010000346.1:0-5809 GCA_044351865.1 Planctomycetota bacterium | reverse complement strand
GCGAACCGGTGGCGTCGCTGGCGATGCCGATCGGCACCGACCGGCCGAGCGTCGACCTGCCCGAGCACCGCACCGCCTACGCGTCGTTCGCCGGCACCATCCTGAGCGGCGGCGCGCTCGTCGTCAGCGGCCGCGGCGGCCCGCTCGGCCCCGCTGGCTTCCAGCTCGTGGTCAGCGCGCGCTACCTGGCGCCACCCGCCGCCGAGGCCGGCCCCGACCTGCTGGTGCGCCCGGTCGGCGCGTTCCTCACCGGCAGCTCGGCACCGCAACCGCGCGGCATCGCCTGGCGCCTGCCGTCCGCTGACATCCCAGCCTTCGAGCGCGACGCCACCGACGGTGGCCTGCAACCCGCGGAACTGCTGCGGCTGCTGCACGGCAAGCAAGCGGGCAGCATCGAACTGTTCGACGGCGTCCTGGTGGCGCGCGGCGACGTCGCGGCGAACCCGCGCTGCAACCGGCTGCTGGCGCAGTTGGCCGCGGACATGGCGACGGCGCGGCTGCTGTCGCGCGTCGCGACCGGCACCGACGGAGCCGACGCGATCGAACTGGCGCAACCGGTGCTCGCCGGCCAGAGCACCGCCGCGTTCGTCGGCCGCGAACGCATGCTGATCCGCGACTTCGAGGTCGAGATCGCCGCGCGCGCCGCGGCCAGCAACCCGGTGCTCGACACCGCGCGCAGCGGCTTGTGGCTGTGCGTGCGGCCGGTCGCGAACGGCCCCACGTGGCACGTGTCCGGCAGCTGGTCGTTGGCGCGGCACGGCGCGCCGCGCCAGCACGAACACAACGAGGCGCAGCCGGTCGTGCTGCACCAGACCGACGTGCGCACGACGACGCTGCCTTGGCAAGCGCCGATGCCGCTCGACCAGGACCACGTGCTCGGCAACGGCCCGGCGTGGGCCGACAACGGCCCGCCGACGACGCTGCGCGTTCGTCTCAGCGCGAACTAGCTCGAAGCGACCGCGGCGGCCGCACCGCTCGCCGCGTTCGCCGGCAGCAGCGCCACCAGGTCGTCCCACAGCCGCAAGCGCGCGCGGATCGCGCGTTCGGCCCCATCCGCCGCCGCCGCCCACTTCGCCGCGTCGTCGCCGCACACGTGCGCCAGCAAGCGCGCCGCCATCGGCCCGTGCCGTTCGCCGTCGAGCTCGATGTGGCGCCGCAGGTAGTCGACCAGCGTCGGCAGGCCGCCCGGATGCCGCCGGTGCAGGTCGTCGACCAGCGCCGTGAACATGTCGGGGATCACGTCCTCGCGGCCGAGCGTGAACGCCGCCGCGATCGCCGGCAGCGAGCCACCGTGCACCAGTTCGAACGTCGTCGTGCAGAACCTGCGAGCCGGTGCGGGGGCCAACTGCAGCGCCGCGAACACGTCCTGGCCCGCCGCGACCTGCGCCAGCACCGCATCGATCGCCGCCCCGTCCGCCCCCGCTTCGCGCATGGCGCGGCGGTAGAGCTCGTAGTGGCTGGTGTAGCCGCCCTGGTCGTCGTCGCTCTCTTCGCCGAGCACGATCTCGTTGACCAGCCGCCGCGCCACCGCGTCGCCGCGCGGCCGCCACACGAGGTCGATGCTGGTCAGGGCGCGCTGCAGCGCCTTCAGCAGCGACATGAAGTCCCACACGGCGAACACGTGGTGCTGCTGGAACAGGCGAACGTCGGCCAGTGTGCAGAACCGCGAGTAGAGCGGATGCAGGCACAGGCGCTGGCGCAGCGGAGCCAGGTGCCGCTGCAGCGCGGCGACGTCGCGGATCTCGGTCATGGGGCGAGCTTCGGACACGCGGAGCCTTTCGTCGAGCCAGCGGCGCTGGATGCCGCCAGCGCCCCGGCCCGGGCAGTGCCACGGCAAGCGTGGCCCCTGCTTCGAATTTCAGGCCAGCACGGCGCGCAAGAAGTCGGCGACGACGACGATCTCCTCCCAGCAGACCTCGTGCTGCATCGGGTACTCGTGGCACGCGACGTCGTAGCCGCGCCGCTGCAGTGCTGTACCCAAGGCCCGCCCGCGCTCCGGCACGACGATGCCATCGGCGCTGCCGTGCACCTGCAGGATGCGCACGCCCTGGTTCACCGCCGTCCGCTCGGCGTCGAGCGAGTCCTCGCCGACGAGGTAGGTCGACAACGCGACGAGGCCGCCGAGGCGCTCGCGATGGCGCAAGCCGGCGAACACGGCGACCGCGCCACCCTGCGAGAAGCCGGCGAGCACGATGCGTTCGCTCGGCACGCCGCGGGCGCGTTCGTGCGCGATCCACGCTTCGACCGCCGTCGCCGACTTGCGGATGCCGGCTTCGTCGTGGCGCCGCCGCAGGTCGACCTCGGCGATGTCGTACCACGCCGGCATCACCATGCCGCCGTTGATCGTCACCGGCATCGCCGGCGCGTGCGGCAGCACGAAGCGCACGCCGAGGCTCGCCGGCAGGCCGAGCTCGGGCACGATCGGCGCGAAGTCGTGGCCGTCAGCGCCGAGGCCGTGCAGCCAGATCACGCTGGCGCGCACGGGGCCCTTCGGGTCGATCTCGACGGCGGGCAGCAGTTCGCTCATCGGCGCACTCGAACGCAAGCTCGCGCCCGCCGCAAGCGCGCGGTGCCGCGCTTGGCGCTAGGCTGCCGGCCCGCGATGGATCCGTTCTTCCACCTCGTCGAACAGAAGCTCGCCGACGCCGTGCGCGCCGGCCAGTTCGACCAGCTGCGTGGGTTCGGCCAACCGCTCGTGCTCGAGGACCTGTCGGGAATGCCCGACGAACTGCGCGCCAGCTACCTGCTGCTTCGCGGTGCTGGCTTCGTGCCGCCCGAACTCGCCGAACGCAAGGAGTGGCTGCGGCTCGAGGACCTGCTGGCGGCGTGCACCGACGACGGCGAACGCGTTCGGCTGCGCCGCGAAGCCCAGCAGGCGCAGCTGCGCTACCGGCTGCTGCTCGAACAGCGTGGTGTGTCGCAGGGCCTGCTCGACTACCACGACCCGCTGTTGCAGCGGCTCGCGGCGAAGACGGCGAACGCTGCCGGCGGCGACGCAACGGAGCGAACGCGGGGCGCTTCGTGAACCTCGCGCGCTGGCAACTGCTCCTCGCCCTGCTGCTGGCGGCGTGGGGCGCTCGGTTGCCGGCCGCCTGGCGATCGCACGCGAGCCGCGCCTCGATCAGCTCCTGCTTGCGCGCCTGCACCGCGAAGTAGGTCTGGGCGAACGCGACGGCTTCCTTCTTGGGGTCGCCGTTCTGGGCGACCAGGTAGGCGGCGTATCGGGTGAGGGCCACGTCCTCGATGCGCCGTCGCGCGCCCGAGCCCAGGTCGACCATTTTGTTGACGGCAACATAATGGTCGTCCGGATCGTGCCCGCGTTGGCACAGGCGTCCCGGGCGCGCTCCACGACGGTGGCGAAGTTCCTCCACTCGGTGTAGCCGAGTAGGTCCTGCAACTCGCGCGCGAGCCAGAACTCGACACCCTGTCCGATGCGAACGAGGGATTCGAACTGGGCGAGCAAGGCGGCGATGTGGTCCTACTTCATCAGGGTTCTCCGGGTTGTGGGTACCTGCGAAGTGTGCGACCGAGGACTGAGTTGAGCTGGGCAGTTCTCCCGACCATTTTCGTGGCGCCACGAAAATGGTCGGAGCGATGCAAGGGCTCCCCCTTTTCATCTCGACGGCGCTCGATCGGTCCCGCGGCAGCGCTAGCTGCAGGCCGCGGGTGGACCAACGACGGCGATCGCCCGTGTGACCCGCTCGACCCACCGCGCTTCGATCAGAGCTTGGCGCGGCGCGTCTGCACGTCGAGCACGAGCTTCTGCAGCTCGGGATCGGCACCGAACTGCTGCAGCCAACCATCGAAGGCCGCGCGCGCCTGCTCGGGCGAGCCGAGCTTCTGCGTGATCACCGCTGCGGCCCAGCGCCCTTCGGCACGCTGGAAGGGCCTCGCGTTCGGAGCACTCGCGTAGCGCTCGGCGTGAGCCAGCGCGGAGGTCAGGTCGCGCTGTTGGCTCGCGGTCCAGACCAGCTGGTAGGTCGCTTGCATGCCGAGCTCGCTGGCGGCTCCGTGCTGCTGCACGACCGACTGCAACAGGGCGGCCGACTCGGCGAGTGCTTCGGGCGTCTCGCGCTGCCGCTGCAGCATGGCGAGCTGCAACTGCACCTCGCTGCGAGTCGTCGACGACGCGGTGCGCTCCAGCACGAGCCGCAGACCGTTGGCCGCCGCATCGAGGTCGCCACCGTCCTTGCCGATCATGCGCGCGCGCCGCAGCAGTTCGCCGTCGGACAGCGCCGCGAGCTTGTCCCGTTCGATGCGCGCCAACGCCTGCTTCAGCGACTCGGCGTCGACGGCGACCGGCGCCGCCCCGCGCGCCGATGCCACCGCCGGCGTGCGCACGGGACTGGCCGCCAGTTCCTGCACCGACGCCTCGAGCGAACGAAGTCGCGAGGCGATCTCGTCGAGCCGCGCCAGCACGACGGCCGCGTCGCCGTTCCCCGCCTGCACCTCCGCGCCGCGGGACGCGACCGACGCCACCGCTGGCGAGGGAGCGCCAGGCGCCACGGCCACCTGGCCAGCCTGCAACCACCACCATGCCGCGAACGCGCCGAGTCCGACTCCCGTCGCGAACAGGCCACCGAGCACGAGAGGGGATCGCGGCATGCGCCGAGTCAATCGGACGCGCGAGCCGCTGTCGACCCCGGGCGGCACGGGCTACGCTCGCTCGTTCCCGTTCGTCGCCATCCAGCATGAATCGACGCCTCTTCTGCCAGACGGCGATGGCCGCCGGAGTGGCCGCCGCCACCGCCAGCGCCTCCACACAGCCCGCGGCCACCACCGAACCCGCGCCACGTCGCAGCCAGCCAGGCCTGTTCACGCCGCTGACCCTGCGCGGCGTGACCATGCGCAATCGAATCGCGATGTCGCCGATGTGCCAGTACTCGAGCGAAGACGGCTTCGCCAACCAGTGGCACATAACGCACCATGCGGCGCGCGCCATCGGCGGGGCCGGACTGCTGCTGGCGGAAGCCACGGCGGTGGCAGCGGCCGGGCGCATCACGCCGAACTGCCTCGGCATCTGGAAGGACGAACACATCGCGGCGCTGCGGCCGCTGACCGAGTTCGTGCAGCAGCACGGGGCGGTGCCCGGCATCCAACTGGCCCACGCCGGGGTGAAGGCGTCGCGCCACCGGCCGTTCCACCCGACCCCGAATGCGTTCGTGCCGCTCGATGCGGGCGGCTGGCTGCCCGTGGGTCCCGTGGCGAAGCGCTTCGGCCAGGACGGGCCGGTGCCCCACGCGCTGACCATCGCCGAGATCGAGACGATCCGCGAACAGTTCGTCGCCGCGGCCCAGCGCTCGCTCGCGGCCGGCTTCCGCGTGATCGAACTGCACTTCGCGCACGGCTACCTCGGGCACAGCTTCCTGTCGCCGCTGATGAACGAGCGCCAGGACGAGTACGGCGGCGGCTTCGACCAGCGGATGAAGTTCCTGGTCGACACCGTGCGCGCCGTGCGCAAGGTGCTGCCCGAGGCTGTGCCCCTATTCGTCCGCCTGTCGTGCACCGACTGGGTCGACGGCGGCTGGCGGATCGAGGACTCGGTCGAAGCCACGCGCCGCATCGCCAAGGAGGGCGTCGACCTGATCGACTGCTCGAGCGGCGGCGCCTCGCGCAAGGCGGAGATCCCGGTCGGCCCCGGCTACCAGGTGCCGCTAGCGGAGCGCATCCGGCGCGAGACCGGGGTCCCGACCGGAGCGGTCGGACTGATCACCGATCCGCAACAGGCCGATGCCATCATCGCCGAAGGCCGCGCCGACCTGGTCCTGCTCGGCCGGGAACTGCTGCGAGATCCCCATTGGCCCCAACG
>JBILEY010000344.1:0-5830 GCA_044351865.1 Planctomycetota bacterium | reverse complement strand
GCGCAAACTGTAACCGCGGCGCGAAAGCGAGCACGGATGCAGTCGATGCTTCCTCCGTCGATCGCTCCGCTCCTCGCGTGCGGTGCCTGGGCCCTGCCCGCGGCACTGCTCGCCCCCCATTGGCTGCCGCTGGCCGCCGTCTGGACCGTGCTCGGCCTGGCCGCCGCGTGGTTCGGCTACTCGGCCACCGGTCCGTGGCGGCGGCCGCTGCGCGCCGGGCTGGCGGCGCTGCCCGCCCTGCTGGCCGCGGCCGGCGCGCCGCCGGGGCCACCGCCCACCTTGCCACTCGGCCCCGTGCAGCTTGCGGGCCCGGTGCTCGACGTCGTGCGCACGCCGCTGCTCGGCACGATGCAGCTGCGGCTCGGCGACGCGCAGCGCGCCCTGCGCGTGCAGTGCGACCGCGCGTTCGAAGTGCTGCCCGGCGACTCCGTGCGGCTGCTGGTGCGCGTCGGCGCGCCGGCGACCCCTGATGGAGCGCAGACGGTGCACGCGCAAGGCGACAGCGCCATGGTCGTCGCGGGCCCGCCCGGCCCGGCGCGCTTCGCCGCGATGGCGCGGCGCGCCTGCGAACGCACGCTGCTGCAGCACCTGCCGGGCGAGGCCGGCACGTTGGTGACGACGCTGGTCCTCGGCCGCGGCACGCGCCCGCCGGGCCATCTGGTGCAGGCGCACCAGGCGACCGGCTTGAGCCACCTGCTGGCGGTCAGCGGCGCGCACGCGGCGATGCTGGCCGCGATGGTCGGCTTGTCCGGCGGCCGCCACCGTCGGCGCCTCGGCACGCACCCGCGACGCACCGCCGGCTTGCTGGTGCTGCTGGCGGTCTACGCGGCGATGACCGGCAACGAACCACCGGTGCTGCGCGCGCTGATCAGCTGTGTGCTGACGGCGCTCGGCGCCTGGCTCGGCCGCCCCTGCGGCATCGCCACCGGTCTGCTGGTGCCGGCCCTGTTCACCTGCCTCGTGCGCCCCGACGCGCTGCTGGGCCCGAGCTTCCTGCTCAGCTACGCCGCGGTCGCCGGCCTCGCCCTCGGCGCGCCCGCAGCGGCGTCCGGGGCGGGCACGATCCGCAGCTGGCTCTGCTCGTCGTTGCGCGCGTCGGCGTGGGCGACGCTGACCACGGCACCGCTGACGCTGTGCTTCTTCGGCCAGTTGGCACCATGGACGGTGCTGTTGACGCCGCTGCTGGCCCCGATGGTCGGCGCCATGCTGCTCGGCGGCTTGCTGCTCGCCGTGGTCGGCATCGTGGCGCCGCCGCTGGCACCGCTGCTGGCCGCACCGCTCGGTTGGCTCGCCGATCTCTACGCCGCGTTGGTGCAAGCGGCCGACCAGTTGCCGGCGACGCCCGTGCACGCCCTCGCCACGCCCGCACCGGCCCTGCTCGGCGCGTTCGTGCTGCTGGCCCTGGTGCTGGTGCTGCTGGCGCCGACGCGGCGGCGCGTGGGCCTCGCTTGCGCCCTGTTGGCGCTGCCGCACTTCGTGCCGGCCGGTTGGCGCGACGTCGATCGCTGCACGCTGCTGGCCGTGGGCCACGGTCAGGCGTGTCTCGTCGCGACGGCCGACGGCCACCAGCTGGCGATCGACTGTGGCAGCCTGCAGCACCCGTTCGCCGCCGCCGACAAGCTGGTGGCACGACTGCACCGCCGCCGCCTCGACCTGCTGGTCGTGACCCACGCCGACCACGACCACCACAACGGCGTGCCGGCGCTGCTGCAGCGCGTGCCGATCGCGCGGGCGATCGTGCCGCAGGCGCTGGCGGACACCCCGTTGCTGGCGGTGCTGCAGCAGCACGGCACCGAGGTGCAGGTGCTGGCGCCAGGCGAACGGTGCACCCCAACACCGCACCTCGTGGTGACGGCACCGGCCTTGCCGGCGACAGCCAGCGACAACGACCAGAGCCTGTGGGTCAGCGTGCGTTTGCCCACCCTGTCGTTGCTGGCCACCGGCGACGCGCAGGAACTCGGCACCGCCGCGGCGCTGGCGAGCGGCGCCGCCGAACCCCACGACGTGCTGGTGCTGCCGCACCACGGCCGCAAGAACGCCAACGCACCGCTGCTGCTCGCGCGCGTGCGGCCGCGCGCGTGCCTCGCGTCGGCGGCCAGCGACGACGACGAGACGGCGCTCGGCCCGCTGGTTCGGCGCAGCGGCGCCGAGCTGTGGGTCACCGGCTTGCACGGCGACGTGCAGGTGGCGACCGCACCGACGGCGATCGTCGGCAGTCATGTGCAGCGGCCGCTGCCGCCGTGACCACGGCCGCGCCGCGAACGCGCCGGCGCGACGCCGCTACTTTCCGGGCTCGACCTTCGCCGGCGGCTCGACCGCGGCGGGCTTCGCCGGCGCGGGTGGCGTCAGCGGCACCAGCTTCACCAGGCGACCGGTGGTGTTCCACTCGAGCACGTAGAGGCAACCGTCGGCCCCGGCGCCGATGCCGTGTGGGGCGTGGAAGTGGCCGTCGTGCCACTTCGCGCGCTCGACGCCGTTCGTGGCGCGCAGGCCTTCGTCGGGCTGGTCGCCGAGTTGCGCCACGGCGCGATCCTGGGCGTCCAGGATCGTGACGCGGCCGGCCAGGTCGGCGACGGCGAGGCCACCACCGGGCAGCGGTGCCACGTTGCACGGCCGCCGCAGGTCCTTGTCCATCGTGCGCACGTGTTCGCCGTGCAGCGTGAACCACTGCAGCCGGTGGTTCTCGCGGTCGCAGACCAGCAGCAGCGGCTCCTTGCCGCGCGCATCGAGCCACAGGCCGTGCGGCGTCTGCATCTTGCCGGCGGCGCTGCCGGGCCCGCCGAACGACGTCACGTACTTGCGATCCTGGTCGAACACGTGCACCCACGACTTGCCGTAGCCGTCGGCGACGAAGATGCGGCCGTCCTTCGCCACTGCGACCGCGGTCGGCAGGAACTGCCCTTCGTTCTCGTAGATGCCGCTCGCCTGCGGCCAGCCGAGCGTCCACAGCACCTTGCCGTCGCGCGTGGTCTTCACCACTTCGTGGCGCCGCGTGTGGGCCAGGTAGAGCACTTCGGCGCCGCCTTCTTCGACGAGGCACATGCCGTGCGTGCCGCCGTGGAACTCCTTGCCCCAGCTGCCGAGGATGCGGCCGTCGGGCGCGAACTGGATCACCGCATGCTCGGTGTCGGTGTTGGCGAAGACGGTGCCGTCGCGGGCGACGGCGACACAGCCGTGCGTGCTGCCGAGTTCCTTGCCGTCGCCGAGGCGCCCCCAGTCGGGCACCCAGCGGTAGCGATGCGCGCCCTCGCCGACGACCACCGGCTCGGCGGCCGCGGCAGAGGGTGTCGGAGCCGAGGCCGGAGGATCCTGCTGGGCCAGGGCAGCACTCGAGCAGAAGAACGTTCCGAAGAACGACGACGCGAACGCGAGGACGTGGCGGTGCATGGCGAACGAGGGCAGGCCGGCAGGCTACCACGCGACGCCGCGCGCCGCATCGTCAGTGCGAGTGGCCGTGCTGCGGATCGGCGATGTGCGCCAGCGTGTGGCGCGCCGCCGCTTCGAACGTGCTGCCGGTGCCTTCGGCGGCGAGTCCTTCCAGCAGTGGCTTCGCCCGCGCGTCCTGCTTGTCTTCGTGCAGCGCCTTGCCGAGGTAGAGCACGGCCCGCTGCCGTTCGTCGCCGAGCCCGCCGGTGGCCAGCGCCTGCTCGAGCACCGCGGCGGCTTCGCGGTGGCGCCGTTCCTTGAACAGCACGTAGCCCTCGGTGACCAGCGCTGGCCCGGTGCGCGGCCCGTGCACGAGCCAGCGGCGCGCGGCGGCGAGGTTGCCGTCGAGCGCGTAGAGGCGCGCGAGGCGATGGCGCGCGTCGGCGACGCCGGCCGACGCGGCGTCGAGCAGCAGCGGTTCGGCGAGCTTGGTGCGGCCGAGCTGCAGGTAGAGGCAACCGAGCGTGTGCTGGGCGATGGGATCGGGCCGCTCGCCTGTGACCGCGGCGCGCGCCGCCGCCAGCGCCGCACGCTGGCTGGTGCACAGGCGCAGGTAGGCGGCGAACTCGTCCGGGTCCATCGGCCCCGGCCGCGCCGCGTGGCATTGGCCGTCGGTGCCGAGCACGGCGATGCCCATGCCTTCGCCGAAGCCGATCCACGCCTGGTAGAGGTTCTTGCGCAGCACACCGTCGGCGATCGCCGCGGCGTAGCCCCCATCGCGCAGCGCTGCTTGCACCACGGGATCGCCGAGCGTGCCCTGCATGCGGTCGCTGAGTTCGCGGCCGGGAAGCGCGAAGAACACCACCAGCTCCTGGCCGGCGCGGCGCGCCTCGGCGATCGCCCCCACGACGTCGCCTTGCCAGCCGACGGTGCTCTGGCAGCTCGCCAGCGCCAGCGCCAAGACCGCAGCACCACGCCGTGGGATCACTTGCCGCGCCCTTCGCCGCACCAGCGGTCGAGCCAGCCGAAGAACTCGCGCTGCCACAAGACCCCGTTCTGCGCCTGCAGCACCCAGTGGCCTTCGTTCGGGAACATCAGCAGCCGGCTCGGCACGCCTTGCAGCTGCGCGGCGGTGAACGCCTGCAGGCCCTGGTCGTACGGCACGCGGAAGTCCTGTTCGCCGTGGATCACCAGCAGCGGCGTCTTCCAGTTCTGCACGTAGCGGTGCGGCGAGAAGCGGCGGTAGCGCTCGGCCGCCTCCGGCGTGCGCCAGTAGGGCCCACCGAGGTCCCAGTCGACGAAGAACAGTTCTTCGGTCGCCAGATACATGCTCTCGAGGTTGAACACGCCGCAGTGCGCGATCATCGCCGCGAAGCGATCGCCCGCGTTGCCCATGAGCCAGTAGACGGTGAAGCCGCCGAACGACGCGCCGACCGCGGCGCTGCGCGCCTTGTCGACGTACGGCCGCGCCTGCATCGCGTCGCAGACCGCCAGCAGGTCGGCCATCGCCTGGCCACCCCAGTCCTGCGAGATCTGGTCGTTCCACGCCTGGCCGAAGCCCGGCAGGCCGCGCCGGTTCACGCCCGCGACCACGTAGCCCTTGCTGGCCATCAGGTGGAAGTTCCAGCGGAACGAGAAGCCCTGCCCCACCATCGACTGCGGCCCGCCCTGGCAATACAGCACGAACGGGTAGCGCTTGCTCGGGTCGAAGTTCGGCGGCTTGACGATCCACGCGTGGATCTGCTTGCCGTCGCTCGCCGGGAACCACTCGCCGTCGATCTGCGGCAGCGCGAGGTCGGCGAACGCGGGGCCGTTGTGGTCGGTGAGCGCGGTGATGGCGCCGGTCTTGGCGTCGATGCGCACGACCTCGGCCGGCCGCTCCATGGACGTGCGCAGCGCGAACAGCGACGCGCCATCGGCAGCGACCTGCAGCCCGCTGAGCGCGTGGCGGCCGTTGGTGACCCGCTGTGCCTGCCGGCCGGCGAGGCTCGCCGTGTAGACCTGCGTCGTGCCTTCGACCTCGACGGTGAAGAACAGCGCCTGGCTGTCCTTGGTCCAGCGCAGCTCGTGCGCGCTGGCGTCGAAGTCCGGCAGCAGCTCCTCGTTCTTGCCCGACTGCCGGTCGTGCAGGAACAGGCGCAAGCGGTCGGCCTCGAAGCCAGCGCGCGCCATGCTGGCGAACGCGATCCAGCGGCCGTCCGGCGAGTAGACCGGGTCCTGGTCGTAGCCCGGCATGCCCGGCGTCACGTTCTTCGCCTCGCCGCCGCCGACCGGCACCACCCACAGGCTGCTGTCGGTGCTGGACTCCGGGTTCGGCACGCGCCGCGCGGTGTAGCAAAGTTCCTTGCCGTCGGGCGACCATGCGATCTGCTCGCCGCCGCCGAACGGCGGCAGCGGTGTGTGCACGCGTTCGCCGGGCATCAGGTCGCGCGCCTCGCCACCGGCGAGCGGCCGCACGAACAGG
>JBILEY010000345.1:0-5830 GCA_044351865.1 Planctomycetota bacterium | reverse complement strand
CGTAGCTGCCGAGCATCGGCATCTGCAGCAGTTCGCCGACGGCGACGACCAGCATCGCCAGCACGATCGCCGACAGGCCGAGCGGCAGCAGCATGGCGAGGTAGCCGAGACCGACGATCGCCGCCCCGAGCGCCACGACCGGCAGCGGCCGTCGGCGCTGCAGTGCGTGCACGATCGGCATCTCGCTGAGCGCGATCAGGATCGGGTTGATCGCCAGGATCCAGCCGACGTGCGCTTCGCTGTAGCCCTGGTCGACGAAGACGCGCGGGCCGGTGGTGAAGTACTGCATGAACGCCAGCAGCACGCACAGGTTGGCGACCATCAGCGCGCGGAAGTGCGGGTCGCGCAGCGGTCGGCCGTGGTGCTGGGGTTCGTCGGCGGGCTGCGGCGGTGGCAGCGGGTTCCAGCCGCGCAGGCTCGTTGCCAGCCACAAGGCTGCGAGCCCGCAGGTGGCGCCGTCGACGACGAACATCCACGAGTATCCGCAGTGGAACACCAGGTAGCCGCCGATCGTCGGCCCGAACGCCCAGCCGAGGTTCAGTGCGAAGCGATTCAGCGACAGCGCCTTCCGGCGGAGTGGCAGCGGTGCCGACAGCGCCGCGGCGGTGTTGCTGCCGGGGCGGAACGCGTCGTTGACGATGCCGAGCACGAACACGCCGGCGACGACGGCGAGCGCACTGTGGAACTGCGTCATCAGCAGCATCCACAGCGCCGAGCTGCCGAGCGCCAGCACCTGCAGGCGCACCGGCCCGATGCGGTCGGTCAGGCGACCACCGAGCCAGCTGCCGATCATCGCGCCGATGCCGTAGAGGCCGATGACCCAGCCGGCCTGGTCGGGCGTGAAGGCGAAGTCGCGCTTCAGGTACGGCCCGAGCAGCGGCACGACCATCGAGCCGCAGCGGTTCAGGAACGCCGCGGTGCACAACAGCCACGTGCGCTGGGGCAGGCCGCCGAACGCGTCGCGGTAGAGGCGCAGCAGGGGGAGCATCAGCTGCGGCGCAGCGCCTGCGTCGGCGTCATCTGTGCGGCGCGCCACGCGGGGAACAGGCCGCCGACGAGGCCGAGCAGCATCGCGAAGGCGACGGCGTTGACCATCACGAACGGCGTCGTGCGGAACGCGAACGTCACCTCGGAGAACGTCTCGTTCATGGTGCCGGTCTCGGCGCCCTGGAACGGCAGCACCAGGAGGCAGCCGAGCAGGCCGCCCAGCAGGCCGAGCAACACCGCTTCGCCGAGGAAGGACAGGAAGATCGGCACCGGCCGGTAGCCGATGGCCTTCAGGATGCCGATCTCGTGCGTGCGCGCGCCGATCGCGGCGAGCATCGAGTTGGTGCCGGTGAAGATGGCGCCGAGGCCCATGATGACGGCGAGGAACCCACCGAGGATCGAGAACCGCTTGGTCAGGTCCTCGGTCTGGGTCGCCAGATAGGCTCGTTCCGTCAGGACCTTCGGTTGGGTGCGAAGGTCGCTTTCGAAGCGCTTCTGCACGGCTTCGAGATCGGTGCCAGGCTTGATCTTCGCCAGCACCCGACTGCGTACCGGCCGCTGCAACGCCTCCGAGAGTCGCTCGAGGTCGCCCCAGATCTCGCTGCGGTAGCCGCCCTTGCCGGAGAACGTGCCGACGATGCGGAACGTCACGGTGTTGATGCGCAGCGTGTCGCCGGGAAGGCAGTTCCGGATCCGTTCGACGAGTCCTTCGCCGACGATCAGCTCGTCACTGCCGGGAGTCGGCATGCGGCCGTCGACGATGCGCACGTCGTCGCCGTGGATCGCGAAGGTCGCTGGCTCGACCCCGCGGATCGCCACGTTGGTCTCGCCACCGTCGAACTTGCGCAACCGCACGGCGAGGAAGACCTCGGCGCTCGCGAGCGGCTTGCCGGCCGCGTCGAGTTCGACCTCCGGCAGTTCCTTCTGCAGCACGGCACACTGCTCGCGCGTCAACCCGGACTCGCCCTCGGACTTGGCACCCTTGCGCAGGAACACCGCGAGGTCGGAGCGGCCGCGTTCCTGGAACAGCACCGCGAAGCCCTGCTGCAAGGACAGCATGCCGGCGAGCACGGCGACGGTGGCGCCGATCGCACACACCGTCAGCAACGTCGACGACGCGCGCACCCACAGGCTGCGCAGGTTGTAGCGAAGCGGGACGAGGGCCATCAGACGACCTCCCGCAGGGCGGTGATGGTGGTGAGGCGGGCCGCTCGCCAGGCGGGGATCAAGCCCGAGAACAGGCCGGTGCCGAGTGCGATGCCTGCGCCGAGCCACAGCGTGGTGCGGTCGAAGCCGAAGCCGGGGATGAAGGACGCGGTCGCCGCCGCCATCGGTTGTTCGATCAGGATCGCCAGCCCGCCGGCCAGCAGCGCCCCGAGCGTGCACACCAGCAGCGACTCGCCGAGCAGCAGCGCCGCCGCTGCACCGTCGGTGAAGCCCAGCGCCTTCAGCACACCGAGGTCGCGCGTGCGTTCGCGCGCCGCCATCAGCATCGTGTTCAGCACCGCGAAGAAGATCGCGAACAGCACGGCACCACCGACCAACTGCAGCATCGACGGCACGTCGCCGAGCATCGACAGGAACTGGCGGTTGAACTCCGCCTCGGTGGTCGTCTGCACGCGCTGGGGGCCGTTCTCGAACATCGCGTCGACGGTCTGCTGCACCGCTACCGGGTCGGCGCCCTTCTGGATGCGCAGCATGTAGACGCCAGCCCCGCGTGGCCCGGTCGCACCACCCTGCTCGAGCGACTCGTGCAGGTAGTCGAAGTGGAACCAGAGGGTCTGCTTGTCGACCGCCGCCGAGCTCGAGGTGTAGATCCCCGCAATCGTGAACTCCCAGGGCTTCTCGTCGGTGCGCTGGAAGAGGCTGCCGACGATCGGCACGGTCTGGCCGACCTTCCAGTCGTACTTGTCGGCCAGTTCGGTGCCGACGAGGCACGTGGTCCGCCCTTTGGCGAACTCTTCGTAGCTGCCGTCGACGATCGAGATCTCCGGATAGCTGTTCAGGAACGTGTCCGAGTCGATGCCGAACTGGGCGAAGTAGCCGCCCTTGTCCTGCTCGTACTTGCCGCCGAAGTACTGCCACTTGCAGATCGCCTCGACACCGGGCACGCCGGCGAGCTTCTGCTGGTAGGCGAGCGGTAGGTTGACGAACAGGCTGACTGCCGACTGCACCAGCAGCCGGTTGCTGGCGGCGGCGTCGATCGTGCGGTCGAGTCCGCTGACGACGGCGTGCAGCACGCTGACCAGGAACACGGCGACCATCACCGACAGCACCGTCAGCAGCGAGCGGATCGGGTGCCCGAGCAGGTTGCGCCACAGCAGTTTCCAGGGCATGGCTCAGCTCCTCTTCGCGGTGCTGCGGTCGGCGGCACGGTTGTCGTCGATGCGGCCGAGCTTGCCCTTGTCGAGGTGGATGACCTTGTCGGCGTAGCCGGCGGCCTGCGGGTCGTGGGTGACCATCAGGATGGTCTTGTGCAGCTCGCGGTTCAGCCGCTGCAGCAGCTGCAGCACGCTGTCGGCGGTGTTGCGGTCGAGGTCGCCGGTCGGCTCGTCGGCGAGGATCAGCTGCGGGTCGGTGGCGATCGCGCGGGCGATGGCGACGCGCTGCTCCTGGCCGCCGGACAGCTCGCGCGGCTTGTGGTCCATGCGGTCCTGCAAGCCGACCAGCTCGAGCGCGCGTTCGGCCTGCTGGCGGCGCTGCGCCTTGCTCAGCGGCGCCAGCAGCAGCGGCAGCTCGACGTTCTCGCGCGCGCTCAGCACCGGCAGCAGGTTGAAGCCCTGGAACACGAAGCCGACGTTCGCCGCGCGCCAGCGCGCCAGGTCGCTGCTGCCGAGCTGGGAGAGGTCGGTGTCGCCGACCTGCACCAGGCCCTGGTCGGCCTGATCGAGGCCGCCGCACAGGTTCAGCAGCGTCGTCTTGCCGGAGCCCGACGGGCCCATCAGCGCGTAGAACGTGCTCGCGTCCATCTCCAGGTCGAGCTCGTCGAGCACGCGCAGCGACTCGCCGCCGCGGGTGTAGGTCTTGGTGACGGAACGGAGCGTGATGGGGACGGCCATGGGGAATGCGGAGGTTCGCAGCCGAGGCGTCGCAGGACGCAGGGCCGCGGCGGACGACGGAAGGGAATCAGTCCTGCAGGCGCACGCGGTCGCCGCTCTTCAGCGACGACGGCGGCGCCAGCACGATGCGTTGGTCGGCGGCGAGGCCGGCTTCGACGGCGATGCGGCCGCTCTTGCGTTCGCCGGTGGTCACCGCCGTGAAGCGCACGGTGTCGCGCTCTAGCACGAACGCGCCGAGCACACCGTCGACGGTGACGACCGCGTCTTCGGGCACCAGCACCGCGGTCGACGCCACGCCGGCGGCGGGCGGCGGTTCGTCGGCGGCACGGAAGACGATGCGCACGCCCATCTCCGGGCGCAGCCGTTCGTCGCGGCGCTCGAACTTGACGCGCACTTCGACGGTGGCCTTCTGCCGGTCGGCGGTCGGCCAGATGCGATCGACGGTGCCGGGGTAGCGCACGTCCGGATAGGCGTCGAGGAACACCTCGGCCGGCGCGCCGAGCCGCACCGACGACAGGGTCGTCTCCGGCACGTTCGCCTGCACCTCGAGCGAGTCGAAGTCGACCATCGTGCAGACGGCGCCGCGCGCGTTGCTGCCGCCCTGCACGTTCGGCGACACCACCTCGCCGACCTCGGCGTCCTTCAGCACGACGATGCCGTCGAACGGCGCCCGCACGTCGGTCTTGTCGAGCGTCGCCTGCGCCTGTTCGCGCGTCGCGGCGGCCGCCTGGCGCTGCGCCTCGGCGACCTCGATGTCCTGCGCGGCGACGGCGAGCCGCTGGCGCGCCGACTCGGTGGCGCGGGCGGCGGTCGCCATGCCGGCCTGGCTGGCGCGGCGGCGGGCCGAAGCGGCCTCGGCTTCGCTGCGCGCGCGGTCGGCGTCGCGCTGGCTGCCGGACTCGGTGCGCGCCAGTTCGGCGAGGCGGCGCAGTTCGAGTTCGGCGAACGTCGACAACGCCTGGTTGGCGGCGTCCTGGGCTTCGAGGTTCTGCTGGTTGGCGAGTGCCTGCTCGAGGTCGGCGGCGCTGGCCTTGTGGGCGGCGCGCGCGCGGTCGACGCCGCGGCTCGCGGCCAGCAGGTCGGCTTCGGCGCGCTGCAGCGCGGCGCGGAACTCGTCGGCGAACAGGCGCGCGACGATGTCGCCCTTCTTCACCACCGAGCCCTCGCGCACGGCCAGCTCGACGATGCGGCCCGGCACGTCGGAGGACAACGCCGCGCGGCGCGCGGCGACGACGTAGCCGTTGGCGGCGGTGCCGCGCACCGCGGCGGCGGCGGCCGGCGTCGGCGCCGTCACCAGGTAGCTGCGCACGGTCGGCAGCCGCCAGCGATCGGCGAAGCCGAGCAGCGCCGGGCCGAACAGCCACAACAGCACGGCGAGTCCGCCGAGCAGCAGCAGGCGCAACGGCCAAGGGTTGCCCGCGCGCGGGCGGACGGCGGGGCGCACGGTGCGTTCGATCTTCAGGCTCTGCAGGTCCACGGCCAGACTCCGGTGCGGCGACGAACGAAGGGCGAGGAGGATAGCGGCGGCACCCTCGAAATGCCGCTGCCCGCGCGTATGGTTCGCCGGCATGGTGGCACCGGTCGTGCGCCGCATCCTGGCCCCCGTCGAAATCGCCGAGTCCCGCGAGCCGGAACTCGGCTACGCGATCGGACTCGCTGCACAACTGCGCGCCGAGCTCATCCTGCTGGTCGTGGTCGACACGCCGGCGACCGTCAACCTGATCGGTCGCCACCGCGCGATGACCGCCGGGACGCGCGACTTCGACCGCGCGCTCGAGCAGGAG
>JBILEY010000063.1:0-18330 GCA_044351865.1 Planctomycetota bacterium | reverse complement strand
CAGCAGCGCGACCCACCCCCTCATCGCACTGCCTCCGGCAGCACCTTGGCGACCGCCGGCACGTGCGACGCCGTGGCCTCGACGATCGCGCGCGCCGACACGCCGGCGACCAGCGCCCCGTGCTGCAGCACGAGGCGATGCGCCAACGCCGGCATCAGCACGCGCTGCACGTCGGCGAAGTCGACGTTCGGCCGTCCGGCCAGCAGTGCTCCGGCGCGCGCCGCTTCGCCGATCGCAATCGCGGCGCGCGGCGAAGCACCGAAGCGCACGTGCTTCTGCACCAGCGCCGGTGCGTCCGCTTGCTGCGGATGCGTCGCGGCGACGAGGCGCGCGATGTAGCTGGCGACCGCCTGCGGCAGGAAGATCGCGTCGACCAGCGCGAACAGTTCGTCGAGTTCGCCCGCGCGCAGCGCCGCGTCCTGCGCCGGCGGCTCACCGCGGCGGCGGCTGGTCAGGATCTGCGTCATCACCTCGGCCGACACGCCCGGCACGTCGACCTTGAACAGGAAGCGGTCGAGCTGCGCCTCCGGCAACGGATAGGTGCCTTCGAGCTCGATCGGGTTCTGCGTCGCCAGCACGAAGAACGGCCGCGGCAGCGCATGCGTCTCGCCGAGCACGGTGACGCTGCGTTCCTGCATCGCCTCGAGCAGCGCCGACTGCGTCTTCGGCGAGCTGCGGTTGATCTCGTCGGCGAGCACGACGTTCGCGAACAGCGGACCCGGCCGGAACACCAGCTGTCGCTCGCCGCCGCGTTCCTGCAGGATCGGGCCACCGGTGATGTCGCCGGGCAGCAGGTCCGGCGTGAACTGGATGCGGCGAAACTGCAGGCCGAGCAGCCGGCCGAGCGCCTTCACCAGTTCGGTCTTGCCGAGGCCGGGCAAGCCTTCGAGCAGCAGGTGGCCGCGCGCGCACAAGGCGATCACGCACAGGTCGATCAGGTCCTGCTGGCCGAACAGCACCGCGCTGCAGCCGCGCTGCACCGCCGCCAGCAGGTCGCGACCGCGCGCCACCTGCGCCGGACTGAGCATCGTCGTCATCGAGGTTGTCCTGTCGGCGGCTCGCCGCCGCCGGGGAAGAAGCGCTGCACGACCGCGCGATGGCGCGGTGCCAGCTGCAGATGCCACGTGGCGCCGCCGCTGCCGGCACTGCCCGCACCACCGGCGGCGCCGTTTTGCACCGGCGCGATGTCGGGCGCGGTCAAGCGTTCGCCGACCGGCGTCCACTCGCTCGGGATCGGGGCCCCAGGCGGCAACACCAGGGCACCGTCGGCGCCACCTTGCGCCGAGTCGGTCAGGCGCAGCGCGGCGAAGCCGGGGCCGCGGCCGGCGCCACCCTGGCCGTCGCCAGCGCCGTTGCCGGTGCTAGCGCCACTGCCAGCGCCACTGCCAGCGCTACTGCCGGCGCCACTGCCCGGTCCGGCGCCACTGCCGGAACCGTCGCCACGGCCTTGCCCGTCGCCCGGCTGGCCCTGGCGCGCCACCAGATGCTTGCCGAGTTCGCCAGCGCGCGTGGCCAACGCTTGCAGCTGACCGAGTCGCTCCGGCGACAAGCCCGCCGCGGCGCCCGCCTGCTGGAACTGCCCCGCGGCCTTGGCCAGCGTCTGCGCCAGTTCGCGCAGCGCCGCCGGATCCTGCAACAGCTGTTGCGGGTCGAGCAGGCCGCCTGGCTGCATGGCGCGCTGCAGCATGCCGGCCAACGCCGGCGGCAGCCCGGCCTCGCCACGGCCGCCCGCACCGCCGCGATCGTCCGCCGCACCCCGCAGCAGCGACTCGGCAGCCTTGGCCAGCGCCTGCTGGGCGAGACGCGCCGCGAAGCCACCTTCGCCGCCGGCGGCGCCAGCGAGCTTCGCCGCGGCCAACAAGCCTTCGCGCGACAGCCGCTGCGCCAGTTCGTCGAGCTCGCGCCACTCGGGCTGGCCGCCGCCGTCGACGTCCTGCTGCAGCTGCTGCAGCTTGTCCTGCAGTTCGCGCGCGACCTCCGGCGGCAACGCGCCCTGCTGCAGCAACTCACCGAGCTGGCTGGAGAGCCGGTCGAGTGCGGCGAGGCCTGCGAACGACGCCGGAGCCGGCGGCGGCGCGACCGGGCTCGGCCACCACGCCAGCAGCGCCGCGGTCGCCAGCGCCGCGGCGGGCCGCAGCAGCAGGTCGCCAAAGCGCAGCTGCGGCAGCGCGCCCTTGGTGCGTTCGAGCTGCTGCGCCAGCACGGCGTGCCAGCCGGCGTCGAGCGGCGCGCCTTCCTGCTGCGCGACCAGGAGCCCGCCGGCCTGCAGGCGGCGGTCGAGATGCTGGGCCGCGAGCGGCAGGGGCAGTCGGTCGCGGCGCCACTGCCACCACGCCGAAGCGGCGACCGGCAGTGCCGCCAGGGCCCACCACGGCTGTGGTGCGACAGTGCGAGCCGCGAGGCGCGCGCCGACGATGCCGACGCTGGCGAGCACGGCGACGGCGAGGGTGGCGCGGCCAGCGCCCTGCAACAACGCGCCCCATGCGACCCGGCGAGCGAACGCGGCGATGGCGGTGCGTGGCGAGTGCGGCATGCGAGGGCGCGTGGGACGGCAGAGTAGCAGGTTTATCTGCGCGACCACGCGATGGCGAACGCCGCGGGCAGCGAAGGCGTCATCGCCCGGCCCGTTGGTGCGCGTGCGGGTCCGGCGCCACCGCCTCGTCGACGGTCAGCGGCTCGACGCGCACGAACGGCTGCGTGCGCACCGAGCAGGCGTCGAGATCGCAGCTGCGGCACCAGGCGCGTTCGCACGGGTCGGTGTGGAAGTCGATGTCGCCGTCGCCGGGCAGCGCCCGCAGCACGGTGCGGGCCAGGGCCTCGGCGGTGTCGTGCGCCTTCTCGACGGTCCAGAACTCGGGCACGACGAGGTGCGCGCTGACGTGGCGGAAGCCGCCGGCGCGGATCGCGCGCAGGTGGTGCACGCGGATGACGCCGTCGCGCACGTGGTTGCCGAGCACGGCGACGAGCTGGCGCAGCAGTTCGGGATCCTCGGCGTCGAGCAGCCCGGCGATCGCGCGCGCGACGAGCCGCCAGCCGGTCATCAGCAGCAGGAACCCCATCGCCGCCGCCACCACCGGGTCGAGCCAGGTGAAGCCGGTGACGCGCACCAGGCCGAGGCCGGCGAGCACGCCGAGGCTGGTGTAGAAGTCCGACAGCACGTGGTGCCCGTCGGCTTCGATCGCGGCCGAATGATGGCGCCGGCCGTAGCGCAGCAGCACGACGCCGAGCACACCGTTGGCGACGCCAGCCCCGGCGGTCAGCAGCAGGCCGAGGTCGAGCTGCTGCGGCCCTTGTCCGTGCAGCAGCGCCACCCCGGCCTGCCACAGGATCATCACCGCGGCGAGGAAGATCAGCCCGCCTTCGAACGCCGCCGAGAAGAACTCGACCTTGCCGTGGCCGAACGGGTGGTCGCGGTCCGCCGGCTGGCCGGCGTAGGCGACGACGCCGAGCGCGAACGCGGCGGCGACCACGTTGACGATCGATTCGAGCGCGTCGCTGAAGATCGCCTGCGACGACGTCCACTCGTAGGCGAGGAACTTGACGCCCATCAGCACGATCGCCACCACGAGCGACAGCACGACGATGCCGGTGTGGCGGCGGCCCTCGCCGTCGCGGCTCCGCGGTTCCGTTCCGTGGTCGTGCACGGAGCGCATCATGCCGGGCCGCCGCGCCCCGCGCACCCGTCGAGCCCTGCGCGCCGCGTCACTTGCGCGCGCCGGTGAACACGCCCGGACCCTGGTGCAGCGTCAGCGACTTCCAGTCGGCGCCGAACACCAGCTTGACGTCGGCGTCGAACACGGCGCGGAACTCGCGTTCGCCCTGGAACAGCAGCCGGAACCGGCCCTGGCCCTCCGCCTGCCCCTGCGCGAACAGCTTGCCGTCCTGCGCGGTCACCGCCAGGTCCATGCCGAGCTCGGCGAACGTGAACGTGCCCGCCGCCGCCGTGGCGACGTCGGCCGGGATCGGCAGGTCCTTCGCCGCCGCCTTCTCGATGCCGAGCACGGTGCGCACGATGTCGCGCGCGAGCCGATCGGCCGACGCCTGCGAGCAGTTGCTGATCACGGCGACGTGCAGGTCGTCGGGCACGACGTGCAGCAGCTGCGAGTTGAAGCCGTGGATGCCGCCGCCGTGCATCACCACCGCCTTGCCGGCGAGCTCCGCCTTCATCAGGCCGAAGCCGTAGCCGGTGTCGCGGCCGTCCTTCAGCACCAGCGGCGTCGTCATCGCCACGTAGCTCTCCGGCTTCACGACCTTGCCGCCGGCCAGCGCCATCGACCAGCGCACCAGGTCCTCGCCGGTCGACAGCATCATGCCGGCGGCGCCCGGCTGGCTCATGCCGAGAACGGCGTCGTTCTTGCGCACGCCGTCCTCGAAGTCGTAGCCCTGCGCACGGCCGGGGATCAGTTCGCGGCTGTCGTCGCAGCGCGTGTGCGGCAGCGCCACGTCCTGCATCAGCGCCGCGATCACACGCGCGTAGGACGTGCCGTGCACCTTCTCGAGCACCATGCCGAGCAGGTAGTAGCCGGTGTTGTTGTAGGCGAAGTTCGTGCCCGGCTCGAAGTCGAACGGCTGGTCGGCGACCAGCGCCAGCAGCGCCTGGTGCGACAGTTCGAGCGGCTGCTTCTTCTCCCACACCTCGCCGAGGTCGGTGTAGCTCTTGATGCCGCTGCTGTGGTTCAGCAGCTGGCGGATCGTGACCTTCTTGCCCTGCAGCGGGAACTCCGGCACGTAGCGCGAGAGATCGTCGTCGAGCGACAGCTTCTTCTGTTCGACGAGGCGCAGGATCGCCGCGGCGGTGAACTGCTTGGTGATCGAACCGATGCGGAACAACGTCGTGCCGGTCGCCGGCACCATGTGTTCGGCCTCGGCGAGGCCGTAGCCCTTCGCCATCACGATGGCAGAGCGCTGCGCGATGCCGACCGAGAAGCCGACCGCGTCGGGCTTCTGCACGCGTGCTTGGATCAGCGCTTCGACCTTCGGCAGCCACGGCTCCTGGGCGCGCGGCGAGGCGGCGAGGGCGACCGCGGCGAACGAACCCAACAGAAGAGCGGCGACGGACGACGACGGGCGGGTGGAGCGCATGCGGCCCGGCACGCTATGGCGCCGCCGCTTCGCCGACAACCACGTCCGTGACCGCGATCAGTCGTAGTCCTGCCGGCGGAGCCAGCAGGTCGTCGAGAGACCGTATGCGCCGAGTCCCGGCACCGGCGAGATGGTGACGACCATCATCTCGTAGAAGTTGGTGCAGGTCAGACCGGGCCCCGGCCCGCTGCCGCCCGAGTGGTTCTGCCACTTGTAGTTCAGCTCGCACTCGAACGAGAACTGCCCCTGGCTGCCGGGCCACATGCCGAGCGGGTAGAACAAGTAGCCCCCGTCGTGCCCGACGGCCAGGAAGACGGAGGCGCCTGGGTATGCGGCGCCACCGACCACGCCGCGGACCTTGAACAGGTCCGTGGGCATTTGCGTATCCGGGTTGGCGACTTCCAGGCTGAGCACGGGCCCCGAGTTGAAGCTGTCCATGAACGGCACCCCGAAGGAACGGGCGCCGACGTTCCAGTCCGGATCGCGCGAGCAGATGCCCTTCACCCGGCCGGGGATCTGCTCGGTGCCGATCATCGGGTTGCCGTTGGTCCAACGCAGTGGTGCGAGCCGCATGGTGTCCAGCCCGGTCGGATTGAAGTCCGGCGCCGCATAGGCGAGCAGTTCTTCGAAGCCGGACGTCTCCGTGAACGACAGCAGGAACATCGTCGAGCCGGTTTCGACCTGCACGGCGCCGGGCACCGTCGACAGGATCGGCGAGTGCACGCGCGCCGCACCGAGCGCATCGATGTCGAGGTCCACCGAGCCCGGCGGCCGCCCGACCCACTCGAGGTCGTAGACGGCTCCGGAGGCATCGTAGGTCGCCATCAGGATCGTCGCGGCATCGACCCCTTGCGGGATCACGTTCAGTGCGTCGATCGCCGACGCGCAAATCGGCGTCACCGAGAAGTAGAGCCGGTTGGTGCACTCGATGACGGCAGCCTCGGGCCGACCGTTCGACGCGTTGATCTGCCCCATCGCGTAGTCCAGCGCTGCGATGTTGGCCCCAGCCGGATCGAAACCGACGGGCAGGAAGTCGGAGCGCACGGCCTCGTGGACGACGGTGTTCCGGAGCTGGTACGGAAACGACGGGTTGTCGAAGTAGTAGCCGAGGATGTCGGAGCCGACGTTCTGGCCGGGAACCTGACGGACGATGCTCAGCGTCGCCCAGGCGGTGCCGGGCGTGGGAACGGCCACGCGAAAGGCGGGAGGGCTCGTCGTCGTCCCCGGCACGAAGATCAACGGCAACAGGTCGTTGCCCGTGCTCATCGCGTCGATCTCCACATCGACGAAGACGCTGGTGAGGTTCGCGAGGTAGGTCGCAATCGCCGCGGTGGAGTAGTTGGGCACCCCGCGATTCGTGACAGACTCGACCCGATCGAGTCGAGCCGGCAGCCCGGGCCCCTTCATCACCACCCTCTGCAGGTCGTTCTCGAACACGAGGCCAGCGGACTGGGCGGTCATCATGCCGCGGGCCGGCAGCGGCAGGATGGTCTGGGCCGCAGCGACGCTGGCGAGAGCCAGCAACGGAGCGATGGGCAGGATCTTCATGGTGTGGGACCTCAAAGGGCGAGTCTGGCGGGGAAGAAGCGAGAAGGAGAACGGTCAGCGCTCACGACTGCCGAGGGCCGTGGCCTGCGTCCGCAGGAACTGGGCGAGCGCGCCGACCGCGTCGGCATCGAGTTCCGGCGGCAGGACGCCAGCGACGCGGTCGAGCAGGATGGCGTCGAGAGGACGTTTGGCGAGCAGCTGGAACAGTTCGCCGAAGCGCAGCGACTCGCCGAGCAGGGCGAGGCACAGCACCTGCTCGAGGGCCACGTCGACGACGCCCGATGCCGCGGCGGCGTCGAAGCATTCGCGCGCGCGCTCGACGTGCCCGCGGGCGACCTGCAGCTGGGCTGGGTCCGCAGCGGCAACCTTGCGCACCGCGTCGTACCGAGCCATCCAGACATGGCCGTGCTGACGATGGCGCTTGGCGACGCCGCTCGGCTCCTCCTGGAACACCGGCGCCGCCAACAGCCGTTCGGCGTCGTCGATGCGGCCGAGGGCGACCAACGTGTCCCCCAGCGTCACGTGCGCTTCGAGGGACCGCGGCTGCAGCGCGATCGCCCGCTCGCAGGCTGCTCGCGCGTCTTCGTGCGCGCCAGCGTGCAGGCACGTCGTGGCCAGATGGATCTCGAGCGAGAAGTCGCGAGGCGCCAGCCGCAACCCACGTTCGACCACGAGTCGCGCTTCCGACTTGCGGCCCTGGTAGAGCCTCGCGACCGAGTCGACGTGCAGCAGGATCGCGCTCTCCTGCCCCCGCCGCTCCAGCACCTGCGCGATCGAGCGTTCGAGCATCCCGAAGCCGGGCGCGACCTCCGATGGATCCGGCAGCGCCTCGGTCTCGAACATGCGCAGGATCAGCCACAGCTCCGCGAAGCCAGGTTGGCGCACGACGGCCTCGTCGGCCTCGACCATCGTCCGCACCCACGGCGGCAGCACTGCGAGACTGCGGATCGCATGCAGCGCCAGCAGGAAGCGATCGTGGAACCCACCCACCGCCGGTGCTTGCGCCGCGATCTCCGGCAACCGCTGTTCGCGATACGCCGCCAACGCGACCTCGGCGAACGGCGCCGAACCGAGCTGCACGATCGCCGCGACGTCCGCCGCCGCCCCCGCGAAGTCGCCGCCGTCGGAGCGGTGGATCGCGCGCAACGCGTGCGGCACCCACGGCTCCGCGGCGATCTCGACCCATTCCGCCAGCATGCGGTCGAGTTCGGCGTCGCGCCGCAGCACGTTGCTGCCGCGGTTCTGCGGCAGGTCGTTGATCAGCGACGGCGGCAGCTGCGCCCAGAACGTGCGTTCGCGTTCGGCCCGCTGCGCCGCGTGCACCGTCGACCACTGCCAGCCCGCACCGACCAAGGTCATCAGCAGCATCAGCAGCGCCAGCGCGCGCGCGAACGGCGATCGCACGAGCCGTCGCTGCGCCACCGCGAACCACGAACGGCGGCTGGCCGTCACCGGCCGGAACTCGCGCCACGCGACCAGGTCGTCGGCGAACTCGGCGACGGTCGCGTAGCGTTCGTGCGGCGAACGGGCCATGCCCTTCTCGAGCACGGCGACGAGGTCCGCGGGCAGGCCGGGCCGCACGCGATCGGCCGGCACCGGATCGTGATGGCGCAGCGCGTCGAGCACCTGCGGCAGCGTGCCGGAATACGGCGCGCGGCCGGTCAGCAGGTGGTAGAGCGTGGCGGCGAGGCCGTAGACGTCCCAGCGCACGTCCGGGGTCGCCGACGGCTGCACCTGTTCGGGCGGCATGTAGGCCGGCGTGCCGAGCGGATAGCCGTCGCTGCCGACGGTCGGGTTCTCGCCGACCGAGACGATGCCGAAGTCGAGCACGACGACGCGGCCGCCTCGCTCGAGGAACAGGTTCGACGGCTTCAGGTCGCGGTGCACGACGCCGGCGTCGTGCGCCGCCTCGACGCCGCGGCACGCTTGCACCGCCCAGTCGACGACCTGCCGCACGTCGCTGTCGCTGGTGACCGCGGCATCGCCGAGTTCCTCGCGGAAGCGCGCGAGCCGCGGCGCCGACGACAACACCGTGCCGGGCGCCGCTTCGCCGCGCAGCAGCTCGGCCAGCGTGCAGCCCTGCAGCCGCTCGAGCACGAGGAACGTGCGGCCGTCGCCGGCGCGCCCGCGGTCGTGCACGGTGACGACGTTCGGGTGGCGGATCTTCGCCAGCACCTCGGCTTCGCGCGACAAGCGCGCATCCATGCGCGCGCCGACCACGAGATCGGGGCGCAACACCTTGATCGCGACGTCGCGCTGCAGCCGCTGGTCGCGCGCCGCGTAGACGACGCCCATGGCGCCGGCCCCGATGCGCTGTTCGAGCTGGTAGCGGTCGCCGAGGCTCGAGCCCAGCTGCTGGTCGACGTCGCCGGCGGAACGGTGCAGCTCGCGCAGCGTCGGCGCCTGCCGCAGGGCGGCGGCGACCGCGTCCTGCAGTTCTGGATGGTCCTTGCACAGC
This sequence comes from Planctomycetota bacterium, assembly GCA_044351865.1. GTDB lineage: Bacteria > Planctomycetota > UBA1135 > UBA1135 > UBA2386 > UBA2386. Next base: position 9,242 of record JBILEY010000063.1, on the reverse strand, counting down.
TCGGCGATCACGACGGTGTCGCCGCGCTCGATGATCTCCAGCGCCTGCGCCAGCAGCCGCGCGAGCGGCTCGTCGTCGCCGGGCGACGTTGCTTCCGGCAGCGGTTCACCGGGCCCGGAGCTCACGTTCGCCTCCGCTGCGCCAGCTGCAGCTTGGCCAGCACGCGCGCCTGCACGGCGCAGAAGGCCTTGCGCGCACTGTCGGCGGACGCATAGCCGAGCGCTTCGGCGAGATCCTGGAACGGCTCTTCGTCCTCGAGCCGGCCGCGCAGCAGCGCCCGGTCGCGTTCGGGCAACGTCTGCAGGATGGCCGCCAGCTGTTCGGCATCGTCGCGACCGCCGAGCTTCGAACCGGGCGAACGCTCGCTCGCCGGCACGTCGGGCAGCTCGTCGGCGACGCGCCGGCGGTCGCGGCGCGCCGCCTGGTGGTGCCGCACGGTGTCGATCAGGCGATTGCGCACGAGCCGCGCCAGGTAGGCGACGAACTCGCCCTCGCTGTGGCCGCGGAAGCCGGCGAAGTCGCGCACGACCCCGAGGAACACCTCGTGCACGATGTCGCCGGTGCTGAGCATCGCCGCCAGCCACGGCCGCCCGCGGCGCACGTCCTGCGCCAGCAGCTGATGGACGCGCGCCTGCACCTCGGCGTAGTGCCGTTCGCACCACGCCTCGAGGCGGGCGCGTTCGCCGGCGGTGTACGGCGGCTGCGGCATGAGCTGCGGCGGTTGGCCGGCGTCGTCAGCGGGCATCGGGGCCAGGAGAGGGAAGGAAAGCACGTTCAGCGGAGCACCAACCCGGTAAGGCGGCAAGGCGGTCCGCGACCGGAGGTGGTTTCTGCGAAAAATCCGCAGCCTCGCGGCGGCCGCACGGAGCGACCGCCGCTGACGCCGCTGGCGTCGCGCGTTCCGCGCCGCGGTCAGCGCCCGGCGGTCAGCAGCACGGCGTTCAGCAGCAGCAGGTTGAGCCCATCGGCGAACGCGCGCACGTTCGGGTCCTCGGCGAACGCCACGACGTGGCCGCGGCCGCGCGGCTGGTGCACGAGGTAGGCCTTCTGCGGCAGCTGGCGCCGGCTGTCGTCGAACACGAATCCCGCCTGCACCAGCTCGTCGGCCACCGCATAGATGGCGACGTTGGTGCCGCGGTCGAGCTTGACCGGCGTCAGGATGTTGGCGCTGTCGTGCACGACGCTGGCGGTGCCGCGGTAGCCGAAGCCGAGCCAGTGCTCGCCGTCGACCTGCACCTGCAGGATCGCGCCCGGGGTCGACGGCGGCGCTTCCTTGTCGGGGCGGATCGCCGCTTGGTAGTCGAACGGCGCCGCGGCTTCGGTGCCCTTCGCGGTCTTCGCGTCGTCCTTCGGCGCGCCCTCCTTCGCGCCGTCCTCGGCTGGCTTGTCCGCAGCGGGCTTGTCCGTCGCCGCCTGGTCGGCCGCCGGCTTGCCGGCCTCGCCCGCCTTCTTGCCCGCCTGCCGCGGCTCCGCCTCGCTGGCCAGCAAGCCGACGTCCTTCTCCATCAGCCAGCGCGACGCCGAACCGAGCGTGACCAGCACACCGCCGCGTTCGACGAAGCCCTGGATCGCCGCCGTGCCGCGCTTGCCGAGCACGTCGGCGTAGTCGGAGCCTTCGGGCAGGACCAGCACGGTGAAGCGGTCGAGCTCGACGCGGCCGAGCTCGTGCGTGCGCAGCGGCGTCACCGGCACGCCGTAGCGCTGCTCCAGCAGGTAGCGCAGCCAGCCGGCACTGTTGGCGACGACCGGGCGATCCCACGCCATCGCCACGCGCGGCACCTTCAACGTCAGCCCTTCGTCGGTGCCGAAGTCGGGGCCGCGTTCGATCCACGAACTGTCGGCGCAGTATGGCGACACCCCGTGCGCCGCGGCGAGCTCGCGCATGCGCGCGTGCAGTTCCGGCGGCTGGCCGTGCACGCGCACCACGTACGAACCGGCCGGATACTCGACGCCATCGAGCACGAACGGCTCGTCGATGCTGCGCACCTTGACGCCGAGCCGCAGCAGCTCGGCGAGCAGGGCGGCGGCGCCGTTGTGGCCCCAGGCGACGACGTAGGCGACCTGCGGCGGCGCCTCGCGCAGCGGCGGCGCCCCCGCGTTCGCTTCGCCGGCGCGCAGCGCCTGCAGCGGTGCCGGCACCCGTTCGCCGAGCGGATACGCGTCGACGCCGAACAGCAGCGGCAGCGCCCACGCGGTCAGGTCGTAGAACTCGAGGCTGCGCCGCTTCTTCTCGCGCTGCTTCTGCTCGGCGAGGAACTCCGGCTCCATGTCGAAGTGCGGCTGCAGCAGCACCGTCGCCAGCGCACTCGCCGGCTGGTCCATCGCCACCACGTAGCTGCCGGCCGCGAACCCCACCGGCGCCGCGGCGTCGGCCGCCTTCGCCCGCAGCGACTTCGCCGTCGCCGTGAACGCCTGCGTCGTGCGCTGCACTTCGATGCCCTGCGCCAGCAGCAGGTTCATCAAGCGCGCCAGGCGCGTGCGATCGCCCGCGTCCGGGAACACGTAGGCCTTGACCGCGCCATCGGTGCCGCGCGCGACGCCGGCCCGCCGATGCTGCAGGAACGACCGCAGCGCCTCCTTCGGCGCCTTCGCCAGCGTCTCCAGCGTCGCCATCGACGCCACCGCGTGGCGCATCACGCCGTCGCGGTAGTGCAGCAGCTGCTCGTCGCGGCGGCGGTAGACGAGGCCGCGCGCGCTCGCCATCTCGAAGGTCATGCCGATGCTGCCGTGGAACGTCGGCCAGCCTTCGCCGTAGCCCGGATAGAAGCTGTCGTACGACTCGCGCGTGAAGTAGCTGAAGCCGTAGCGATCGAACCAGCGCGCGTTGTTGCGGCCGTAGCGCACCAGCCACTCGCGCTGCGTCGCGGTGATCTCGCGGTTCACCGGCTGCGCCGGCGGCGGGAAGTAGTAGCTCGAGTTGCCGCCCATCTCGTGCAGGTCGACGTAGAGCAGCGGCCAGAACGACAAGAACGTGCGCACGCGCGCCTGCGTCTCCGGCTGCGTCATCGCGAACCAGTCGCGGTTCATGTCGAACAGCGCGTGGTTGACGCGGCCGCCGGGCCACGGCTGGCTGTGTTCGGCGCCGAGCGGCGTCGCGTCCGGCCAGCGACCGCGCGCCCCGCGCGTCGAGTGCACGAAGCGATCGCGGCCGTCGGGGTTCTGCAGCGGATCGACGCCGAGCAGCAGTTCCTTGGTCACCAGCTCGACCAGCGGATCGCCTTGCGCCGCCAGCAGGTGGTAGAGCACGAACGTCGCCGCGTCGGTGCCCGACGGCTCGTCGCCGTGCACGCAGTTGGCCAGCCAGCCGACCGCCGGCAGGTCGCCGACCAGCGCTTCGGCGTCGGCGTCGGCGAGTCCGCGCGGATCGGCGAGGCGCTGCATGCCGCGCTGGATCGTCTCGACGCGCTGCAGGTTCGTCGGCGTGCCGACCAGCGCGTAGTAGAGCGTGCGCCCTTCCCAGCTCTTGCCATACGGCACGAGGCGCAAGCGCTCGGGCGCCGCGGCCGCCAGCGCCTGCAGGTAGGTCTCGACCTCGCCGTGCGACGACACCTCGGTGCCCCAGTCGTGGCCGACGACCTGCTGCAGCGTCGGGATGCGCGCGTCGTAGCGCACGCCAGCGAAGAACGGCGTCGACGGCAGCGGGGCCGGATCCGGCACCTGGGCGGCGAGGCCGGCGAGCAGCGAGGTGGCGACGACGAACGAACGGAGCCAGTGCTTCGAAGCGGACGAGGACATGCGCTGGCGATGCTACGCACGGCACCGCCGCTTCGCTCGTGCAGCAACGGGCCCATCACGCAGCCCCGCCCGTCGCTATCGTGCGGCGATGGTGCGCCATTCGCTTCTCGTCGGCATGTTCTCGGTCTCGCTCTGCCTCGGCCTCGGTGCCCAGGTCCCGACGCCGCCAGCGCCCACCGCCCCCGCGACCGCACCGCTGCGCCTCGGCGTGCTCGGAGCCAGCGTGTCCGACGGGTTCGGCTGCCGCCTCAGCGAGACGCGCGCCGACGGCGTCTACGAGGCCAACTTCCGCATGGCGTCGATGCTGCGGCTGGTCTGCGGCGACCGGCCGCTGCAGATCGAGGACCGGGCCGACGGCCGGATGTTCCTCGGTGTGAAGCGGGTCGGCAGCGATGCCGCCGCCGCGGCGAAGAAGGCCGAGCCGCAGGCGGTCATCGCCCTCGACTACCTGTTCTGGTACTGCTACGGCCTGCACGGCACGAAGGAGCCGGAGCAAGCCGAAGCCGCGCGCCTCGCCAAGTTCGAACAGGGCCTCGCCGAACTGGCGAAGTTCGAGGTGCCGGTCGTCGTCGGCGACATCCCCGACATGTCGCGCGCCGTCGGCAAGATGCTGGTCGCTTCGCAGATGCCGCCGCTCGCGTCGATCGAAGCCGCCAACACGCGCCTGCTCGCCTGGGCCAAGGACCACCCGAACGTGCGGGTCGTGCCGCTGTCGAAGATGATCCGCCAGCTGCACGACGAGAAGGTCGTCGAGGTCGCCGGCAAACGCTTCGCAGCCACCGCCGAGCAACCGCTGCTGCAGCGCGACGAACTGCACGCGACGCCGGCCGGGCTGGCGGCGATCGCGTGCGTGCTGGTCGACGAGCTGGCGCAGATGAAGCCCGAGTTCGGGCTGCCGCGCGGCGTGGATCCGGCGGAAGTCGTGCAGCGCGCCAAGGCGAGCCTGGTCAAGACGGCGCCGCCGCCGAAGCAGGGCGAGCCGGCGAACGCCGGCAAGTGAGGCGAAGGCTGCGGCATGGACTGCCGCCCCATGCCGCGGCCCCGCTGCAGCGCCGCGTCGCCGTCGACGCCAACTAGGTCGCCGAGTTCGACCGCGCCCGCTGGCGGCGCGGCAACCCCGGCACCGGCTTCGACCACTCCGCGGCCGCCTTCGATCGCGCGCGCAGCGTCACCGTCGCGTTCGGCGGCAGCTTCCCGTTCTTCGCCGACGCCCGCACCCGCGAGTGGAACGGCGCAGCCGCGCAGAGCCTGCGCTGCTCGGTTGTCCGAACATCGCTCCAGTTCTTGCAGCTCGGGAACTCAGGCTGTATATCTGCGCAATCAAACGCGATGGCTGCGAAGCGACGAGATCCAGAGGGACGGACCAAGGCCGAAGCGGTTCGAGATGGTGGCTCGAAGGCCGTTCGCGGCCAGCGCTCCGCTGGAGAACGTGCCGCCCCGCTGCTGCCGTTCCGCTCCGGGCGCGGCGGCGCCCGGAGCGGAGCTGGTCGCAAACCAAAGGTCTCCGGCCGGCCCGGCGTCGACCATCGCGAGCGGGCACCGCTCGCGAAGCGCTTCCCCGTGCACGTGACGATCAAGCTGCGCAGCGGCTTGCCGCGCTTGCGCAGCAAGCGCGAATACGAAGCACTTCGCGCTGCCTTCGCCGCCGGCTGCCAACGCAACCTCGCCGGCACGTTCCGCCTCTGCCACTACGCAGTCCTCAACGACCACCTTCACCTGCTCTGCGAGGCCGAGTCCCGCGCCGCCCTCTCCCGCGGCCTGCAAGGCCTGCTGATCCGCATCGCCAAGACACTGAACAAGCTCTGGTCCCGCCGCGGCCGCGTGTTCGCCGATCGCTACCACGACCACATCCTGAAGTCGCCGCGCGAGGTGCGGAACGCGCTGCGCTACCTGTTCGGCAACGGCAAGAAGCACGCAGCCGAAGGTCGCGAGGTCCAAGTGCCCCAAGCCGTCGACACGTTCACCTCGGCACCGTGGTTCACCGGCTTCCGCGAACGCATCACGGTCCTCGGCCTCGAGGCGGTCGTGCGGCCGGTTGCCGACGCGCGCACGTGGCTGCTGACCGAAGGTTGGCTGCGGCACGGGCGGTTGAGCGTGCACGAGGTGCCCAGCTCCGCCTGATCGGCGAGAGGAAGGCAGAGCGGCCACGCCGAACCAACGGCGGGAGCGGCCGATCGGCAGTTCACACCACCGCCAGCTCCCACACCTCCACCTTCTCCCGCGTCCGCCGGCGCAGCGGCTTCACCCGGCGCGTCAGCTTCTCCACCAACCGGAACCGCCCGCGCTCGAGCTCGGTCTGGATCGGATGCGGCACGTCGGGCTGCGACAGCTCGATGATGTTCGAGAACACGAACACGATGCGGCCGCCGGGTGCGAGCCGCTGCAGCGACTGCTCGTAGAAGCGTTCGAAGAAGCCGTCCTGGAAGTACATCGCCAGGTCCAGCGTGCGGCCCACTTCGCCCTTCATCCACGGCGGGTTGGACACGATCAGGTCGAGCGGACCACGATCGGTGCCGAGCAGGTCCGCGTGCTCGAGTTCGACCGGTAGCGCCTTCGGCAGCCTGCGCAGCTGCCGCGCCACGCTCTCGATCGCATTCGGGTTGATGTCGGTGGCGATCACGTGCTGGAAGCCCGCCTTGGCCATCTGCAGCGTCAGCACGCCGGAGCCGGTGCCGACGTCGATCGCCCGGTTGCGCGCGCCCTGGTACTTCGCGAGCCACGTGCCGAAGAGCTCGAGGTGCTCCATGCGGGCCGGGATGTAGGTGCCGTAGAACGGGTGCACGCGATAGCCGAGCACCGGGAAGTGCACGCCTCGCTCGTACCACTCGAACGCACTGCTCAGGACCCGCGCGTCCTCGACCGGCAGCGCGAAGTCGGCGTGGTCCGGATACAGCTCGGCGAGGAAGCCCGGGCGCGGTGCATCGGGAAGGGCCACCTTGCGGCCGACGACGGGTGCGAGTAGCAGCTTCGACGCGGCCGTGAACGCTTCGCGGAAGGCTCGCTTGGCGACGTAGCCGCCTTCTTCGCCGGGATCCTCGAGCTGCACACGCAGCTCGGTGAGGATGTCGAGCCCGGTCCCGAAGCGATCGGTGACGATCAGGGAGCGCCCGGCGAGCAGCCACGCCACGGCCTGCGCGGTCGGCACGTTCTGGTCGATGGGTTGCGCGCGATGGCGCAGGACGGGCTCGGGGCGGTGCAGGGCGGCGGGCATCGGGCGGATCAGGGCGGGCGATGGAGTGCTTGGCGCGGGCGTCATTGTGATACCTCGCGAGCGCACTGGATCCACGCACTCGTCGCTGGTCCCGTAGCGCACGATCGTGTTGCGCTACGGGCTGCAGCACAGATCCGGCTCCCCGTGCCAGTGAACCGCTACCTGCAGCCGCGTCGCTGACGATCGGGGCGGCGTCGGGCAGCGAACCGCCGCACGACGCACGGCAACACGACATACGACGGCGCGAACGCAGCACTCACTTCTTGTCACCTCCCGCTTCGTCGCCGACTCGCGGCGCCTTCTGCCGCGTTCTCGCGAGCGACTCGGCGACCATCTTCCCGAACCTCGACTGCGGGAACTTCGGGTGGGCGATCTCGACCATCGTCCGCACCGCCTGGCTCTCGGTGATCATCCACACGAGCTCCATCATTTCGCCCATTCGTCGCTCGGCTTCGCTGCGAGGGACGCCGTCGCGCCCCACTCCCCCAAGCGCTGCAAGAAGGACCTCCTCCGGCTTGGCAGACTGGAACAGCGAATCAGCCCGTTCCTCGATCGCCGACGCAAGCAACTCGTTCTTGGCGAGCGACTGCATCATCGTCACGAAGTGCTGGATGTCGGCCAGCTCGTCCGCGGTATAGGCGCACATAGCCGGCCCCTGGGCCAACGCTGCCTGGAGCTTCTCGCTCGCGGCCCACTGCTGCCCCAGGACCTCGACCAGCTTCGGCCGGTCGAAGCCTTGCTCGGCAGTCGGGAGGAACGGCGCGGTCTCGCCGAGAAAGCGACGAAGTGCCGGCAGCGACTCCAGCGAGCAGGGCATGCGCAGCAGGCTGGGTGACTCGGCCGTGAGCTCTGCCTCGAACTGGTCGACGACGCGAAGCTGTGCTTCCAGCAGGGGCGGTGGTGACGCCGTCGCCGTGCGGTCGCTCGCAGCCTGCGGCGCCGGTGGCGCGGCAGCCGATCGACCACAACCGGCACCGAGCACCGTGATCCCCATCAGCAGGAGGTGCCAGGAGAAGGACTTCATTGCAGCGCCACCACGATCGGGTTGGGGGGCGGCCGAACCACAGAGTGTCGCAGTATGCTCGGACGAAAGCGGGAAGCCGAGGCCCCGGCCTCACCCGCCAGCGATCTGCTGCAGCGCCTTCTGCGTGTCCGCCGCGGCTCGCGCATCGGTGCCGTGGTACAGCAACCCCTCGATCGCCGCGATCTTCGCCAGCGCCTGGTCGAGCAGCGGGTCCGCGCCCTTGCGGTACGCCCCGACCGCCACCAGGTCCCTGTTCTCCTCGTAGTGCGCCATCAGCTCGCGCAGGCGCCGCGCCCGCTTCTGGTGCTCGGGTGTGCTGACCTTCGGCATCAGACGGCTGATCGACGCCAGCACGTCGATCGCGGGGAACTTGCCGCGCTCGGCGATGCGGCGGTTCAGCACGATGTGGCCGTCGAGGTAGCCGCGCAGCGCGTCGGCGACCGGCTCGTTCATGTCGTCGCCGTCGACCAGCACGGTGAACAAGCCGGTGATCGTGCCGGTGCCGTCGGAGCCGAGCCGCTCGACCAGGCGCGGCAACGAGGCGAACAGCGACGGCGGGTAGCCGCGCAGCGTCGGCGGTTCGCCGGCGGCGAGGCCGACCTCGCGCACCGCCATCGCGTAGCGCGTCACCGAGTCCATCATGAACAGCACGTCGGCGCCCTGCGCGCGGAACGCTTCGGCGACGGTGACCGCGGTCAGCGGCGCCTTCAGCCGCAGCATCGGCGCCGCATCGGACGTGCAGGCGATCACGACGCTCTTCTGCAGGCCCTCCTTGCCGAGCGCTTCGGTGACGAACTCGCCGACTTCGCGGCCGCGTTCGCCGATCAGCGCGATGACGTTCACCTGGCCCGCTTTGCTGCGCGCGATGGCGCCCATCAGCGTCGACTTGCCGACGCCGGAGCCGGCGAAGATGCCGACGCGCTGGCCCTTGCCGAGCGTCAGCATGCCGTCGATCGCGGCAACGCCGGTCTCGACCGGTTGATGGATCGGTGCGCGCGACAGTGGCGATGGCGCGTCGCCGGTCAACGGGCGCAAGGCGCCTTGGATCGGCGGCCCACCGTCGATCGGCCGCCCGAGCGCGTCGACGACGCGGCCGAGCAGGCCAGCGCCGATCGGCACGGCGAGCGGCCGGTGGTCGTTGTGCACGCGGTCCCACGGCGCCACGCGGTGCGCGTCGCCGAGCGCCATGACCACGGCGTCGTCCTTGTCGAAACCGACGACCTCGGCCGGCAGCGGCAGCTTGCCCCCTTCGGCGTCGATCGTGCAGGTGTC
>JBILEY010000367.1:0-5367 GCA_044351865.1 Planctomycetota bacterium | reverse complement strand
CCTTGGGCGAGGCGCTCGGCGAGGTATTCGGGGAGCTCGGGCACGGCGCGGATCTTCGCCATCGTCACCGCGGTGTCGTACTCGAGCCGATGGAAGCGCACGGTGCCGCCGCTGCCGTCGCCGTCGTAGGTGACGAACGACGAACGCGGGTCGCCGTCGCGCGGCTGACCGACCGAGCCGATGTTGACCATCGCCGGCTCGTTCACCTTCCACTCCATGCCGATGTCCGACGGCAGCAAGAAGGTGCCCGAGCGCAGGAACACGCCCGGCACGTGGCTGTGCCCGACGAAGCACAGCTTCGCGTCGCCCATCTTGGCGAAGCACTCGTCCATCTTCTGTGTGTCGGTGGCGTCGCGCGGCACCAGGTACTCGCGCACCGGATCGCGCGGCGAGCCGTGCACGAACAGCATCTGCCCCTCGCGATGCTCCTTCTTCATCTGGTCGAGGTAGTTCCAGAACTTCATGTTCTCTTCGCGCGGGCAGTCGCGGCGGCTCAGCTGGTCGCGGGTCCAGTCGATCGCGGCGCGGGCGCGGGGGTTGAAGTCGGAGGCGTAGAACATCGCCCCGTGTTCGTGGTTGCCGAGCAGGGAGAACTCGCAGCGCTGCATGATCGTGCGCAGGGTGTCGCGCGGCTGTGGCCCGTAGCCGATGACATCGCCGAGGCAGAGGATCCGCTTGCAGCCCAGGCGCTCGATCTCCTGCAGGCAGACCGTCAACGCCTCGACGTTGCTGTGGATGTCGGAGATGAGCGCGATCATGCGGGCCGAAGAAGCTACGGGGGCCAACGGCGACGCGGAAGGGCGGAGGCGCTAACTTCCCGGCCCGCTCGCCCCCACGTTTGACGCCCCCCACCTCCATCCCCCCGCTCTGGGTCGTCTCCGGCCCGACGGCGTCCGGCAAGACAGCGCTGGCCGTCGAATTGGCGGCCCGGCTCGGCCTCGAGATCCTGTCGATGGACTCGATGGCGGTCTACCGGCGCATGGACATCGGCACCGCCAAGCCCGATGCCGCCGATCGCGCGCGCGTGCCGCACCACCTGATCGACCTGGTCGAGCCGCACGAGACGTTCGACACGGCGCGCTGGTGCGAAGCCGCCGCCCGCACCCTGCAGGACCTGCAGCAGCGCGGCCGCGGGGCCCTGTTCGTCGGCGGCACGCCGCTGTACCTGATGGCGTTCTTCAAGGGCATGATGCAGGGGCCGGGCCGCGACGACGCGCTGCGCGCACGGCTCGAGGCGCAGGAGGAACAGGCGCCCGGCAGCCTGCACGAGGAACTGTCGCGCCGCGACCCGGTGGCGGCATCGCGCATCCATCGCCGCGACAAGCGCCGGCTGGTGCGCGCGCTCGAGGTGCACGAGCTGACCGGCAAACCGATCAGCGAACAGCAGGACCACTTCGAGAGCGCCGACTGGGCGCGGCCGTGCCGCATCGTCGTCGTGCACCGCCCGCGCGACGACCTGCACGTGCGCGTGAAGGCACGCACCGAGGCGATGCTCGCCCAGGGACTGCTCGCCGAGACCGAGGCGATCGAACGCAGCGGCGGCTTCTCGATGACCGCCGGAGCTGCGATCGGCTACGCCGAGTGCCGCGACTTCCTGCGCGGTCGCTACAAGGACGCGATGGAGCTGCGCAACCGGATCCGCCGCAACACCCATCAGCTGATCCGGCGGCAGACGACGTGGCTGCGGCGCCTGCCCGAAGTGGCGTGGATCGATGCCGAACTCGGCGTCGACGCCGTGCACGAAGCGTTCGTCTCGCGACCCCAGGCGAACCGATGAGCGGCACCCCGATGGTCGACGACCCGACGCCCGCCGGCGGCACCCTGCGCCAGCGCACGATGAAGAGCCTGTTCTGGCAGCTGCTCGGCGTCGGCGGCCAACGCGCCGTCGTGCTGGTGCAGCCGATCGTGCTGGCCCAGAGCGGCTGGATCAGCCCCACCGACGTCGCCGCGTTCGTCGCGGTCACCGTCGGCATCGGCATCGTCGAGGCGCTGACGACGTTCGTCGGCGAACAGACCACGATCGTCTCCGAGCGCGGCACCGACCGGCGCTACCTCGACACGGTGTTCACCGTGCGGCTGCTGCGCGCGCTCGGCGTCTGCGCGATCCTGTGCGCCTTGTCGTGGCCGCTCGGCGACTTCTTCGCCTCCGCCGAGTCGGCGACCTACTGGCTGCCGGGCATGTTCTTGTGCCTGTCGTTCACCGGCCTGCTCGACGCGCTGCAGAGCCCGGCGCGCGCGGTGGCGATGAAGAGCCTCGACTTCCGCCGCCTCGTCGTCGCCGACTTCGCCGCCGCCCTGCTCGCCACGGCGACGACCATCGCGCTGGCGGCGAAGGGCCTGGCCGCGTGGTCGCTGGTGATCGGCCACATGGCGAACCCGCTACTGCGCAGCCTGCTCGGCTACTGGGCGGCACCACACCGGCCGCGGTTCTGCCTCGACCGCGGCGCCGTCAAGGAACTGTTGCACTACAACCTCGGCGCCGCCGGCGCGCCGTTCGTGCTGCTGATGGTGTTCAGCGCGCCGGCCATCGTGTTCCGCAAGCTGGTCCACGACGACCGCACGCTCGGGCAGTACGAGTTCGCCAGCAAGCTGGCGCGGCTGCCGGAGGACGTGTTCCTGCGCGTCGTCGGCGCCGTAGCCGTGCCGGCCTACGCGCAGTTGCGTCAGGACCGCGCCCGCCTGACCGAAGCCTGGCTGCAGGCGGTGAAGGCGTTCCTGGTGCTGGGCGGCGCCCTCACCGTCGCCATGGCGTGGTGCGGCGACACCCTGCCGCTGCTGCTGTTCAGCGAGCAGTTCGGCGTCGTGCCGGGCTTGTTCGCACTGCTGTGTGCGCACGGCGGCGTCGCCGGCTTGTGCGCGGTGGTCGGCCCGCTGCTGTGGGCGGTCGGCAAGCCGAGCATCGACCGCAACGCGCAGACCATGCGCTGCCTGATCGTCTACGGCGCCGGCATTCCGGCCGCCCTGCATTGGGGCGCGCGCGGTTTCGCCGCCGCGACGATCCTGGGCATCACCGCGGCGCTGCTGTGGTCGTGCTGGGCGGCGATCGACTACCTCGGGCTGCCGCTGCGGCGGCTGATGGGCGTGCTGTTGCGCGGCAGCGTGCTCGCCATCCTGCTGCTGCTGTCCCTGCTCGCCGTCGACCTCGCGTTCGCACCGACAGGCTTCACCCGTCTGCTGGTGGCGATGACCGGGGGCGCGCTCGCCATCGCCAGGCCGGCACTGCGCCTGCTGCGGCAGCGCCGGAGCAAGAGCTGAGGCACGCGATCCGGCGACGCGATCTGCGGCGGCCGTTGCTTGTGGCGGCGTCGGCGCGAAGATCGCGCGCGTGACCACGACCGATGCCAAGCAGCTCGTCGCCCACGCCAAGGCGCTCGGCGCCGACCTCGACGAACCGCGCGCCGAACGGCTGCTCGCCTACCTCGACGCGATGCTGACGATCAACGAGCAGATCAACCTGACCGCCGTGCGCGATCGCGAACAGGCGGTGGTGCTGCACGTGCTCGACGGCCTCGCGTTCGCACGCACGCAGCTGCATCCGCGCCACTCGCTCGACCTCGGCACCGGCAATGGCTTCCCCGGCGTCGCCGTCGCCACGCTGCACCCGGGCATGTCGATGGTGCTGATGGACCGCACCGGCAAGAAGCTGCGCGCGATCGGCGGCTGCCTCGTGCAGGCGCGTTGCGATGGCATCGAGACGCTGCATCTCGACGCCGAACAAGCTCCGGGCCTGCGTCGCGACCTGCGGCACGCCTTCGACCTGGTCACCGCGCGCGCGGTCGCCTCGCCCGAACGCTGCGCCGAGCTCGCCGATCCGCTGCTGCGACCCGGTGGCCACCTGGTGCTGTGGCTCGACGCCGATGCCGCGGCGCCGGAGCGGCTCGGGCCGTTCCGCCGTGTGCAGCTTCACCCCTATGAACTGCCGGCGCCGGCCGCACGCAAGCGCGTGCTGGGGCACTGGCAGAAGCGCTGAGGCAGGCGATGGCCGACGTCGCCACCACCGTCGCACCAGCCCGGCGCCGGCGCTGGCGGCGACGCCTGTTCGTGCTCGCACTGGTGATGCTGCCGGTCCCGGTGTTCGGCTGCACGGCGACGATCGCGCCGCCGCCGGCCCCGAACGAACCGACCACGGTGTTCCTGCTGAGCGAGGCGATGCACACCGGCGTCGTGCTGCCGCCGCTGGGCCCCGACGACGAGTTCGTCGAGTTCGGCTACGGCGACTGGAACTGGTTCGCGCTCGGCAACGACGCGTGGTACCGCGTGTTCCCGACGGTGCTGTGGCCGACGCAGGGCACGCTCGGCCGGCGCACGTTCGGCGCCCGCGACGAACGACAGCTGCGCAGTGCGGCGTGGTGGACGACGCTGTCGCCGGTCGTCGTCGACGCGCAGAAGGCGCGCGAACTGCGGCTGCGCCTGCAGGCACAGTTCGATGCCGGGGCCAGCGCGATGGTGCGGCGGCAGGATCTCGGCTTCGCATTCGTGCCAGTCGACGACTCGTACTGGTTCGGCTTCACCTGCGCCGATGCGGCGGCGCAGTGGTTCACCGAACTCGGTTGCGAGGTCGGCTGGGTGCCGATCCGGAGCGGACTGCGCACGGCGACGCCGTGAGGTGCGGAAGCCAGGCGGCGGTGCGGCGGCGCGAGTGCCCTCCGGAAAACGAACCAGCTCGCAGGTGGCAGAGCCACGTGCGAGCCGGCGGCAGGAGTGCGGGCGTCGAACGCCGCGCGTTCAGCGGTTCGTGACTTCGTCGACCAGCGGCAGGCTGCTGACCGTCACCAGACCGAAGCGAGCGGTGTGCTCCAGCTTGGTCGTGTCCGACGGGTAGTTCACATACATGTCGTTGACGTCGTAGTTCCAGATGTGGCGATCGATGAAGTCCGAGATGCGCATCAGATCGCGACCGAACGCATTGTTGCGGCCATCGCTGCGGCGACGAACCTCGCGGAAGAACTGCTGCGAGTTGTATTCGTTGCTCAGGGCCGTCACGTCCTTGAGGCCGCGCTTCTTTTGTTCGGGCGTGAGACCGGCACCCTGGCCTTCCCAGCCGAAGGACGAGCAGGCGGCGAGGGGCAACAGGGTGAGGACGAGTGCGAGCTTGCGCATTGTCTGTGCGGAAGAGGGGTCGCGGAGTTGATTCCGCCGAGGAGAGGGCGACGGCGGAGTTGCGGGACGCTAGCGGACCCGAGCGGACACTGCAACCGACTTTTCGCCGCCAGCTCGCTCGCAACGAGCCCGCCGCCGAGCCTGGCGCGCAGCGACACCGACTCGCACCCCACCGGCAGAACTCCTAGGCTGCGCGGGCCATGCGCTCGGACGACATCGCTGCGAACAGCCCGCCCGCGGCCGGCGTCCGCAGCGGCCTCGCCGTGC
>JBILEY010000062.1:0-18395 GCA_044351865.1 Planctomycetota bacterium | reverse complement strand
CTGCTGTCGCGTTGAGCGGCTGGCACCGCCGACCCGCGCTCACGGCCGCGTGAACGTGATCCAGTCGAAGCTGGCGCCGACGTCGACGGTCGGCGACCACGAGAACACGTTCATGCCGACCTGCAGTTCGGGGCCGAGGTCCGGCCGCACGTGGCTGCGCAGCAGCTGCCACGCGGCGTTGCCGTCGGCGCGGTACCACAGGCCGATGATGGCGCCCTGGCGGGTGGCGCGGATCTGGCCGCTCGGGGCGGCGATCGGGTGCAGCAGCAGGTCGCTCTGGCCGTCGTTCGTGCTCTTGTCCTCGACGACGATCGGCGTCGCCGGCACGCCGCCGCCGACGGCGACGTGCAGCCAGTCGTTCGGGCCCTGGTCGCTGGCCGGGTCGCGCAGGGTCAGGCCGCCCATGTCGTAGTTCGACGGCGGCGGCAGCAGCGGGTTCGACAGCCGGTACGAACGCACCTGCGCGGTGACGGTGAAGTCGCCGCGAACGATCCGGTGGACCAGCGGCCCTTCGCCGTTCGCATACCAGGTCGCCGCCGGCCCGCCGGCGAGCGGCCGCAGGTGCAGTTCGCCACCGGCGACCGAGTGCTGCAGCAGGGCTGGGTTGTGGATCTGCCAGCCGGGACCGAGCGCTCCGCCGGCGAAGTCGTCGTCGTAGCTCGACAGCGGCTGCATGGCGCCGAGCACGGCGTTGGACACCGCGAGGCCGTTGGCCGACAGCACCAGCGCCTGCGCGCCGAGCGGGCCCGGCAAGAGACCGACCGGCAGTTCGAACGCCATCGTCGCCACGCCGGCGGCGTCGGGCAGCAGCAGCGGCCCGAACAACCACGGTTCGGCGAGGTCGACGCAACCGAGGCCCGGCACGCACGGGCCGGCGACGGTGCCGGCGGTGGACAAGGCGACCACGGTGAGCAGGCTGCCGGGGGCCTGCACCGTGCAGCGCGCGGTGTTGCCGAGGATCAGTTCGCCCATGGCGAGCGATTGCGCGGGCAGCACCGCGGTGGCGGCGAGGACGGGGAGCACGAACGACAGGGTGCGCATGCCCGCTGCAGCGGCAGCGCCCCTCGCCAGCGGACAAGGATTTTGCGTCCGCCGCCGTTCGTGTCCGCCGCGCGCCAGTTCGGCCGCGCCAACCGGTCAGACCGCCCGTCAGGCCGCCCGTCAGGCCGCCGCCGCGGGCGTCACTTCCACTGGTGGCCGCGCGCGACCACGACGATGCCGGTGCTCGACACCGTGAAGCGCTTGCGGTCGGCCTCGAGGTCGTAGCCGATGACGGTGCCGTCGGGCACTTCGTTCCACTTGTCGACGATGACGCGCTTGAGCTTGCAGCGTTTGCCGATGCGCGCACCGCGCATGACGATGCACTCGTCGAGCTGGCTGTGCTCGTCGACGTAGACGAGGTTGCTCAGCAGCGAGCGGCGCACCTTGCCGCCGGAGACGACGACGCCGGGGGCGAGCAGCGAGTCCTGCACCTCGGCGCGGCGGCCGTCGCCGCCCACCGAGAACACCGTCTTCGCCGGCGGGTCGTTGTGCCACAGCGTGTAGGTCGGCCAGTCCTTGCGGTACAGGTTCAGCTGCGGCTTGACGCTGCACAGGTCCATGTTCGCGTCGAAGTACGCCTCGATGGTGCCGACGTCGCGCCAGTAGGGCGGGTCGTCGCCGCTCAGGCCGCGGAACGCGTGCGCGTAGATCGGCACCTGGTGCAGCATGCGCGGGATCACGTGGTGGCCGAAGTCGCCACCCTGGCCCTCGGGCATCGCGTTGTCCTCGCGCAGGCGCTTCACCAGCTCCTTGGTCTCGAACACGTAGATGCCCATCGACGCGTAGCAGAAGCCCGGCTCGCCGGGGATCTGCGGCGCGTTGTGCTTCGGCTTCTCGACGAAACCGGTGATGCGGCCGTCGGCGGCGACCTGCAGGATGCCGAAGCTCGACGCCTCCTCGGCCCGGATCTTCACGGCACCGATGGTCAACGCCGCGCTGTGCTCGATGTGCTCGCGGAGCATGTCGCGGTAGTCCATCTGGTAGATGTGGTCGCCCGACAGCACGACGGTGTTCGGCGGCTGCCAGTCCTCGATCGAATCGAGGTTGTGGAAGATCGCGTCGGCGGTGCCGCGGTACCACTTGCCGACCGACACGTGGTGCGGCGGGCTGCAGGTGATCCACTGCTCGAGGCGCCGCGGCAGGAAGTTCCAGCCGAAGCGGATGTGCTCCTCCAGCGAGCGCGCCTGGTACTGCGTCAGCAGGTGGATGCGGCGCAGCCCCGAGTGGATGCAGTTGCTCAGCGTGAAGTCGATGATGCGGTAGCAACCGCCGAACGGCACCGCGGGCTTGGCGCGCTGCAACGTCAGTGGCTTCAGCCGGCTGCCCTCGCCGCCGGCCAGGATGAAGACGAGGGTGTTCCTGAGGTCGAGATTGACCATGTGGTGGCCTCGGCGCGACGTGAGGTCGCGCGGTGCCGCGTGAGGATGCACGCAGCGGTCGCAGAGGGACAGGGCTTGCTGCCGAATCCTGCCGGGAAGGACCGTTGATACCGAGGGCATGCGTCGTAGGCTGCGCGCCGCTCGTCGCGGTCCGCGACCGACTTCGCAATGCCACCTGCCCGCTCCGCCGTTCCGAACGATCCGCACTCCCGCTCGCTGCGGGTGCCCGGCGACGCGGAGTGGCTGCTGACCGACGGTGCGGGTGGCTACGCCTGCGGCTCGGCCGACGACCTGGTGCGCCGTCGCTACCACGGCCTGTGGATCGCGCGACCGAACGGCTCGGCGCGTCGGCGCATGGTGGTCGCGGCGCTCGACGAACGCGTGGTCTCCCCGGAGCGCACGGTGCACCTGCTGCACGCGCACTGGCGCGGGCACGCACAGTCGTCGCCGCCGCAGGCCGCGGTGGCGTTCGCGCATCGGCCGCTGCCGCAGTGGACGTTCCACGCCGACGGTGTGGCCCTGCGCCGCACGGTGGCGCTGCAGCGCACCGACGTGGGCCGACCGCCGCTGCTGCTGGTGCGCTGGCAGAACCTCGGCGGCGAACCGCTGCGCCTCGACGTGCGTCCGCTGCTCGGCTGGTGCGACGCCGACCAGCTGCCGGCGGCCGACGAACGCTTCGATGCCACCGTGCACGCGCGCGGCGCCAGCTGGGGCGTGCGGCCCAACGAGTCGCTGCCGATGCTGTGGCTGTCCGCCGACGGGGTCGCCGCGTTCCGCAACGAAGCGTCCTGGTACCGCGGCTTCCACTGCGCCACCGACGACGCGCGCGGCTACGACCACCACGGCGATCGCTGGAGCTACGGCGTGCTCGAGCTGACCCTGCCGCCCGGCCGCGACGCGACGGTGGCGTTCGCCCTCGGCGCCCCGTGCGACGCGCCGGCCGCGGTGTTCGACGAAGTGCAGGCGCACGCGACGGTGGTCTGGCAGAAGGCGCAGCAGGCACCGGAGCCGAAGGTCGCGCGGCTGCAGCTCGGCGCCGACGACTTCCTGTACCGCGCCGACGGCGGCCGCCTCGGTGTGCTCGCCGGCTTCCCGTGGTTCGGCGAGTGGGGCCGCGACGTGTTCGTCGCGCTGCCCGGCCTGACGCTGGCGCGCGGCCGCGCCGATCTGTGCGCCGACGTGCTGGTCGGGGCGCTGCCGTTCCTGCGCCGCGGTCTGCTGCCGAACATCTACGGCCGCGACCAGGACGACAGCCACTACGGCAGCTGCGATGCGGCGCTGTGGTTCGCGCTGGCCGTGCAGCGCTTCGCCGACGCCGACGGCGACCGCGCGCTGGTCACCGGCCGCCTGCTGCCGGCGCTGGTGCAGATCGCCGAGGCCTACGTCGGCGGCACCGACCTCGGCCTCGCCGTCGACGCCGACGGCCTGCTGCGCGCCGGCCGCGCCGACCTCAACGCGACGTGGATGGACGCGCGCACGCACCGCGGGCCGGTGACGCCGCGTCAGGGCCTGCCGGTCGAGATCCAGGCGCTGTGGTACTCGCTGCTGGCGTTCCTCGCCGAGCACGACGGCAAGCGCTGGCAAGGGCCGCGCGACCGCTGCGGCGAAGCGTTCGTGCGCGCCTTCTGGCTGCCGAGCGAAGGTGGCCGGCCCGGTCGCTTCGCCGACCGCGTGCACGGCGGTGTCGCCGATCCGGCGGTGCGCCCGAACATGCTGGTCGCCGCGGCGCTGCCGCGCGCGCCATGGACGGTGGCGCAGCGGGCGGCGGTGGTGGCGACGGCGCGCACCGAGCTGGTGACGCCGCGCGGCCTGCGCACGCTGTCGCCGCGCGATCCGGCGTACCGCGGCCGCTACGAAGGCGGCGGCGACGCGCGCGACGAGGCCTACCACCAGGGCACCGTGTGGCCATGGTTGGCGGGGTTCTACGTCGAGGCGGCACTGGCGGCGGCGGCGCCGAAGGAGCAGGCGAACGAACGCGCGCAGCTGCGCGGCTGGTTGCTCCTGCTGCTCGACGAGCTCGACCGCGCCGGACTCGACCACGTCAGCGAGGTGTTCGACGGCGACGAGCCGCAGCGGCCCGGCGGCACGTTCGCGCAGGCGTGGAACACCGGGGAACTGCTGCGTGCCTGGCAGGCGTGCGAGGTCGCGACGGAGAAGAAGGGCAAGAAGGCGAAGGCCTCGCCGTGATCGACGTCGTCTTCTACTTCCAGGTCCACCAGCCGTACCGGCTGCGCAAGTGGCAGCCGAGCGACCGCATCAAGAAGCTCGACTACTTCGACACCGGCTTGAACCGGCTGGTCGCCGAGCGCGTCGCCGAGCGCTGCTACCTGCCGATGAACAAGCTGCTGCTCGACGCGATCGAGCGCACCGACGGCCAGTTCCGCTGCTCGTTCTCGCTGTCGGGCACGGTCATCCGCCAGCTGCGCGACTGGGTGCCGGACGCGCTCGACAGCTTCGTCGCGCTGGCCGAGTCGGGCAACGTCGAGTTCCTGTGCGAGACCAGCCAGCACAGCCTCGCCGGCGTCGTCGACCTCGACGAGTTCGCCGACCAGGTGGAGATCCAGCGCAACACGGTGACCGACCTGTTCGGCGCGCCGACGACGTTCCGCAACACCGAGCTGATCCTCGACAACACGATCTGCAAGAAGGTCGAGGACCTCGGCTTCGAGTGCATGATGGGCGAAGGCGCCGACCGGCTGCTCGGCTGGCGCAGCCCGCAGGTGCCCTACCGGCCGCGTTCGTGCAAACGGCTCAAGTTGCTGCTGCGCAGCTACTCGCTGTCGGACGACATCGCCTTCCGTTTCTCCAACCGGAAGTGGCCCTCGTACCCGCTGTTTGCCGATACCTACGCCGGCTGGTTGCACGACGTGCCGCCGCCAGCGCAGTTCCTCGGGCTGTTCATGGACTACGAGACCTTCGGCGAGCACCAGGGCGAGCAAACCGGCATCCTCGAGTTCATGCGGCACCTGCCCGAGCAGGTGCTGCAGGACCCGAGCTTCCGCTTCCGCACGCCGGCGCAGGTCGCCGCCGAACGCGACGTCGCCAGCGAACTCGACATCCCGAACCCGGTGTCGTGGGCCGACGTCGAACGCAACCTGTCGGCGTGGCTCGGCAACCCGATGCAGGTCGAGGCGCACAAGGCGATCTACGCGCTGCGCGCCGACGTGCTGGCGGTGGCGAAGAAGCGCCCCGACCTGCTGGCGGCCTGGCGCGAGTTCACCACGTCCGACCACGTCTACTACATCGCCACGAAGCACCACAGCGACGCCGAGGTGCACGAGTACTTCAGTCCCTACGACTCGCCGCACGCGGCGTTCGTCACGGTGATGACGGCCCTCGACGACCTGAAGGTGCAGGTGCGGAAGGCCCTTCCGAAATCCGCCGCCGGCAAAGCCGCGGCGCAGCACAAGCAGTGACCATGCCCGACCGTTCGTTCCAACTGTTCGAGATCAGCTGGGAAGTCTGCAACAAGGTCGGCGGCATCCACACGGTGCTGTCGAGCAAGGCCGTGACCGCCGTCGAGCAGTACGGCGACGACTACATCACGATCGGCCCGCAGCTGCTCGGCGGCACCGGCGCGCAGCCGCCGTTCGACGAAGAGCCCGGCTTCGAGGAGTTCGCGCAGGGCTGCCGCGCGATCGGCGTGCCGGTGCGCGTCGGCCGCTGGCGCATCCCGGGTCGGCCGCGCTGCATCCTGGTCGGCTTCTCCGGCCTCTACGAACAGAAGAACGGCATCCTCGCCGGGCTGTGGGAGCGGCACCGCGTCGACTCGATCGCCGGCGACTGGGACTACGTCGAGCCGGTGCTGTTCTCGATCGCCGCCGGCATGGTCATCGAGCGCTGGTGGGAGGAGTTCCTCGCCCCGTTCCACCGCCGCGCGGTGGTGCAGGCGCACGAGTGGATGACCGGCGCCTCGCTGCTCTACCTGCAGGAACGCATCCCGAGCATCGGCACCGTGTTCACCACGCATGCGACGATGCTGGGTCGCGCCATGGCGTCGCTCGGCATCACGCCCGACCCGACCGCGGCCGACAAGGGCCTCGGCGGCAAGACGGTCGAGGAGCTGGCGCGCGTGCACGGCGTGCAGGCCAAGCACTCGTTGGAAGGCGTCTGTGCGCGCAAGGCCGACGTGTTCACCACCGTCAGCTCGATCACCGCCGGCGAAGCCGAGCTGCTGCACACGCGCAAGGTCGAACCGCTGCTGCCGAACGGCATCGACCTCGCCGTCGTCGACGAACTCGCTGCCGGCGACCGCAGTGCCACCCGGGCCGAACTGGCGCGGGTCGCCAAGGCGATGCTCGGCGAGGACGTGTCCGACGCGTCGTTCTTCGCGCTGGCCGGCCGCTACGAGTTCCACAACAAGGGCATCGAACTGTTGCTCGACGCGCTGGCGCAGCTGCAGCACGACAAGGGCAAGCGCGTGGTCGCGTTCCTGCTGGTGCCGGCGGGCAACAGCGGCGTGCGCGGCGAGCTGATGGAGCGCCTCGCCGGTGGGGCGGCGAACGGGCCGATCGGGCTGTGCACGCACAACCTGTTCGACGAAGAGCGCGACCCGGTGCACGCGCACTGCAAGCGCATCGGCCTCGACAACAAGCTCGGCAGCCGGGTCAAGGTCGTGCAGGTGCCGATCTACCTGCGGCCCGACGACGGTCTGTTCGGCCGCGAATACGAAGCGGTGCTGGCGGCGATGGACCTCGGCGCCTACCCGAGCTACTACGAGCCGTGGGGCTACACGCCGCAGGAAGCGCTCGCGGTCGGCGTGCCGACGATCACCACCGACCTCGCCGGCTTCGGCCGCTGGGCGGTGTCGGCGGGCCTCGGCCCGCAGGACGGCATCACCGTGCTGAAGCGCGAACGCGTGCCCTACAAGCAGGTCGTCACCGCGACCGTCGACGCGATCGAGGGCTTCCTCGACCAGCAGGGCGACGCCGAAACGCGCCGCCAGCGTTGCCGCGCCGCCGCCGGCCGCACCGCGTGGAAGGACCTGTTCGCCAACTACCAGGACGCGTACTCGCGCGCGATCGCCGCGGTGCAGCTGCGCAGCACCACCGGGGTCGTGCAGTTCCGGCTGCCGCGCCGTTCGCTGCCGTCCCCCGGCTCCGGCACGACGCCGCGGTTGTCGCCGTTCGAGGCGTCGACGTCGCTGCCGCAGAGCCTGCGCGGCCTCGAGCGCCTGGCGCGCAACTTCTGGTGGGTGTGGAACGGCGGCGTGCGCTCGCTGTTCGAGGAGCTGGCGCCCGGCTTCCAGAAGAGTGGGGAGAGCCCGGTCGCGTTCCTGCAGGGCGTCGGCCTCGAGGCCCTCGAGCGCAAGGCGAAGGACCAGGACTACCTGCGCCGTCTGCAGTCGGTGCTGAAGCGCTTCGACGCCTACATGGCGACGGCGAGCCAGCCGATGCCGGTGCGCGACGGAGCGGGGGCGCCAGCGCTGTCGCCGCAGCATCCGATCGCCTACTTCTCGGCCGAGTTCGGCGTGCACCACTCGCTGCCGATCTACAGCGGCGGCCTCGGCATCCTCGCCGGCGACCACCTGAAGTCGGCGAGCGACCTGAACGTGCCGCTGGTCGGCGTCGGCCTGTTCTACCGCTTCGGCTACATGAGCCAGCAGCTGTCGAGCGACGGCCAGCAGGTCGCCGCCGACAAGGAGAACCGGCCGCAGAAGCTCGCGGTCGAGATCGTGCGCGCCGCCGACGGCCGCCCGCTCGAGGTGACGCTGCCGCTGCCGGGCCGCGAACTGCACCTGCGCGCGTGGCGGGCGATGGTGGGGCGCGTGCAGTTGTTCCTGCTCGACGCCAACCTGCCGCAGAATCGCCCCGAGGACCGCGACATCACGCGCAACCTCTACGGCGGCGATGCCGAGATGCGCATCCAGCAGGAGATCGTGCTCGGCCGCGGCGGCGTGCGCCTGCTGCGCGCGATGAACGTGCGGCCGGCGGTCTACCACATGAACGAAGGCCACGCGGCCTTCCTGACCCTCGAGCGCACGAGCCGTCTCGTGCGCGGCGAAGGCCTGCCGTTCGAAGCGGCGCGTGAATACGTCGCGCAGACGACGCTGTTCACCACGCACACGCCGGTGCCGGCCGGCCACGATCGCTTCGCCGAGGACCTCGTGCGCCGCTACTTCGGCGACGCCGAAGAGTGGGTCGGCCTGCCGTGGGACCGCTTCTTCGCGCTCGGCCAGGCCAGCGGCGGCACCAGCGAGTTCAACATGACCTACCTGGCGATGAACTTCGCCGGGTTCGTCAACGGCGTCAGCAAGCTGCACGGCCTCGCCTCGCAGAAGCTGCTGCACGCGTTCTGGCCGGGCCTGCTCGAGAACGAAGTGCCGGTCGCGTCGGTGACCAACGGCGTGCACCTGGCGACGTGGACGCAGTCGGGCATCGTGCGCCTGCTGCGCGGCGACGACGACACCGTGCGTCCGGCCGACTTCGGCAACGCGGCGCGCGTGGCGGAGGCCGACCTGTGGAAGGTGCGGCAGGCCAACAAGGGCATGATGCTCGAGACGGTGCGCAACTCGCTGACCAAGGCGTTCCACGCGCGCGGCGACAGCCCGGTCGTGCTCAGTGCGACGCTCGCCGGCCTCGACGACAAGGCGCTCTACCTCGGCTTCGCGCGGCGGTTCGCGCCGTACAAGCGCGCGCACCTGTTGTTCAGCGATCCGGCGCGGCTGCTGCGCATCCTGTCGCACCCCGAGCGTCCGGTGCGCATCGTCGTCTCCGGCAAGGCGCATCCGCGCGACAAGCTCGGCCAGGACATCCTGAAGTCGATCGTGCAGATCGCGCGTTCGCCCGACTTCCTCGGCAAGGTCGTGTTCGTCGAGGACTACGACATCGCCGTCGCCCGCGCACTGGTGCAGGGCGTCGACGTCTGGGTCAACACGCCGACGCGCATGGAGGAGGCGAGCGGCACGTCCGGCATGAAGGCCGCCGCCAACGGCGTGCTGAACCTGTCGATCGCCGACGGTTGGTGGCCCGAGGCCGCCGACGGCGGCAACGGCTGGACGATCGGCGCCAACCAGGTCTACGGCAGCCACGAGCTGCAGAACCAGGCCGACGCGACGGCGCTCTACCGCCTGCTCGAGGAGGAGCTGGTGCCGAACTTCTTCGCCCGCGACGGCCACGGCGTGCCGTCGACATGGTGCGAGATGATGAAGCACTGCCTGGAGACGGTGCCGACGCTGGTCAACACCGACCGCATGGTCAGCGACTCCCTCGGCCAGGCCTACCGGCCGCTGGCGGGCAACTACTTCACGCTGCAGGCGGAGAAGAAGGCGCCGGCGCGCGAGCGGGCGAAGGAGTTCCTGCGGGTGCGCTCCGGCTTCGAGAAGTTGAAGATCGTCGCCGCGACCACGGTCGAGATGCAGGACTTCAAGGTCGGCCAGCACCTCGACGTGCACCTCGAGGTCGACCTCGGCGCGCTGCAGCCCAGCGACGTGCTCGTCGAGCTGGTGGTGACGCGCGGCGAAGGCGAGGTCGAGACGCTGGTGGTGCCGCTCGTCCACCGCGGCGTCAAGGTCGGCACCGTGCACGCGTTCGACGGCGGCTATCGTGTCGAGCTCGCCGGGCACTACCAGCACGGCATGCGCGTGCGCGTGCCGGGCACCGGGCGCCACGACGCCAAGGTGCGCGGGCTCGTGCTGTGGGCGTGAGAGCGACGGCGCGGCGGTGGCGGTCGGCGGCGTGAGGCCGTTGGCCGCCGCGCCCCGTATCCTGCGGTGGTGAGCACCAACCCGGCAGCGTCCCGCCTGTTCGTCGGCACCAGCGGCTTCAGCTACGACGAGTGGCGGCCCGCGTTCTATCCCGACGAGCTGAAGAAGGACGCGATGCTGCCGTTCTACGCCGAGCGCCTGCCGTCGGTGGAGTTGAACAACACCTTCTACCGGCTGCCGAACGCGAAGATGGCGGCGAAGTGGCGCGCGCAGGTGCCGGCGTCGTTCCGCTTCGCGGTGAAGGCGAGCCAGCGGCTCACGTGGACGCAGAAGCTGAAGGACTGCGGCGAGCTGCTGCAGGTGCTGTTCTCCGCCATCGCCCCGCTCGGCGACACGCTCGGCTGCGTCTTCTACCAGGTGCCGAAGTTCGTCAAGAAGGACACCGCGGTGCTGCGCGACTTCCTCGCCCTGCAGCCGACCGGGGTGAAGGTCGCGTTCGAGTTCGCGCACGCCAGCTGGAGCGACGACGACGTGCTGGCGCTGCTGCGCGAGCGCGACGCCGCGGTTGTGGCGAGCGACCGCGACGAACTGCCGCCGCCGTTGCTCGCCGACACGTCGACGTGGAGCTACCTGCGCCTGCGCCGCGCCAGCTACGCCGACGACGACCTGCGGCAGTGGCGCGAGCGGGTGCTGGCGCGGCCCGGGGCGGCGTTCGTGTTCTTCAAGCACGAGGACAGTTGTGCCGGGCCGGCGCTGGCGCAGCGTTTCCTGGCCTTGTAGGGCTCTGGCCCAGGGGTGGTCGCTGGGGCCGCAGCGTGGCAGACTCCGCGCTCCTTCGTCGCGAGGTCTCCCATGCCGCATGCCCGCCTGCTGTCGACCGCGCTCGCCGCGGCAGCGTTCGTCGTCGCCGCGTCCGCCCAGAACGACGATTGCTCCGGAGCGGTCCTGCTCGTGCAAGGGGCGAACGGTCCGTTCTCCACCGTCGGTGCGACCACGTCGACGCCTGCGTGGACATGTGGCGCCGCGGGCAACGACCGCTGGTACCTGTTCCTGGCGGCCGCGCCCGGCACGCTGCAGGTGAATGTCTGCGGTGCTGGCTTCGACACGGCGCTGCAGGTGCTGAACGGTGCGGCCGGTTGCGGCGCCTTGGTCTCGCTCGGCTGCAACGACGATGGCTGTGGCACCGCGTCGTCGTTGTCGGTCGCGTTGCCGAGTGCGGGGCCCTACTACGTGCGCGTCGGCGGCTTCGCCGGGCAGACCGGAACGTTCACGCTGAACGTCAACGGCCCGACCGCCAGCGGCGTCCTGGCGACGAACACCACGCTCGGCACCGGCTGCTACCGCACGTTCGCGTCGTTCTACCAGCTGTTCCTGCCCGGCTCCTTCGACCTGAGCGGCACGTCGTTCACGCTGATCCCGACCGGTTCCGGCTACGTGGTGATCGCCGGCATCGCCACCTACGTGCCGCCGACGGCCGGCGCGGCGGCGCTGCAGCTGTCGGACGACAGCCAGGTCACCGTGCCGCTGTCGATGCCGTTCGCGCACGCGGGAGGGACGACGACGTCGCTGGTGGTCTGCTCGAACGGCTTCGTGTCGGTCGGCCTCGGCAATGGCACGGGCTTCAATCCGCAGGCCAGCAGCTTCCTCGCTGCACCGCAGACCGGGTGGTGGACCCAGCACGACATGAATCCGACCGGCGGCGGTGGCCAGGTCAAGTTCCAGGAGATCGGGTCCACGGCCTACGTCACCTGGGACGGCGTGCGCAACTTCGGTGGCAGTTCGGCCGCGGACGACAACACGTTCCAGCTGCAGTTCGACCTCGCCAGCGGCTTCGTGAGCTTCGTCTACCAGTCGATGCCGACGACCGGCAACGGCTACCTCGTCGGCTACTCGCCGGGCGGCCCGAGCCTCGATCCGGGCAGCATCGACCTCTCCACCGCCCTGCTCGGCAACCTCGACGTCGGTGTCGACCAGCGGCCGTTGACCGTCTCGGCGACGACGCGGCCGGTGCTCGGCACGGCGTGGAACCTGAACGTCACCAACGTGCCGTCTTCGGCGCCGCTCGGCGTCGACGTCTTCGGCATCGGCGATCCTGGGCTGAACGACCTCGCCACCATCGGCCTGCCCGGTTGTGGCCTGCGGTCGACTCTCGACGTGCTGCTCGGCTGGGTCAACACCGGCGCACACTCCTATGCGCTGCCGATCCCGGCGATCCCGTCGTTGGTCGGCCTGCACGTGTTCACGACGTCGGCGATGCTGCAGCCGGGGGTGAACGCCTTCGGTGCGATCACCGCCAACGGCGTCGATGGCGGCATCGGCGACCTGTGAAACGTCGCGCCCGCCGGGCGTGACGTTGCCGCGGCGAAATCCAAGTACGGCGCCGCGAGGTCCGCGTCGCCGTCGTCGTGTACGGGGAACGTCGATGGCACCGTGCAGCACGGTCTGCGGCCGACCCTCGCCGGAGGCTGCCTGCGTGAGGGTGGCCGTTGTGCTCGATTGACCTCCTCATGCCGTGGGTCAGAATGTCTGCGTCTGCCCTGGACAACTCCCTGCACATGAACCGTTCCCTGTTCCTTTCCTTCGCCGTCGCGGCGTCCCTCGCCTCGACTGCCGTCGCCCAAAACGACGACTGCAGTGGCGCCCTGCCCGTCGTCAACGGTGCCAACGGCCCGTACACCAACATCGGCTCGACCGACTCGACGCCGGTGTGGCCGTGCGCGCTCGGCGGCAGCGACGTCTGGTACATGTTCCTCTCGGGTGGCACGGGCACGCTGCAGGCCGACGTCTGCGGTGCCACGCACGACAGCGCGATCGAGATCTTCGACGGCGCCGGTGGCTGTGGCTCGCTCGTCTCGCTCGGCTGCAACGACGATTCGTGCGGCCTCGCCTCGTCGCTGACGGTGCCGGTCAACGCCGGTGTCTACTACATCCGCGTCGGCGGCTTCCTCGGCGACGTCGGCAACTTCACGCTGAACGTCAACGGCCCGGCGGTCTCCGGCACCCTCGCCACCAACACGACCCTCGGTGCTGGCTGCATCTCCATACCGGCGTCGTTCTACGAGCTGTTCCCGTTCTCGACGTTCGACCTGTCGAACACCGGCATCTCGATGCTGCCGAACGGCTCGGGCGGCTACGTGACCCTGGCCGGCATCTCGCCCTACGTTGCGCCGTCCGGCTCGGCCTCGGTGCTGGCGCTCGGTGACGACGACGACATCGCGGTTACGCTCTCGGCGCCGTTCGCCTACGCCGGCGGCACGACGACGTCGCTGACCGTCTGCTCGAACGGTTTCGTCTCGGTCGGCGCCGGCAACGGCACCTTCTACGATCCGACGGCCGTCGACTTCCTCGGCAACCTGGACACCGGCTGGTACGTCTGGCACGACTGCAACCCGACCATCCCGGGCAGCGGCCAGGTCAAGTTCGAAGAGGTCGGCGGCATCGCCTACATCACGTGGGACGGTGTCTACGACTTCGGTGGCAGCACCGCCGCCGACGCCAACACGTTCCAGATCCAGTTCGACACCGCGTCGGGCGCCGTGCACTTCGCCTTCCAGGCGATGAGCACCACCGTGAACGGCAACGACTTCCTGGTCGGCTACTCGCCGGGCGGCGCCAGCGCCGATCCGGGCAGCGTCGACCTGTCGACCGCTCTGGTCGGCACGATCAACCTGCCGGCGGCGGACGTGCTGCCGCTGACCCTGGCCGGCGCCACGCGTCCGATCCTCGGCACCAACTGGTCGCTGACGACCAGCAACGTGCCGGCGTCGGTCGTCGTCGGCGTCGACGTGTTCGGGTTCGCCGATCCGGGCATCAACGACCTGTTCTTCCTCGGCATGCCGGGCTGCGGCCTGCGTTCGACGCTCGACGTCGTCGGCGGCTGGATCTCGACCGGCGCGACGCACGGTTACTCGCTGCCGCTGCCGAACAACCCGGTGTTCGTCGGCACGCACCTGTTCACCACGTCGGCGGCGCTGCAGCCGACGGCGAACGCGTTCGGCGCGATCACCGCGAACGGCATCGACGGCCTGCTCGGCGACGTCTGATCGCCGGTCGGCGATGCGAGCTGTGCGGACGCCGCCTCACGGCGGCGACCGGCGCTCGGATCTGGCGTCGCTCTCGGCCAGCGTGGTGCGGCGCGTCTGGTATCCTGCCGGACCGTCGCACCACCTCATCGCATGGCCGCACCCTCGCGCACGTCCTGGAAAGGGTTCCTGAAGCTCAGCCTGATCTCCGTGCCGGTCAAGGCGTTCACCGCCACCGACAGCGCCGGGGAAGTGCACCTGAACCAGCTGCACAAGGACTGCAACGCGCGGGTCAAGTACCAGAAGGTCTGCCCTGAGCACGGCGAGCTGAAGAGCGAAGCGATCGTCAGCGGCTTCGAGCACCAGAAGGACCAATACGTCGTCGTCGATCCCGACGAACTCGACAAGCTGCGCACCAAGACCGACCGCGCGGTCAGCATCGACGGGTTCATCCCGGCCGACGCCGTCGACAGCCGGTTCTTCGCCGGCAAGACGCACTACCTGCTGCCCGACGGCGTCGCCGGGGCGCGGCCCTACGCGCTGCTGTGCGCTGGCATGAAGCAGAACGGTGTGTGCGCGATCGCGCAGGTGGTGATGGCGGGTCGCGAGCAGCTGGTCTTGCTGCGGCCGCTCGGTCGCATGCTGGTGATGACCGGCTTGCACTACCCGCAGCGCGTGCGCAAGGCGGAGGAGTTCGAGAGCGAGGTCGAGGAGCTGTCGTTCAAGCCCGAGGAAGTGGCGTTGACCAACACGCTGATCACCGCGTCGAAGCTGGCGACGTTCGACCTCGACGGCTACTCGGATCAGTACGTGACCAGGCTGAAGAAGCTGATCGCGCTGAAGGTCGACGGCCGCGAGGTGGTGCAGGTGAAGGACCAGGAAGAGCCGAAGATCCTGAACCTGATGGACGCGCTGAAGAAGAGCGTCGCCGAAGCGCAGGCTCGGCTCGCCGGCGCGCCGGTCGCCTCGCCGGTGGCTGGCGAGCCCGCCGCGGGCGCTGCCGACGAACCGGCCGACAAGAAGCTGGCGCCGAGCACCGGCAAGAAGAAGGGCGCGCGCAAGGTCGAAGGCTGAGCCGGGCGCGATCGCATGGCCTTGCCCGAGCACATCGAGCCGATGCTGGCGACGAGCGGCGAGCCGTTCGACTCGCCGGCGCACGTGTTCGAGCTGAAGTGGGACGGTGTGCGCGCGATGGCCTACGCGGAGCACGGGACGCTGCGCATGCACGGCCGGCGCCGGCGCGACCTCGCGGCGCGCTATCCGGAGCTCGCGTTCCTCGCCGCGTTGCCGTCGGGCACGGTGCTCGACGGCGAACTGGTGGTGCTGCAGCCGGGCGGACGTCCGGACTTCGGCGCCATCGTCGGGCGCGAGAACATGGCGCCGGCGCGTGCTCTGGTGGCGGCGGCGCAACGGCCGGTGCACTACGTCGTGTTCGATCTGCTGTACCGCGGCGGCGAGAATTGGATGACGCGGCCGTTCGCCGAGCGGCGCGCGGCCCTCGCCGAGCTGCTGGCTGCGATCGCTTCGCCGCGGCTGCTGACGTCGGACGGCGTCGCCGCGCACGGGCGCGCGCTGTTCGCGGCGGCGCAGCAGCAGGCGCTCGAGGGCATCGTCGGCAAGCGCCTGGATGCGCCGTACCGGCCGGGCGAACGCGGCGACGCATGGATCAAGATCAAGCTGCAGCAGCAAGTGCACTGCCTGATCCTCGGCTTCGAGCCCGACGAAATCGGCGACGTGCGTTCGGTGATCGTCGCCAGCGACTTCGGCGGCGAACTGCGCTGCGTCGGCAAGGTCGGTTCGGGACTCACCGTGGCCCAGCGCGCCGAACTGCGGCGTCTGCTGACCGCGCGCCGTGCTTCGCGGCCGCTGGTCGATGCCGGCATGGCGGGCCAGTGGGTCGAGCCCGGGCTCTACTGCACCGTGCGCTTCCTCGAGCGCACCGAGTCCGGTTCGCTGCGGGCGCCGGTGTTCGTCGGCCTCGTGCCGGAGGGCGCCGCGTGAGCGACAACGCGCGCACGTTCACGCGGGACGAACTGGCGGCGCACTGCGGCCTGCCCGGCGCGGTCGTGCGTCGCTTCGTCGAACGGGAACTGCTGGCGCCGCTGCGCAGCGACGAAGAGCGCTTCGACTTCCGCGCGGTCGGGCGCGCCCGCACGCTGGCGCAGCTGTGGCGCGCTGGCTGGTCGGCGCCGCGCATCGCGCGCGCGTGGGAGCTGGCACGCACCGTCGTGCGCGATCCCGAAGCCGCTCTCGCCGGGCTGCTCGCCAGCGTCGGCCAGCGCCGCGTCGTCGTGCGCGCTCCGGACGGGCGCCTGCTCGAGCCGAGCGGGCAACTGCTGTTCGACTTCCAGGCGTCGAGTGCCGGCACCACGGCCTTGCCGCGCGTGCGTTCGGCGCAGGACTGGTTCGCGGTCGGCGTCGACGCCGAGGCCGCAGGCCGCCTCGAGGACGCCGCGCGCGCCTACCAGCACGCGCTGCCAGGGGCCGGCGCCGAGGCGCACTTCAATCTCGGCAACTGCCACTACGCGCTGCGGCGGCGTGACGAAGCCGCGGTGCAGTTCGCGGCGGCGGTCGAAGCCGAGCCCGAGCACGCGGAGGCGTGGAACAACCTCGGCATCGTGCTCGGCGAACAGGGCGATCGTCGCGGGGCGATCGTCGCGCTGTCGCGCGCACTCGAACTGGTGCCGCACTACGCGGATGCCCACTACAACCTCGCCGAAGCGCTCGCGGTCGCTGGCGATCTCGACGGCGCGCGCCGCCATTGGCGTGCCTACCTCACGTTCGATCCGAACAGTCGTTGGGCCGAACAGGTGCGCCGCCGTCTGCAGAGCCACGGTGGGTGAGCGGCGTGCGCGCGCAAGCAGTCAACCGGAGCGCAGCACGTCCTGCAGCGCCGCGATCGCCGGCATCAGGTCCTGGCGATCCTCGAGTGCGGCGCGGAACAGGTCGCCGTGGGCCGCGACGCGCGGCGGGGCGGTGTGGATGGTGAAGCGCTGCGGCGACAGTTCGTCGTCCTCCAGTTCGTCCCACCGCAGCGGCATCGACACCGAAGCGCCGCGCACAGGGCGCACCGAGTAGGGCGGCACGATCGTCTGGCTGCGCCGGTTCTGCAGGAAGTCGAGGTAGACCTTGCCGCCGCGGTTCTCCGGCAGCCGCTCGACGGTGGCGATGTCGGGCAGTTCGCGCACCAGCACGCGCGCGATCGCTTCGAGGAACATGCGCGCGTGGTCGTAGGTGTAGCCGGAGCGCAGTGGCACGAAGACGTGCATGCCGGTCTTGCCCGAGGTCTTCAGCAGCGGGCGCAGGCCGATGCCGCGCAGCAGCTTGCCGGCCGCGCGCGCGATGCGCACGACGTGCGCGAACGGCGCCGACTTCGGATCGAGATCGAGCACGGCCCAGTCCGGTTCGTCGAGGCTCGGCACGCGCGACAGCCACGGATGCAGGTCGATGCTGCCGAGGTTCACCACGTGCAGCAGCGCGTCGAGGTCGTCGACGACGTGGTGCGGCACCAAGGCACCGTCGTGCGGGATCGGCAGCGTGCGCAGCCACGGCGGCGAGCCGTCCTTCACTTCGCGTTGGTAGAACGACTTGCCGTCGATGCCATCCGGGAAGCGGTTCAGGTGCAGCGGGCGGTCGCGCAGGTGCGGCAGCAGCACCTCGGCGACGGCGGCGTAGTAGGCGATCAGGTCGCCTTTCGTGTAGCCCTCGGCCGGCCAGTAGACCTTGCCCAGGTTGCTCGGCTTCCAGCGCCGCGCGACCACCGTCGCCGGCCGCGCGGCGCCTTCGTTCGTCGTGGGCGTCGTTGCGGCAGCCCCGACGCGCAGCCAATCGGGGGAAGTGCCGCTGCCGTAGCCGCTGATCGCGCGCTTGCCGATCGCTCCGGGCAGGCCCGCGGCCGCGATCGCCGCCGCCAGGGCTGGGCCATCGCCGCGCACGTGATCGACGAACAGCACGTGGGTGCCGGCCGGCAGCAACGCGCGCAGTGCCGCCTTGCGGTCGAGCAGCGGCAGCGCGCGCAGGTCGAACTCCTCCCACTGCAGCAGGTCGAACGCGTAGTAGGCGATGCGTTCGTCGTCGCCGGTGCGCAGCGCCGTCGCCAGCGCCTCCGCCGACGGTCGCCCGGCCGCGTCGGTGGCGACGAACACACCGTCGAGCAGTGCGCGTTCGCCGCGCAGCGCCGCGAGCTCGCGCTGCACCGGGCCCGGGATGCTCGCCAGCGCGGCGGCGCGTCCGCCGTCGTCGCGCACCTCGACCAGGGACCGCAGGCCGGTGAACTCCATCTCGAACAGCCAGTCGCTGTCGACGAAG
>JBILEY010000343.1:0-5887 GCA_044351865.1 Planctomycetota bacterium | reverse complement strand
GACATCCGAGCCGTGCTCGGCCTCGAACAGGCGCCGCTGTTCCACACCGGCATCGCCCGCGACAACCTGTTCCTGCAGGTGACGCCGTGCACCGACGACGACGAGAAGCTGGCGCGCCTGCTGACGGTGCTGCAGCGCACCGGCGGGCCGGCGATCGTCTACGGCGCCCTGGTCCGCGACCTGCGCTGGCTCGAAGGCGAACTGCAGCGCCGAGGCCTGCGGCCGTTCGTCTACCACGGCGACCTGTCGGCGCACGAACGGCGCACGCAGCAGCAGAGCTTCCAGCAGAGCCCCGACGCGCTGATGCTGGCGACCAACGCCTTCGGCATGGGCGTCGACAAGGCCGACATCCGCGCCATCGTGCACTGGCAGATCCCGCGCACGCTCGAGGCCTACTACCAGGAAGTCGGCCGCGCCGGCCGCGACGGCCAAGGGGCGTGGTGCGAACTGCTCTACCGCGCCGACGACCTGCAGATCCAACGCGACTTCACCGAGTGGGCGAATCCGTCGGCCGACTTCGCGCGGCAGATCGTCGACCACCTGCGCCATCTCGGCGACCGGCTGCACGCGGTCGACCTCGACACGTTGCGCGACACGTTCGTCACCAAGAACCGCCACGACGGCCGCGTCGAGACCGTGCTGCGGCTGCTGCGCAGCGCTGGCTGCACCACCGGTGAGATCGGCCGCGACCTGACCTTCGTGCGCGCGCCCGACGACGACGAACTCGCGGCGTGGCTGCCGCCGGAGAAGCGGCAGCACGACCTGATGGGCCTGTTGCGCATGGTGCGCTACGCCACCGAAGGCGCGTGCCGGAAGCGCACGATCCACGAACACTTCGGCTTCGACGACCTCGACGAGGACTGCGGCACCTGCGACGTCTGCACCGACGGGGCCAGGTGGCAGGACAACCACCTGCCGCCGACGCGGCCGCTGCGCGTGGGGCCGGTGGCGACGACGAACGCGGCGGCCGACACGAACGTCGACCGGGCCCCCGTGCAGCGCGGCGACTGGATCGAAGTGCAAGGGCTCGGCCCGTGCTGCGTGCAGCGCGTACATCGCCGTGGCAAGGGCTTCCACGCCGACGTCGAACGCGCCGCCGACCTGGCGACGCACACGATCGACCTGCAGCGCCGTCGCTGGCGGCTGGTGCCGAAGTGAGACGCGGTGGCGCGCGTTCGCGACGGACGCTGCGCGCGCGAACGTTCGCCCCGTAGGCTCAGCACGCGATGGGCCTCTACACCCGCATCACCCGCAGCTGGCTCGAACACCGCTTCCAGCGCCGCTCGCCCGCCGGCGTCTTCTACGCGCACATGCCGGTCTACGGCTACGGCCAGCCCGACTGCGAGACCGGCCACACGGGCCGCCTCGCGCGCGGCCTGCGCATGCTGCGGGCACTCGACCGGCTCGAGTTCGGCAGCCTGCTCGACGTCGGCGGCGCCGAGGGATTCTTCGCGACGGTGGCGCAGCGCGTGTTCGGCGTGCCGACCGCGACCACCGACCTGTCGCACGAAGCCTGCCTGCGCGCGCGCGAACTGTTCGCGCTGCCGTCGGCGGCGGTCGACAGTGCGCGACTGCCGTTCGCCGACGGCGCGTTCGACGTCGTCGTCTGCAGCGAAGTGCTCGAGCACGTCGAGCACCCGGTCGAGACGCTGCTCGAACTGCAGCGCGTCGCCCGCTGCGCGGTGCTGCTGACGACGGAGGAGATCCGCTACGACCGCGCGGCGCTCGACGACTACCTGTTCCGCCGCCCGGGCTGGCCGCACATGGAGCGCAACCTGTTCCATCCGGACGATCTCGCCGCCTGCCTGCCGGGTGCGCGCTTCGAGCCGCAGTGCGACGCCTGGCCGCCGCAGCAGGAACCGCCGGCCGACGAGGCGCTGGCGTGGCTGCACGCACACACGCGAACGCACGAACTGGCCCCGGGCCGCATCGGCGTGGTGGCGACGATCCCGGGCCCACGGTTCCGCGCGCGCCCGCCGCGCCGCAGCGACGACGAACTGCTCGCGGCCTTGTTCGCGGCGCAGACGGCGCCGGGCCGCAGGGCCGCCCCACCAACCGCCGCCGACGATGCCGCGTGGATCGCGCAGCTCCGCGATCCGAACACCGGGGCGGCGCTGCGCCTCGGCGACGGCGCACTGCACGGCAGTCGGCCGTACGTCGTGCGCGACGGCGTACCCGACTTCGTCGACGTCGAGGCGCCACCGCCGCCGCGCGACGCACTGGTCGCGCGCACCGCGGCGCTGCCGGCCGGGCAGCGCGACGCCTTGCTGTCGCTGCGCGACCGCTTGTTCCTGCCGGAGCGCTGGTCGCAGGACCACTTCGACCTGCGCGTGCGCGAGCAGCGCCGCGGCTTCTGGCCGAACCCCGACCTGGTGCCGCGCGCGGCGCTGGCCCCGCACGACGTCGGCTTCGTCTGGAACTCGATCGGCCCCGATCCGTGGGTCGTGACGCCGTGCCTGGCGCGGCCGATCGCCACCGTCGAGCTCGTGATGCGCATCCACAACCCCGCCTACTCCGTCGACGCCGGGGTCGGCCAGCTGTTCTGGAAGGGCGCCGACCATGACTCGTTCGCCGAGGAGCGCTCGGTGAAGTTCCAGGTATGGAACGACGGGCAGATGCACCACTACCGCGTGTCGCTCGCCGGCCACCCGCTGCTGCCGGCCGAGGTGCAGTGGCTGCGCATCGATCCGGTCGACGGCCGCGCCGAGATCGACCTGCTCGAGCTGCGGCTCAGCTGATCTGGCCGCCGCGCGCCTCGGGCAGCGGCTCGATGCCAGGGCACGTGCGTTCGACCAGACGGCGCAGCGCCGGGTCGACCAGCACCTCGGGCCAGAACGGCCACTGCCGGCACTTCGCCGGGCGCTCCGGG
The DNA here is from genome assembly GCA_044351865.1 of Planctomycetota bacterium. GTDB lineage: Bacteria > Planctomycetota > UBA1135 > UBA1135 > UBA2386 > UBA2386. The sequence continues at coordinate 3,018 of JBILEY010000343.1, read as the reverse complement.
TAGATCGCGCAGCCGGCCAAGGCGCCGTCCTGCAGGAACACGCAGCGATTGCCGAAGCCGTCCTTCAGTCGTTCGCCGTCGGGCTGCAGGTAGCGCGAACGGAACGCCGACTCGCTCATGCCGAGCAGGCCGGCGATTCGGGCGACTTCGTCGGCGGTGACGCGCACGACGCCGCCGGGGATCGCGCAGCAGTTGCCGGAGCGCCGGCACGCCCAGCGATACGGGAAGCCGGGCCGCGTGCCCGGCGCCGCTTCGTCGTAGCGCGGCTCGCTCATCGCCTCACCTCGCTCATCGCCGCACCTCGCTCATCGCCGCGGTCGCTTCCGCCAGTCGCCGAGGTCCGGCTTCGTCTGCTTCTGCTCGAGTTCGCGCCGCTGCCGCTGCTGCTGCAGGAACGCCATCACCTCGCGCTGCAGGTGCGCCGGATCCTGGAAGCGCATCTGCGGATCCTTGGCCATCATCTTCTCGAGGAAGTAGTGCAGCTGCGGCGACAGGTCGAGCGCACGGATGCGTTCGCCGGACAGCGACTCGAGCACTTGCTTCGCCAGCACCTCTTCGCTGGTGCGGCCTTCGAACGGCAGCGAGCCGGTGACCAGGTGGTAGAGCGTGGCGCCGAGCGCGTAGATGTCGGCGCGCACGTCGAGCGCCTCGCCGCTCGCTTGTTCGGGCGCGATGTAGTGCACGGTGCCGGCCGTGGTGTCGCTGCCGCCGGCGTCGGCGCCGACGACGGCGAAACCGAGGTCGATCAGCACGGCGCCCCGCGCCTCCGACCACAGGATGTTGCCTGGCTTGACGTCGCGGTGCACGAGGCCCTTCTGGTGCAGCGCTTCGAGCGCGCCGGCGACGTCGACGACGATCTGCAGCGCCGTCTCCTCGTCGAGCCGCCCACGCTCCTGCAAGACCGCGAGCAGCTCGCGGCCGGGCAGCGGCTCCATCGCGAAGAAGATCGTGTCGCCTTCCTTGGCGACGCGAAGGCCCTGCACGAGGTGCGGATGGCGCAGCTCCATCAACAACTTCGCCTCGCGCACGAAGCGCTCCGTCTCCACCGGATCGGCGGCGCGCTCGGGCCGCAGCACCTTCAAGGCGACGGCGCTGCGATCGGTGCGGTCCACGGCGGCGAACACGCGGCCGACGTGGCCCTCGCCGAGCACCTCGCCGAGCTCGTAGCGGCGCAGCATCGGGCGCGTGCCGGCTTCGGTGCGCTGCCACGTCTCCCACTGCGCCGCGGTGCAGTGGCCACAGCGCACGAGGAACGATCCGGGCGCACCGGATGCCAGGGCCCCGCGCGCGAGTTCGATCGGCACGAGGCCCTTGTGCACCAGCAGGGCGAGCAGTTTGGGATCGGGCAACACCAGCGTGCACCGTCGTCGTGGCGACGGCTCCAGCAGCGGCGGACACGGACACTTCTGGGTTTCGTGCAGCGTGCGTCAAGTCGCCGCGCGCACGCACCCGAAAACCCCTGGGACCAGAACAGGCCCAGGAGCGAACGACTTGAAGCATCCAGGAGCAGCGTTCGTCATCAAGTACTTCGACTTGATCGACGAGTTCATCAAAGTGCGTTGCTGCTCCGACGAGCTCATGCAGGAGCTCCACTCGGTGCCCATCAGCAACAAGGCGAGCTACCGCCAACGCGTCGTGCGCGCCTGCGTGCCGACGTTCGAGGCCGAGGTGCTGACCGCGGTCAAGAAGCTCGACGAGGGCTACGACCTCGAGATCGTCGAGGAGCTGCTCTACCAGATCTGCATCGACGTCAACCCGTCGCTGGAGATCCACCAGGTCAGCATCCCGTCGGGCACGGCCGGCGCGAAGACGGCCGAAGAAGCGGAGGATCCGTTCCTGCCGCGGCCGGGCAACGAGAACGCCCGCCAGAACCTGTTCCGCCGCGTCAACAACCTCGAGCGCAACCTGCGCCAGCAGATCATCGGCCAGGACGACGCGATCAGCTCGCTGGTGCGCGCGGTCAAGAAGGCCGCCGTCGGCCTGAAGCGCCCGAGCAACCCGGTCGGCACGTTCCTGCTGGTCGGCCGCACCGGCACCGGCAAGACCGAGCTGGCGAAGGCGCTGGCGCGCAACCTGTTCGAGGATCCGGCGGCGATGATCCGCGTCGACTGCAGCGAGTACGCGCTGCCGCACGAGTACGCGAAGCTGATCGGTTCGCCGCCCGGCTACATCGGCCACAACGAAGGCGGCTTCCTGACCGAGGCGATCAAGAAGAAGCCGAACAGCGTCGTGCTGTTCGACGAGGTCGAGAAGGCGCACTACAAGGTGCACAACCTGCTGCTGCAGCTGCTCGACGAAGGCATCATCACCGACAGCAAGGGGCAGACGGTGCAGTTCCACCAGGCGCTGATCCTGATGACCAGCAACCTGGGCATCGAGAAGATCGACGCGGTGCGCACGCGCATGGGCTTCTCGGCGGCGCACCGCCGGCAGAGCCTGAAGGACGTCGACCTGCGCTCGGTGACGTTCGAGGCGCTGCGCGAGTTCTTCCGCCCCGAGTTCGTCAACCGCATCGACGAAGTCGTGATGTTCAACCCGCTCGACCAGAAGGTCTGCGAACGCATCGCCGGCAACATGCTGCGCGAGGTCGCCGACCTGCTGAAGCGCCGCGGCATCGGCGTGACCTTCTCGCCGGGCGTGCGCGTGCTGCTGGCCAAGCAGGGCTTCTCCGAGGAGTTCGGCGCCCGCGAGCTGCGCCGCCTGATCAAGCGCCGCATCGAGGACCCGCTGACCGAGCTGATCCTCGACCACGACCTCGGCCACGGCGCCGTCGTCACCGTGCGCGTGCGCAACGGCGAGTACGCGTTCACCTGCCGCGAGACCGCGACCGCAGCCCACCCGGCCTGAGCCTGAGCGGGCCCGCTGGCGGCCGACGCGCGCGCGGTCCGAACGTGGACGCGCCGCCTTGCAGCGCCTACCGTGGCGTCCGCGGCCGGCCGGCCGCTTTCGCCCCATGCTGCTGTTCGTCCTGGCGGTCGCGCTGTCGCTGCTGTTCTCGTTCGTCTGCTCGCTGAGCGA
>JBILEY010000341.1:0-5921 GCA_044351865.1 Planctomycetota bacterium | reverse complement strand
CTGGAACACGCACAAGCACTACCTGCGGCAGCTCGGCGCCGCCGGCGTGCCGCTGGCGCCGACCACGTGGCTCGATCGCGGCAGCCGCGCCGACGTCGCCCGGCTGGTGGCGCACAGCGGCTACCGCGAAGCGTTCTTGAAGCCGTGCGTCGGCTCGACCGCGCGCGAGACGCTGCGTTTCCCGGCGACGGCCGCGGGTTTCGCCGCAGCCCAGGCGCACGTCGACCGCCTGCTGCCGCACGAGGACCTGATGCTGCAGCCGTTCCTCGGCCAGGTGCTGGTGCGCGGCGAGTGGTCGGCGATCTTCGTCGACGGCCAGATCACGCACTGCGTGCGCAAGATCCCGGTCGCCGGCGACTACCGCGTGCAGGACGACTTCGGCGCGCGCGACGAGCTCTACGACCCGACGCAGCGCGAACGCGAACTGGCGCAGCGGGCGATGCAGGTGGTGCAGCAGGCCGGCGGTCCGTGTCCTGGTGCCGACGGTTCGCCGCTGCTCTACGGTCGCGCCGACTTCCTGTGGAACGACGCCGGCGACTGCGTGCTGACCGAACTCGAACTGGTCGAGCCGTCGCTGTTCTTCCGCCATCGTCCGGACGCGGCGATGGTGCTGGCGCGCGCGCTGCTGCGGCGCCTCGGTCCGCCGGCCGTCGGCCGCTGAGAGGCCGCGGTCACTTCCGGCGCAGGGTCGCCAGTGCGGCTTGGATCGCTTCGTCGTCGGCGGGCGTGCGCCCGCAGCCGTTCGCCACCACCAGCAGGTCCTTGCGCAGCAGGATCCGCACGTGCTGGCGCGGTCGCGCGGTGCCTGCCTTGGCCGGTTCGTCGCTCGGCATCTCGGCGTCGAACGTGCGCCAGGCCATGCCGGAATCGGCGTCGTCGCTCCAGGCGACCTCGCTGTCGGGCAGCACGGTCCAGCGCTGCTGCGTGCACAGATGGCGCAGCCACGCGTCGGCGGTGGCTCGCGACCAGTGCTGCATGCCGGGCGGCACCTGGTGGCCCGTGAGCCACAGCGTCGAGCCGGCCGGGCTGGTCCATAGCGCGCGGAACGCCGCGCCGCCGGTGCGCTGCTGCACTCGCCAGCCCGCGGGGCCTTGCAGCACGAGGTCGTGCAGCACGTTGGTGTAGGTGCTGCCGTCGATCTGACCGCCGCAGTGGTGGGAGAGGGCCTCGCTGCCCGCATGCACCATGGCGCCGTCGACCTGCAGCAGGTGGTAGCTGGCGAGCAAGTCGTCGACCGTCGCCGCGTGCTGGGCCAGCGAACGCTTGCTGCCGCGCACCAGCAGCAGGTGCCGCAAGCCGCCGAACACGGCGACGTGCAGCAGCATCCGGCTGCCATCGAGGTCTTCGCTCGCGCGCCCACCGCCGCCTTCGGGCGGCAGGTCGACGACGATGCGGGCCGCGTCGAGGCCGCGGGGCGGCATCGCGCGCAGCGACGGCGGCAGCCACGGCTCGACCGGACGGCGCCCGCCCGCGCTGGCGCGCGCCGGTTCGTTCGCCAGGGATTGCAGCGTGCCCCCGAGCTCGGACGCCAGCGTCGCCGCCGGCAACGGTTCGTCGGCGCACTCGACCGACACGTCGCAGGCGATGTCGGTGCCGAGCAGGTAGAAGCTCGCGGCTTCGAGGGCGTGGGCACGGTCGCTGCGCACCAGGACCATCAGCCAGCCGGCGATGCCGCCGATCTCGTAGTTGCAGGCGGGGCAGCGCAGCAAGGCCTGGTCGCGCCACTTCGCCCCGGTCGGGATCTCGACCGCGAACGTCGGCCGCGCGCGACCAGGGGGCGCGGCCGCCGCCGCCACGTCGAGGGCGAGCAGCCAGTCTTCGGCGAACGCCGCGTGCGGGCCGTCGCCGGCGCGGCCGAGTTCGACCTGGCTGCGCACGAGCACGACGACGCGCGGGCCGATCGTGCGGGCGCCGCCGACCACCGTCGATCGGCGCTGGCGCTGCGGCACCGCCGCACACAAGCGTTCGAGACGCTGCCGCACGACCGCCAGCGCGCCGTCGTGGTCGGGCGTGAAGTGCGCCATGTAGGCGTCGACGTCGCCGCGCGCGAAGCACGCGTCGAGATCCTGCAGCAACTCCGGCAGTCCGGGCGGCATCGTCACCGTCGCCGGTGGCGCGGTCGACAGCGGCCCGGCGCCGCTCTTGGCCGTCGTCTGCTGGCCGATGGTCGTCAGCGCCGTCAGCGCCAAGGTCAGCACGGCGAGCAACGGCGTGGCGGCAAGGGTGCGCATCATGGTCAGCGGCCTCCTGCCAGTTGCAGCCAGACGCCGTCCGGACTGGCCACGGCGAGTGCGGTGTCGGCGCGGCGCCGTTCGTTCGCGGCGAGCGCGAACGCCAGCGGCGAGTTGGCGGACGCGTGCGCTTCGATCGGGGGGACCATGTCCGCGAGTCGTGCCTCGAGCGGGCGCGTCGGATCGCGGCGCTGCAGGGAGACGACCAGCAGGGTCGCCGCCGCCGCGGCCAACAGCGGCCAGGCCCGACGCACTCCGCCGGCCAAACGCATGCCGACGGTGCGACGCCCGGCGCCAGACCGCGGATCGGCGCGGCGCTCGTTCGTGGTCGACGGCAGTGCCGCGAGTCCGCGGTCCGGAGCCGTCGCCGTCGCCGCTGCACCATGCACCGAGCGCAGCGCGGTCAGCGTGCGCGCGACGAACTCCGGCGACGGCTCCGGCGCCACGTGGCGGGCCAGCATCTCCTGCCAGCGCGCGCGGCGGTCCTGGTGCAGCGCCGCCAGCACGCTCGGCACGAAGTCCGGCGATGGGGCCGGCACCTCGTGGGAGGCGAGCACGATGCGTGGCAGGTCGCGATCGACGGCCGCGAGGTCGCGGTCGAGTTGCCGTTCGTCTCGCACGGCGTCGAGCGTGCGCGCTGCGAACGCGCCGAGGTCGACGTCGGCGAGCTCGGGCGGCAGCGGCTGGTCGAGCCAGCCCTGCTCCGGCGGGAACGGCGGCAGCGTGTCGTCCGCACCGTGCGGGCCGGCACCTTGGGGATCGAAGCGCTCGTTCACGCGCCGGCCTCCAGGTAGGGCCGCAGCTGTTCGCGCAGCGATTCCTTGGCGCGGAACAAACGCGACTTCACCGTGCCCTCGTTGACGCCGGTGATCGCGGCGATCTCGGCGTAGTCGAGGCTCTCGTACTCGCGCAGCACGAACACCATGCGTTGGTCCTCGCCGAGGGTGGCGAGCGCTTCGCCGATGCGGCGGCCGAGCTCCTGGTTCTCGAGGCTCGAGGTCGGGGCCAGCTCGCGACGGTCGGCGGGATCGCGCCTTGGTTGGTCGCTGTCGGCGGCGTCGAGGCTCGCGGTCGGCAGCCGGCGCTTCTTCAGCACGTCGTAGCAGTGGTTCCGCACGAACGTGTAGACCCAGGTGGTGAACTTGGCGCGCGCCGGGTCGAAGCTCGGCAGCGCGCGGAAGACCTTCAGGAACACCTCCTGCGCCAGGTCCTCGACGTCGCGGCGCCAGGCCGGGCCGAGGAAGCGGAAGATCGTCGCCAGCACGGGGCGCTGCAGCGCTTCCACGATCGTGCGGCTGGCGTCGTTGTCGCCTTTCTGGGCGGCACGCACGAGGGGCTCGGTGATCTCGGTCAAGGTCGCGCGGGGAGGGGCAGGGAAGGCCGGGTGATTCGATGCCGGCCCGGCGGCGTTCCGGGAAATCCGCGCGCTGTGCTCCTGCCCTGCCACCGCCTGCTCACAGCCGATAGGGGATCAGGTCGGCGTCGTCGCCGGCGTCGCCGAGCCGCTGCTCGACCAGCTTGCCGTCGACGACGATCTTCTGGCCGCCCTTCTCGCTGGCCTCGAACGACAGGTCCTCGAGGCACTTCTCGAGGATCGTCATCAGCCGGCGGGCGCCGATGTCCTGCGTCGTCTTGTTGGCCTTGAACGCGATCGACGCCAGCTTCTGGATGCCGTCCGCCGTGAACGTCAGCTCGACGTTCTCGGTGCGGAACAGCGCGACGTACTGCCGGCACAGCGCGTTCTTGGGCTCGGTCAGGATGCGCACGAAGTCGGCTTCGGTCAGCGACTGCAGCGCCACGCGCACCGGGAAGCGGCCCTGCAGCTCGGGGATCAGTTCGCTCGGCTTGTGGAAGTGGAACGCGCCGGCGGCCAGGAACAGCATGTGGTCGCTGCGCACGTGGCCGTAGCGCGTGTAGACCGAGCAGCCTTCGACCACCGACAGCAGGTCGCGCTGCACGCCCTCGCGCGACACGTCGGGACCGTCGCTGCCGCCGTTGCTGACGATCTTGTCGATCTCGTCGACGAAGACGATGCCGTCGTTCTGCGCGCGGTCGAGCGCCTCCTGCACGATCTGGTCCTGGTCGAGCAGCTTGTCGGCCTCTTCCTCGTGCAGGATCTCGCGCGCCTCGGCGATCGTCAGCTTGCGCACCTTCGTCTTGTTGCCCGGCGAACGGCCCCAAAGCTCCTGCAGCGCCTGCGCGTCGATGCCCATCGTCTCGTTGCCCTGCGGGCCCATGACGCTGAGCGTCGGCGTCTTGCTGTCGCGCACTTCGATGTCGACGGTGCGGTCCTCGAGCCGGAACGCCGCGAGGTCCTGGCGCAGCTTCTCGCGCGCCTGCTCGCGTTCGGCGAAGTCGGCCGGCGACGGCGGCGTGGCGCCGACCGAGCCGGGGCGCGGGCGCCACAAGCCGCCGTCCATGACGCCGTGGGCGCCGTCCTGGTAGTCGGCGAGGCCGAGCGAGTCGGCCAGCGCGCGGAAGATGCGCGCTTCGGCGGCGGCGGCGGCCTTCTGCGCCACGTCCTTGATCTTCTCGGTGCGCACCAGCGCCACCGCGGCGTCGACCAGGTCGCGCACCATCGACTCGACGTCGCGACCGTGGTAGCCGACCTCGCTGTACTTGGTCGCTTCGACCTTCAGGAACGGCGCGCGCGCCAGCGTCGCCAGGCGGCGCGCGATCTCCGTCTTGCCGACGCCGGTCGGCCCCATCATCAGGATGTTCTTCGGGTAGACGTCGGCGGCGAGATCGACGCCGAGCTGGCGGCGGCGCCAGCGGTTGCGCAGCGCCACGGCGACGGCGCGCTTGGCCTTCTGCTGCCCGACGATGTACTCGTCGAGGCGGCGGGTGATCTCCTTGGGGGTGAGTTCGGCGGCGATGTCGGTCATCGAGGGGCGGGGAGCATAGCGCTCGACCCGCCCGCCGCCGCGTCCCGCGCGGTCACTTGTCGTCTTCGTCCTTCGGCGCCTTGCCCTTGGCAGCGTCGACGGCCTTCTGCAGGTCGGCGGCCGTCTGGAACTTGGCCAGCGCGTCGATCCACTTCTTGACCGTGCGCGTGTTGAACTCGGCGATCGCCGGCGTCATCTCCCAGTCGAGCCGCACCTCGGCGTAGCCGGCGAAGCTCTTGGTGATGTTCTGCAGCGCGCGGTTCAGCGTGTTCGCCGGCTGCGAACCACCGATCGACTTGTAGTCGAGCAGGCGCAGGCGCTCGACGATGGCGAACACCGCCGGATGGCCGAGGCTCTCCAGCTTGCGGATCGCGCGCAGGCCCTGCACGCCGTCGTCGGTGGCGGCGGTCTCGACCAGGTCGCGCGCTTCGGTCTTCGCTTCGTCGGTGATCGACGGCGGCCACACGACCTCGGGGTAGCTCTTCGGGTCGGTGACCTTGTCCATCGAGGCGGGCGGGTTGCTGACGCGGATCTTCTGGCCGGTCGGCAGCACGATCTCGTCGCTGGCGGCGCCGCTGGCGGCCGGGGTCGCGGCTTCCGGGGTCTTCGGTGCCTCGGTGGCGGCGGCATCGGCCGGCTTGCTGTCGCCTGCCTTCGGCTCGCTCGGCGCCGGCGTCGCCGAGGCGTCGCCGTTCGGATCGAGCGGGTCGCTCGACTTCGCCGGTTTGGCCGCGGGCGTCGGGGCCGGCGCATCGGCGGGCTTGGCCGCAGGGTCGGCGGCGTTCGGCGCGGCATCGGTTGGCTT
>JBILEY010000061.1:0-18542 GCA_044351865.1 Planctomycetota bacterium | reverse complement strand
CGCTGTGTCGAGGTCGTTGCCGTCGGCGGCGAGGTTGCCGAGCAAGCTCGCGCAGTGGCCGATGCCGTGGTGCACGTCGCCGTACAGCTGGCGGCACTTGGCCAGCGTCGCCTCCGCCACCTTGCGGGCCTCGTCGCGGCGACCGGCGCGGTACTCGGCCATGGCGAGGCCGAACATCGCCGACGGCAGTTCCCGATTGTCGGCACCGAGGTTCTGCTCGAAGAGCTCGATCGCGCGCTGGAAGTGGCTGCGGGCGAGCTCGGCATCGCCGCGCTGCATGGCCAGCATCGCCAGGCTGTGCAGGCTCTGCGCCACCGGCAGGCTGCGGTCGCCGGCGAGGCGCGTGCGCATCTGCAGGGCTTGCTCGTGCTGCACCGCCGCTTCGTCGAAGCGACCGAGGTCGCGGCGCACGCGGCCGATCAGGTCGAGGTTGCGGGCGATGTCGAGGTGCTCTTCGCCGTGGAGCTGGCGCAGCAAGGCGAGCGACTCCCGATACAGAGGCTCCGCCGCAGCGTAGTCGTCCTTGAAGTGCTGCAGTTCTGCGAGGAGGAACAGGCTCTCGGCGAGTTCCGCGGCCCCAGCACCGTGGCTGCGCCGCAGCGCGAGCGCCTGGTCGAACTGCTCGCGGGCCACGTCGAACACGCCGAGGTGCTGGTAGACGCTGCCCATCGTCGTCAGCAGCCGAGCCTGCACGAGTGGTTCCCCGGCCAGCTCCGTCGCGATGCGCCGCGAGCCGACGTCGAGCACTTCGCGCGCGGTGATGGTGCGGCCGCGATACGCGCTGCGGTCGGCGACTTCGAACAAGCCGACCAGGAAGTCGGTCGTTCGCTGCGCGGTGTTCGCTTCCGTGTCGGCCGCCTGCTGCAGCACGACGGCTTCGGCGCGCAGGCGCTCGGAGCGGAGCGCGAAGAACGTGGCCGCGCAGAGGCCTGTGCCCAGCGCCACCAGCAGCGTCGCCACCAGCGGTTCGCGGCGCATCCAGCGCAGCGTGCGCATCAGAGGCGACGGCCGCCGCGCCTGGATCGGTTCGTGCGCGAGCACGCGCGCGAGGTCGTCGGCGAACGCGGCCGCGGTCTCGTAGCGGCGGTCGCGGTCGACGTCCATCGCGGTGGCGATGGCGACGCAGAGATCCTGCGACGCATGCCGGTTGTGGCGCGACAGCAGCGGCGCATTGCCGGCGAGGATGGCGCGGTAGAGCGCTTCGCGGGTCGGCGCCGCGAACGGGTGCCGGCCGGCCAGCACTTCGTACATCGTCACCGCCAGCGAGTAGACGTCGGTGCGGCGATCGAGGCGGCGGCCGGCCGGCGAGATCTGCTCCGGCGACATGTAGGCCGGCGTGCCGAGTTCGTCGCCGGTCGCGGTCAGCGCGTCGGTGTCGGTCTCCTCGGCGCGCGCGAGCCCGAAGTCGAGCACGACCGGTTCGCCGTCGGCCGCGGCCATCAGGTTGCCGGGCTTGATGTCGCGATGCAGGATGCCGGCCGAATGCGCGTGGTGCAGCGCGCGCGCGACCTTCTCGAACCAGCGCACGGTGGCGCGCACGCCGTCGTTGGTGTGGGTGCTGGTGCCGCTGGTCGCGGCGCCGGGCGCCGTGCCGGTGGTGGAGGTACGGGTGGTGGTGCCGGTGGTGGTGCCATCGATCGGTGCGCTGGCGTTGGCGCCGAGGTGTGCCAGCAACGACGAGCCTTCGACGTAGCGCATCGCGACGAACGGGATGCCGTCGACTTCGCCCGCTTCGTAGACGGTGCAGATGCCCGGATGATGCAGCTTCGACACCGCTTCGATCTCGCGCCGGAAGCGCTGGCGCGCCTTGGCGAGGCCGAGCAGGTCGGCGCGGATGGTCTTCAGGGCGACGATGCGGCCGGTGCTGCGCTGGCGCGCGCGCCAGACCACACCCATGCCGCCGCGGCCGAGTTCGTCGAGCAGCTCGAAGCCGCCGAACGCACGCGGAGCGCTCGCCTCCGTAGTCGGTGCGGGATCGCGGACCAGACCGGCTGCCGCCAGCAGCTGGAACCGCTTGCCGAGCTCGTCGGCGAGCTCCGGATGCGCCGCGCGGGCGGCGTCGATCGCCGCTTGCCACTGGTCGCTCGGCGCGGCGAGGCACGCGTCGAGCAGGCGTTCCACCGGGTCCTGGGGATCGTCGTTCATGCAGGGATTCCGTTCCGAATGCTAGACTGCCGCGGTGAGTGACGCCGGGCCCGATTCGCAGTACCTGGTCGCCGCCGTGCATCGCGGCGATGCGGCGGCACTCGATGCGCTGCTGCGCCGGCACCTGCCGGACCTGATGGTGTTCGTGCGGGCGAAGAGCGGCCCGCGGCTGCGCGCGCAGGAGTCGTGCTCGGACCTGGTGCAGACGGTGTGTCGGGAGGCGCTGCAGAGCGTCGAACACTACGAATGGCGCGGCGAAGGCAGCTTCCGCCGCTGGCTGTTCACGCTGGCGATGAACAAGCTGCGCAATCGCGCCGACTACTACGCCGCCGAACGACGGGATGCCGCGCGTGTGGTCGCCGGCAGCGACGCGGTCGACGCGACTCCCGGCGGCTTCGGGCCGAGCCAGCACGCGATCGCCGGCGAGGCGAACGCGAAGTTCGAGGCCGCACTCGATCGCCTCGACGAGGACCAGCGCGAGGTGGTCCTGATGGCGCGCGTGATCGGCATGAGCCACGCCGAGATCGCGGCCGAGCTCGGCATCGCCGAAGGGGCGGTGCGCACGCGGTTGAGTCGCGCGCTGGCGCGCCTGGCGACGCGCATGGCCTCGGGTTGAGGTTTCGGATCGTGGTTCGTGGCGCTCGAGCGAAGGGCTCAACGAGAGCGCCGCGACAGCAGCAAGCAGCAACCGAGCAGATTGGCCACGATCAACGTGCCCTGAGCGAGGCGCGGCGATCCGGCCTTGAAGCAGAACAGCAGCGACCAGCCCAGCACCAGTGCGGCCAGCGCCAACATGGCGATCGGCGTGCGCTCGGCCGGCGCGACCACCAGCGGCGTGGACACGGGGTTCGCTGCCGCGTGCGTCGGCACAGTTCGCGTCGACCGAGCCGTCAGGGCCTGCTGCACGCCGGCTTCGACCTGGTGGCCCAGTCCGTCGATCCGATCCGACAGACTGGTCAGCGCCACCGTCGTGGCCGCGTCTTGCGCCGTCGCCCGTTCGAATCCGGTCTGCACCGCCTCGACCAATGGCGCCAGGTCGATCGGCGAGGGTGTGGGCGTCGGTCGCGGGGCCAGATCGGCCAGTGCTTGCTCGAGTTCGCCGAGCAACGTCTCGACTCGCTGCAGGCTGGTGCCGATCTGGGGCAAAGGGAGTGCGGTCGTCTCCAGACGGGCCGCGACCCCGTCCTGGTCGCGTTGTTCGGCAATGGCCGGCGGCGGCGGAACGGCCGGGTTCACCATCGCCACGATCGGGACAATCGGTGCCACTTCGTGATCGGCGACCGCGTCAGTGCGCACCGTCGCAAGCTGGGCCGGGCCGGGTTCTGGCGCCGAGAGTCCGGCTGCTGCTTCGCTCCGTGCTGCGGCCGGCGACTCGACGAACACTGGCTCCGCCTGCCTCGATGCGGACTCCTCGAGCGCCGCCTCCGGAGCATCGGACCTCACCGAGTTCGCATCGATCGCGGTCGCGGCTGGTGCGGCATCGAACAGCTCGCCGGACGGGTCGTTCACCGACGGGCTCGACGCGGAGAACGGATCGGGCCCGCTGACCATGGACGTCAGCTCCACCTCCGGTGAGGGCAACCGCGCCTCGCGTTCGGTGTCGCTGTCGTGTGGATCGAGCGGGCTTTCGCTCGCGTTCGGCGGCGACAGTTCCTCGGGCGACTCCGTGAGTTCGTCCTTCGACTCGACGCCGCGAACCGGAGTCGTCGTGGGCATGGTGTCGGCCATGGCGATGCCCGCCTGGAGCACGTCGGGTGGCGACGCTTCTGCCGCCGCGATCGGCGCGACCGGCGCAGTCGGATCGACCGGCGCGACCAGTTCGACCGCCGCCTCGTCCAGCGCCTCGAACGGGGCCGGCGGCGTCGACGCCGTCGCCAGCTCGGCTGCGAGCGGAGCCTCTTCTTCGGCCAGCTTCTGCCTCACCTCGACGTCGGCTTCGAGTTCCGCCGCAACTCCCTTCAGCACGGTCGCCAGATCGGAGGCGGCGAGTCGATTCGCCACCGCCGACACGGCCTCGGGTGCGGCGGGGTGGTCGACGGCGATCGTCGGCGCAAGTCCGGCCGGTGCCCGCGTGGATGTCGTCGGCATCGCCGTGCGCGCCCGCACCAGGAACGACCGCACACACATCGGCGTCAGCACGACGGCCGGCTTGTCGATGCCGCACAGGCGCGGAATCAGCTCGCGCCGCAGTTCCAGCCAGTCGAGAGTCGTCACCACCGGAACGGCCAACCGGACCAGGTCCGGGCTGGTCGGCGGGTGGCGTTGCAGTGGCGAATCAGGTCGAGTCATGAGCGGGTCCCGACTCGGTCCATTGCTGCCGGATCTCTTCGGTTGCCGCCCACACTGCGGTCAAGTCAGCTCGTCGGCGTCCGCTGGTGCCGATGCGAGATGCGTTCGCCCTACGGCAAGCGCGGAAATCGCATGCGGTCGATCTTGCTTTGCACGAGGCGCACTTCGTGGGAGCCGCCGACGTTCCACGGCGAGTTGATGGACTGTGCGGCGACCAGCGAGTCGTCGCCGTCGTCGTAGATCAGCTCCATGCGGATGTGCTGCGTGCACTCCTCGAGCCGGCGGATCTCGGCGAAGGTGCGTGCCGGCACCACCGTCGCCACGCCTTGCAGGTTCGCGTACTGCAGATCGGACAGCGTGACGACGTAGACCCCTTCGGTGGCGGGCGCCGTGGACGCGTCACTCGAGCCTGCTTCGCCGAGGCCCTCCGCGCCGGCGATCGGCCGCGTGATCGGCTGCCACCGGATCTTCGGAGGCGCTGCACTGGCTGGACCGTCAGCGTGTTGCGAAGCACTGGGCTTCACCCCTACGTGATCTTTCATGCGGCAACGGGGGATACACCTGTCCAGCGCCGTCCGCCCAGCGTCGATCCACTGGGAGCCGAGGCACGGCCGACGCGTCGACGCCGCATCGCGGATGCGGGACGCCCGTCCGGCTTCGGCTGGGAAAGAAGGAGTGGACCGTGACGCATTACTCGGATCTGGACACAAGCAGCGTCGAGGCCCAGCTCGTCTCGTTGTACGGGGACCGCGAACAGCTCGAGCGTGAGCTCGGCGTGTCGGAGTCGATGGCCATCATCGACATGGTCCGGAGCCTGGAGTCGCAACTCCGGGATCTCTACCACGAGCGCGAGCAGGGCGGGGTGACCGCCAGCGCTGCCGGCGCGTCGCCGGCGGCGAGCCTCGAGCTGCAGCTGATCGACCTCTACGAACAGCGCGAGCGCCTGCAGCAGCGCATCGGCTGCGCGGACGCGAGCGAGGTCATCGACATGGTCGGCAGCCTGGAGCACCAGCTGCAGGACCTCTACCGCGAGCGGGAGCACGCCCACGGTGAAGCCGCGCGCGTCGCTGCACAAATCCAGGACATCGCCAGGGAGCTGCAGGGCAGCTACCGCGGCGCGGAGGTGACCTACGCCGCCGAGCCCAGCTCGTCGCGCTGGCAGGTCACGTGGCGCAGCAGCTGACGTGGCCGCGACGCCACCGAAGTTCGAACGATCGACACCAACACAATCCAATCGACTGAGAGCAAAGAGGAGAGAAACACAATGACCACTGTCACCGATACGCTGTTCGACCGCGCTACCCAGATGGCCCAGACGGGCTCGTTCGTCACCGAGGATCAGCTCCGCCGCCTGCCGCAGATGAGCCGCAGCGAACTCGATGCGCAGGACTACGGGGTCGTCAAGGTCGACGACAACGGCACCATCCAGCTCTACAACCGCTACGAGGCCAACCTCGCCGGCGTCGAGCCGGTTGCCGCGGAGGGCAAGGGCTTCTTCACGCAGATCGCCCCCTGCACGAACAACAACCTGTTCTTCGGCTCCTTCAAGAAGGGCGTGCAGGCGAGCCGTCTGAACGTGCTGTTCCCGTACACGTTCACCTACCGCATGCGGCCGACGAACGTCAAGGTGCACATGCACCGCGACGCCGCGACCCGCACCAACTGGGTGCTCGTCAAGAAGCAGTGATCGCCATGGCATCGGCGCACGGGACGATCACCGACGATGCGCCCGCCACGGCCTCGCCGTGGCGAGCGCCGCTCTACCGTTTGCGCGGCGAGCCGTTGCCGATCTTCCTGTTCGCCGACGCCACGCTGCCGGCTGCATCCCTCTGGGCCGGTGCACGTCTGGCGCGGCACGACCTCGACCCGGCACCCCTCGCGGTGTTCGCCGAGGCTCCGTCGCCGCGCCTGTTGCAGCGTCTCGTCGCCGCGCTGTTCGCCGGCAAACGGGTGCTGCTGCGCGATCCGGAGGCGCCGATCTCGGCCGTGCCGGAAATCGACGGTGCACCCGGAGACGTGTTCGCGAGCGGCCTCGACGGTCGCGCGGTGCGGCTGCCGCTCGAGGACGTGTTCGCCGGGTGCACCGAGTGCCCGCCAGCGAGCTTGCAGCTCCCCGCCCGGGACTGGCACCGCAGCGAGGTGCTGGCGCGCGTGCTGAGGGCCCTGATCACACCGACCCATGTCCTCCTCGACCTCTGACCAGCGGCCGAATCGGGACGAACCCATCCGAACCAACGACTGACCAGCCCAACCAACCACGACGATGAACATCGACACCAAGGAAGTGATCCGGGCGCGCGCCGCGACCCTGGAGGACGTGCAGACGGCGTATCGCGAGGCGAACCTCGCGCAGGCGACGCGCGAGATCCTCGAACAATGGACGACGGCGACGCAGGAGCAGCGCGAGGACGTCGAACGCTACACGCAGAAGCTGCAGGACCAGGTGCTCGGCTCCGTCGCGGAGGTGCTCGACGCCGAGGACCTGCGCACGATCCTGTGCCACGTCTACATCAAGCTGAAGTGCGAGTGGATCGTCATGAACAACCAGATCAACTACTCGCTGCTGTGCCGCGGCGTGCACCTGGAGGACACGATGTACCGCGCGGCCTTGCTGGCGCAGGCGCTCGGTCCGATCGAGCCGCTGGTCGGGCGCGACGCGATCGAGAGCATCGGCGCGTTCCTGGCGCAACCACTGAACCCCGAACTGCAGAGGTGATGCATGGCCCGTCCCCTCGCCACTCCGGGGCACCGTTTCGGCGGTGCCGCCGGGCGCGTCGCGCGGTGGCTTGGCCTGGGCGGATCACTGCCGGGCCTCGGCACGCTGGCGGCGACGTTCGCCGCCGGCAGCGTCGGCGCACGCACGGCACCGTGGATCTGGATTCCGGCCTCGCTCCTGCTCGGCATCGCACTTGTCGCGGCCCGACGCCGGGCGCTGCGGCGTCGCTGCGAAGCCGCGTTGCAGCGCTTGAACGCGGCCGAACCGCTCGGGCCCGTCGTGCGGAGCGACCCATTCGCCCCGTTGCTGGTCCACGTCGACACACTGCGCAGCCGTGAGGCCGCGTTGCGGGACACGTTGGCGGCGATGCTTCAGAACATGGAGCAGAGCGCCACGGAGATCACGAACGCCGCCGCGGCGCTCGCCGGCACCAGCATGGTCCAGGCCGTTTCGGTCGAGGAGAGCCGCACGACGATCGACCAGATCGTGCTCCAGATCGACGACGAGAAGCGGCATCTCGAGTCGGCGACCGAAGTGTCCAGCCGTTCAGGCAAGTCCGTGTCCGGGGTGCAGAGCGACATGCACGAGCTCGCCGAGGCGATGCAAGGCATCCGCGACTCGAGCCAGGAGATCGCCAACATCCTCAAGGTCGTCGACGAGATCGCCTTCCAGACGAACCTGCTCGCCTTGAACGCCGCCATCGAGGCCGCGCGCGCGGGAGAAGCGGGCCGCGGCTTCGGCGTCGTCGCCGAGGAGGTGCGGGCGCTCGCGGGGCGCAGCACGCAGTCGGCACGCACGATCGCGGAGAAGGTGCGGCGCGCTCTCGAGCGGGTCGAGCAGGGCAACTCGATCCTGCAACGCACTGGCACGAGCCTGCAGCGGCTGATCAGCGGCACCGTCGAACTCGGCGGTGCTCTGACGCAGATCGCCGACGGGGCGCAACGGCAGCGCGAGTGCATCGAGCTGGTCAACCAGGCGGTGATCCAGCTCGACGCCGCGTCGCAAACAAACGCGGTCAGCGGCGAGGAGCTCGGCGCAGCCAACGACAAGCTGCACCAGCAGCTCGGGCGCCTCCGGGCCACGGTCAGCTGAGGGGCGAGCACCGGCCGCGCAAGCAGGGGCGTCGTCTGGGGAAGCAATCGCCCTGGTCGCCGCCGTGCATTGCGGCGATGCGGCGGCACTCGATGCGCTGCTGCGCCGGCACCTGCCGGACCTGATGGTGTTCGTTCGGGCGAAGAGCGGCCCGCGGCTGCGCGCGCAGGAGTCGTGTTCGGACCTGGTGCAGACAGTCTGTCGGGAGGCGCTGCAGAGCGTCGAACACTACGAATGGCGCGGCGAAGGCAGCTTCCGCCGCTGGCTGTTCACACTGGCGATGAACAAGCTGCGCAATCGCGCCGACTACCACGCCGCCGAGCGACGGGATGCGGCCCGTGTGGTCGCCGGCAGCGACGCGGTCGACGCGACTCCCGGCGGCTTCGGGCCGAGCCAGCACGCGATCGCCGGTGAGGCGAACGCGACGAGCGATGCGGGGATCTGCCGAGCCGTTCGAGCCGAAGGCGCGGCGCGTCGCCACGACTCGGCTCGACCGCGGGGCTCTGCAAGCGGACCGGTGGCAACGCCGTCGCCCCATCGTTTGGTGCGAGGTTCACGATCGCGCTCGCACCACACAGGCGGCCGGTTGCGTCGAGCAGTTCGAGTCGCAGGTCGAGGTTCGTCGGCGACTTTCCGTTCGCAGGCGCCGGCAACGGGATCGTGATGCGACCGTGGGCGTCGCTGGTCGTGCGCAGGCTGCGACCGTCCGCGAACGTGCAGCGCAACAGCCGTTCGCCGAACGGCGCGCCATCGCCATCGAGCACGGCGGTGCGCAGCAGCACGGGAGCGGTATCCAGCACCACGACCTGATGCAGGGTGCGTCCGGCGGGGCGATGCGCTGGCAGCCGCAGCTCGGCGCAGCGGCCGGCGGCGCTCGTGCGCAGCGTCAGTTCGTGGTCGAGCGCGAGGTGGGGGAACGCGGCGCGCCCGGCGGCATCGCTGCACACGACCTCACTGCCGACCGCTCCCACCAGTTCGACGCGGGCGCCGTCGATCGCACGCCCGGCGGCATCGACGACGTCGACCAGCAGACCTCCGCTCGCCTGCAGCACAAGGTGCACGGTCGTCGCTGCCATGGCCGCACTGCGCGCCACGCTGCCGAGGCGGCCGCCGGCGGTGTCGACGACCAGAACGCCGACGCGATGCGGCGGCAAGGCCAGGAAGCCCTGCGCATCGGTGCGGCCGAGCGGCAGGATGCAGGGGCGACCGGTGAGACGTTCGCTGGTGCAGAGGCCGACGGGAAGATCCGACTGCGGCACGCGAGCACCGTCGACCACCAGCACGCCGGCTGGTGCCGTGGGCCGCACTGCGCGCGGATGCTCCGGCTTTGCGGCGATGACGGGCTCTGCGGCGACGAACGGCTCGTCGGCGAACGTCCGGTCGGTGCCGACCACGACGTCGACCCGAGCCGTGCTGGCGGTAGGCGGCTGCTGGTGCGCGGCGCACGCGGCCTCGCACGCTGCCTCGCTCGAGTCGTGGCAGCTCGCCGGTGCGACGGTGGCCGTCGTGGCGAGCCACTCGGCACCAAGCAGCAGCGCTGCGATCAGCACCGCGACCCACAGCACGATCGGCAGCGTTCGCATGGCGGATGCGAGGGGCACGGGCTCAGGGGACGAGGTTGCCGGTGATCGTGCCGTTGCCGATCACGAGCGAGGTGAAGGTGCCGGTGAAGCTCTGGCCGTCGGCGGCGAACGTGCCCTCGACCGCGAACGGCAGCGTGCCGGTCACCGTCGGCGTCCATTGCGCGCCGGTGAGGTCGCCGGTCCACGTTGACGTGATCGGCGGCGTCGCCGACGCGTCGACGAACTCGAACACCACCGCGGCACCGTTCTGCGTCAGCGCGCCGCCGCTGAAGAACAGCGGGCTGCCTTCGATGTCGACGACGAACGTCCAGGTGCCGGTCGCGAGTGCCAGCGCGTTGCCGCCGCCCTGGTTGCGCACCGCGGTGACGGCGAAGGTCGCGGTCTGGCCGGCTTCGGCGACCGTCGCGGTGCCGGTGATCCGGTCGTTGGCGTCGATCGTCAGCGACAGCGTGCCGTCGCTGCGCTGCAGCTGCACGTTCGGGCCGTTGATGATGCCGACGAAGTTGCCGGTCTCGCTGGCCAGGGTCGCGGTGGTGCCGACGACGGTGATCACCAGGGTCGCGAGTTCGCGTTCGCCGACCGGGATGTTGGGGTCGGTGCTGGCAGTGACGACCAGCTCGAAGTCCCAGGTGCCGGCGAAGTTGCCCTGAGGCAGGGGTTGCGGTTGGGCCTGCCCGCCGCCGCCGCCACCGCCGGAGCAGGCGGCGAAGCAGGCGAGGGCGAAGGCGGCGAGGCCGCAGGAACGGGACAGCTTGGGGAGGAGATCGCGCATGGGGGTGGGTTCACCCCGTCGAGAAGCGCGCGACCGTCGCCGTTACCGCAATCGCCGAAACTTCGCCTCGTGCGGCCCGGCCGTCCGCGGCCGGGATCCCCGACCGCTCCGCACTACCGACGCGCCTCGAGGCCGACCCGGCGGCCCGGGTTCTCGGCGAGCTGCTCCGCACTGCGCTCCATCTCGTCCAGTGCTCTGCGATACGCCCAGGCTCGCGACCGTGCGTTCTCGATCGCGGCGGCGTTCTCCAGCGCGTCCTGCAAGCCGGCGAGGATCGCCGGCGCGACGCGGCCGCGCCCCAGGCGCACGATGCCCTGGATCGTCAGCTCGTAGATCGCCGCACACGCTTCGACCTCGCCGCGGTTGAACAGCGGCGTGCCGCGCTCGACGGCGAGCTCGTAGAGGCTGCGCAGCTCGGTGGCGGCGTCCACCGACGCTTCGCCGACCGGCGCCGAGGTGCGGCCCGTGGTGCCCGCATCGCCACCGCCAGCCGGCTCGGTGATGACCGAGTCGATCAGGTGGATCACGCCGTTCTTGGCCTGCACGTCGGTCGCGACGAGGCGGGCGCCGCCGACGGTCAGCTTGCCGTCGACGAGGCGGGCTTCGATCGGCGCGCCCATCAGCGTCGTCAGCTTCTGCTTCTGCAGCAGCTCGCGCGCGGCGATGCGGCCCGGCACCACGTGCAGGCCGAGGATGCGGGCCAGCGCGTCGCGGTTCGCCGGCTGCAGCAGTTCCTGCAGCGCCGCCTTCGGCAGCTTCGCGAACGCGCTGTCGACCGGCGCGAACACGGTCCACGGGCCGTTGTCGCCACCGAGCTGCTCGGCGAGGCCGGCCGCCTTGGCGGCGGTGACCAGGGTCTGCAGCGACTCGTTGGCGACGGCCAGCGCCGCGATCGAACGCGTCTCCGGCAGCAGCACCCGATCGATCACGTGCACCAAGCCGCCGTCGAACGCGACATCCGTGGCGACGAAGCCAGCACCGCCGACCTTCTGCGCCGCGAAGTCGATCGCGAGCTGCTGGCCCGCGAGCGTCGCGAGGCCGCGCTGGTTCAACACCTCGGCCGAACCGAGCCGCCCTTCGACGACGTGCTGCAGCAGGATCGTGCGCAGCGTCGCCTTGCCCTCCGGACGCAGCAGCTTCTCGACCGTGCCCTTCGGCAGCGCGTCGAACGCCGCGTCGGTCGGCGCGAAGATCGTCACCGGACCCTTCGGCAGCTCGAGGCCCGCAGCGCCGACGCAGGCGAGCAGCTTCGTCAGTCCGGCCGCGCTGGCGACCGTGGCGAGGTCGCGGCCCTGACCAGCGGCTGCGGCCGGCGGCGCGTTCTTGCCGTAGGTGGCGAGCGAACGCATCTCCAGCGCGAACGTCCCGGCCTTCTTGTCGGCGAGCGTGATGCCGACCGACTCGATCTTGCCGGCGACCAGTGCCGGGGCGGAGCGCACTTCGCGGCCGAAGCTGAACAGGCGGAAGCCGTCGAGCGGCAAGCGCACTTGCAGCCACTCGCCGTCCTTCGTCTCGAACTTCTGCTGGAAGGCGCCGGCCATCATGCGCACGTTGCTGACGCGCACGTCGAACGTGTAGGTGCGGCCATCGCCCTTCACCTCGAGCACGAAGCCTTCGGCGCCGTCGCACGCACCTTCCTTCACCGCCGTGCGCACCTGCGAGAAGCCACCGTTGTTCTCGAGCGACAGTTCGCCGGTCCAGCGCAGGATGCCGGCTTCCGGCTGGCTGACCTTGCCGGTCGACAGGCCGCCCATGACACCGTCGAGCACGGTGCTCCAGGCGCCGACGCCGTTCTTGAAGTCGACCTGCAGCGACTGCGCGTTGGCCTGGGTCGGGAGCACCGTGATGGCGAGGGCGAGGGGAGCCGCGAGGGCGGCGAGGCGGAGGCGGGTGGGCATGGTGGCGTGCGCGGTTCGGGGCGGAAGACACGCCGGGTTCGCTCTGGGCCGCCTCCCGGATGCGTGCGCCTTGCCTCCCTGGCCCGGCTGCCGGCGCGCTCGCGGCCGAACCGAAGGCCGCGCGGCCCCTGCCTCAGCGGCGCACGACGTCGATCGTCACCGCGACAGCGCCGGTGCCGACGTCGACTTCGGCCCTGCCACTGCCGCCAACGTCCGGCGAGAAGGCCTCGACTTCGTAGCGGCCTGGCGCCAGGCCTTCGACGACGAAGTTCGCGTCCGCATACCCGAACGTGCGCACGGTCGTGCACTGTCCCTTCGCCGCGCCGAGCCGTTCCACGGAACCCCGACCGCGCGGCAAGCCTGTGACTGTGGCGCGGATCGACCCGGTCCCGGGCGGCGGCACCGCGAACACGATGCCGGACACGTCGCCGTCGCCGACCTCCAGCTGCATCAGGTGCCACGTTCCCGCTTCCGGCGTCAGCGACAACGAGACCTTGCCAGCGGCGATGCCGCGCGCTTCGAAGCTGCCGTCGGCGCCGAGCACGCAGTCGATCGTCTTGTCGCCGAAGGTGTGCACGGCGAGCTTGCTGCCGGCGACCTGGGCCACGCCCGTGACGCGCCCGCGCAACGTCGCGCCGGGCGCCAGCGTGGGCTGCACCTCGAGCACGGGCACGCCGGCTTGGACCTCGAACGGGCCGAACGTTCGCTTAGGGTAGTCGCGATGCGCGAGCACGAGGCGGTTCTCGCCCGGTGGCACGCACGTCAGCTCGAACCGTCCCTCGGCATCCGTGAACGCCACCGTCTTGTTGGGGCCATCCTGGCTCGCGGTCACGTAGTCGCGGCGGGAGGTGTCCTCCGGGTTGCCCGATTGCACGACGACCTCGACGTCTCGAACAGGCGCCCCGGTCACAGCGTCGCGCACGACCCCTCGCAGCGTGGTGCCGGCGTCGAGGCGGATCAGGTGCTGGTCTTGCTCGGCACCGACCTGCGGCGCGCTGGCGATGCGCTGCGGTGCGTAGCCCGCCGCCGCAACCTCGACGAGCAGCGGCACGCCCGGTTGCAGCTCCCAGTGCTCGAGGCGGAACGAGCCGTCGGCGGAAGCGAAGCGCACCGGATCGACGTTCTGCAGCGGGTGCACTGCGGGATCCGCCGCGAGCGTGATGGTGAACGCGGGGATCGGCGCACCCGTGCTGCCGTCGACGACGCGCCCGGCCACGCTCGCCGCCGGCTCCATGCGCACGAGCAGTTCGGTCGGGGATCCGGCCACGACCGGCAGCGAAGCGCGGCGGAACTGGGTGTGGTGGGCGTGGACTGCGCAGGGCTCCGGCGGCAGTTCGCGGATGGTGAAGCGACCGTCGCGATCGCTCGTCGCCCGGCTGCCGACCGTTCGTGGCTCGCCCTCCGTTGCCGTTGTCCGGCAGTAGACCGAGGCGCCGACGATCGGCTGGCCCTTCGGGTCGAGCACGCGGCCGGCGATGGTGCGGCCGGGTCGCAGCACCAGCACGAGCTCGCCGCGTTGTGTGGGAACGTCGACCTCGCGGCGCGCCGCGACGAAGCCGTCCTTGTCGGCGAGGAGCTCGAGGATCTTCGCCGGCAGGTCCGGGATGCGCAGGCGTCCTTCTGCATCGGTGTAGCCGCGGTTCTCCATCGGCCGGAAGGAACCGCTCGAGACGCCGACGCGTACGCCGGCGAGGGCTTCGCCGCGGTCGCCGACGACCCGCACCGTGAGAGTGAGCCCCGGACGCAGCACGATCTGCAGCGGCGCCCCGCCTGGGCTCGCAAAGGTCGTCGTCGGCTGGAATCCCGGCTTCGTCACCGTGATGCCGTGGTCCTCGTCGGGCGCCGCACCGCCGAACACGAACAGTCCCGCGGCGTCGGTCTCGGCGCCGCGCGCGAGACCCGATGCCTGCACCTTGGCGCCGGCGATCGCCTGGCCGGCCTCGTCGACGACGCGGCCGGTGAACGCCGCGCCGGGCATGAGCTCGATGTCGAGTTCGTTCCGTTGCTCGCCATCGACCACGTAGGCGTCGAACAGGCGTTCGCGATAGCCCGTCTTCTGCACCAGCAGCGGGTACGGCGGACCCGTCACCTTCAGTTCGTAGCGACCGTCGGCATCGCTGAATGCGGCGACGTCGCGCCAGCCGTTGACGGTGACCTCGGCGCCGGCGATCGGCGCGCCGTGCACGTCGTGCACGCGGCCGAACAGCGTGCGATCGAGCACCAGCACCGTGACCAGCAGTTCGACCTCGCGCTGCCCGGCGAGCACGAGTTGCGGTGTGCACCAGACCTTGGCGTCGGCCGCGGGCCCCGCGCGCACGGCGAGCAGCATGCCGGTCGTCGTGCGCGCGGGGCCGCGCCAGGCGAACTGGCCGGCGGCGTCGCTGCGCACTTCCTGCGTGGCGGCTGGCGAGCCGGTGGTCTCCGTTCCGTCGAACCACTGCAGCAGCAGCACGAAGTCGGGGCACGGTGCGCCCGCCTTCGTGACGTTGCCGAGCACGGTCAGGCCGGCGGCAGGCACCGCGGCCGTTCGATCCGCGAGTGCGGTTTCGGTGCCGGCGGCCGCCGTCGTCGTCGTTGCGGCCGGAGCCGCGACCTCCGAGGTGGCCGCAGGCGCTGCGGCCACTTCGCGGCGCGCGCTCGCATCCGGCGGCGGCGGTGCTTCACCACTGCGATCGAGCCACCAGAGCAGGAGGCCGACGGCGACGAGCGCGGTGGTCGCCAAAGCGACGTGGATCTTGGTCATGAAGAGGACTCCGAGTGCCTTGGTCGCCGTCGCGGCGCCAGCAGTGGTGAGTGCCACGTGGGGGGCATGCGGCATCGCCGCGGCGAACGGCAGCAGCGCCGCCTGCCAGCCGCGGCGGTCGCCGAAGTGCCGATCGAGGCGCGCGCGCAGCCGTTCGAGCCCGCGTTGCAATCGCGAACGCACCGTGTTGCGCGGCACGCCGAGCTGCACCGCGATTGCCTCGGGCAAGAGCCCGCGCCAGAAGCGCAGCACGACCACGGTGCGGAACGGTTCTTCCAGCGTGTGCACGGCCGCCGCGACCTCGCGCATCGCCTCCGCCTGGGCTGCGATGGCGGCGGGATCGCCGTCGCCCGGCGTCGCGGCGGCGGCGGCGACCACTTCGCGGGCGGTGCGCCGCGCCGTCGTGCGGCGCCACATCAGGGCCAGGTTGCGCAGCGTGCCTCGCAACCAGGGCTGCCGGCCGACTTCGGCACCCGGGCTCTGCAGCGCCGCGACGAGGGTGTCCTGGACGAGGTCCTCCGCATCGGCATGCCCGCCGAGCAGCGAACGCGCGAGGCTGCGCAATGCCGAGCCTTCGGCAAGCAGCTGGCGGGTGCGTTCCTGGTCCGGCGGGGTCATCGCGGGAGACTAGTTGCCGCGGTTGCCGCCGAGGACTCCGGAACGGCGCGCGAATCCACCCGCTGGACCTTTGGCGCGCGCCTCGCCAAGCTCACGGCATGCGCAGGGTGAACGGAGTCGCGGCCTTGTTCGTGTTCGGCTCCGTCGTGTGCGCGCAGCACGAGCCGGCGGCACTGCCTCGCGTTGCCAACCTCACCCGATTGGACGGTGGTTTGAGCGGCACGCTGCACCTCGCCGATGGCTCGCAACGCCTGTTCTTCCTCGAGGTCGGCAGCACGCGGGTGCGTCTCGTCGCGTCGCGCACGGCCGAGGACGGGGAACCCGCACTCGCCGTCGGCAGCAAGGACGAACTCGAACTGCTCGCCTTGCTGCAGGCTTGGGCGAAGGCGCGCTTCTCCGCCGAGGACACGGCGTCCCTGCTGGCACTCGAGCGATTGCCCGATCCGAGGACCCAGGAACAGGACTTCGAACACCGCGAGCAGTCGCTGCTGCGCGACCTGCGCCTCTACGAAGAGACGACGCGGGCGAAGTTCACCAAGGTTTTCGCCGGGCGCGGCACGGTGGGCCTGTCGCTGCAGGTGCAACTCGCCGACGCGGCGCCGCGCCAACTGCTGTGGCGAAGCCTCGGCGACCGGCCGTTCGCGCGCTTGCACTTCGACACCGACGTCGAAGCGATCCCGATGGAGAGCCGCGACGAACGCAAGCTGCTGCTCGCGATGGCGAACTGGCTGCGCGAGCGCGTTGGCGGCGAGGCCCGCCTGCACGAAGGCGAAGCCGCCGACTTGCCGGCGGACGTACAGCTCGTGCTGCGTGCATACCGAGGCTACCTCGCCGCGACGTCGCCGCGGTTGCGGACCGTAGCTGTCGTGATGGACGCGCCGCGTGGAGGCTCCTTGGTGTTCGACCTCAGCGACGCGCGCAATCGACTTGTGAGCGTGCGCTTCGACCACGACTCTGGCACCAAGACGCCGGGTCGCATGCTGGACGGAGCCGCCCAAGGCAGTCCCCTGATCGCGATCGGCAGCGCCCGCGAGCAGGAGCTGCTGGCCATGCTGCGGCGCGCGGCGCAGCTGCGGCGTTCGTGGCTCGGTGCGGGAGCGGATCAGGACTACCAGCTGGGCAAGCTGGAGAAGGAACTCGCGGCGTACGACGCGGCGTTCGCTCCGCAGGCTGGGAAGTGACCCGCGGGCCGGCATCGCCGACCTCCGTGGCTCCGGTCGTCGAGACGAACTCCAGCCAAGGGCAGTGGCGGCGCGCAGGGGAGCCTTGCCGTCGCGATCTCGTGCCTGCCGGCTCGCAGCGGTTGCGGATCCGCGCGGCGAGCGGGGCATGGGGCTGCTGCGCGAGGTGATCGTTCGCAGGACCGCGGTCGGTGGTAGCGCGCCATCTCCTGCCGCGATCTCGCCGAACCGCCGGTATGCTCGCTCCGCAATGGGTTTCCTGCAGCGATGGCTCGGCAATTGGTTCGGCGCGCGCACCCGCGGCGCCAAGGCGTCCGTCGCCGAGGCGCGGCCGTTCCGGCGCGGCGCCGGGCTCGCCGAGGGCAGCCCCGGTGCCCCGCGCGACCTGCGCACGAAGTTCTGCGGCAAGCCGTGGGAACACTTCGAGATCCATCCGAACGGCAACACCTACCTGTGCTGCCCGAAGTGGCTGCCGACCGTGGTCGGCAACAGCCAGGAACAGGACCTCGACGGGGTGTGGAACTCGGCCAAGGCGAAGGCGGTGCGTGCGTCGGTGCTCGACGGCTCGTTCAAGCACTGTGTGCAGGCGGAGTGTCCGGCGATCCAGGCGGACTCGCTGCCCGAGCGCGACGCGGTCACCGACCCGTTCCTGCGGCGCGTGATCGACCAGAACCTGGTCGAGGTCGCCGAGCCGCCGCGCCTGTTCAACCTCTGCTACGACGAGTCGTGCAACCTGCAGTGCCCGAGCTGCCGGCGCGATCGCATCTTCTTCGGCGAGGGCCCCGACTACGAACGGCGCAAGCGCATCCAGGACATGCTGGTCGCCGGCCTGTTCGCCGAGCCCCACGAACGGCACTTCCGACTCAACATCACCGGCTCGGGCGATCCCTTCGGCTCGAAGCTGTTCCGCGACCTGCTGACCAGCGTCGACGGCAGCAAGTTCCCGAACGTGGTGTTCGACCTGCAGACCAACGGCGTGCTGTTCACGCAGGCGAACTGGGATCGCATGCACAAGCTGCACGGCAACATCGGCAACGTGCTGGTGTCGTTCGACGCGGCGACCGCCGACACCTACGCCTACACGCGCAAGGGCGGCAACTGGACGGCGCTGCTCGAGAACGCGCGTATGCTCGGCGAACTGCGGCGGGCGGGGCGCATCCGGCAGCTGCGCTTCGACTTCGTCGTGCAGCAGCGGAACTACCGCGAGATGCCGGAGTTCGTCCGGCTGGCGAAGGAGCTGGCGCCGGT
The DNA here is from genome assembly GCA_044351865.1 of Planctomycetota bacterium. Lineage (GTDB taxonomy): Bacteria > Planctomycetota > UBA1135 > UBA1135 > UBA2386 > UBA2386. The sequence goes on along the minus strand of JBILEY010000061.1, from coordinate 257 downwards.
CGACGCGGTGTCGTTCAACCTGATCACCGACTGGGGCACCTACGGGCGCGAGTTCGCCGAGCACGCGATCTGGCGCAGCGACCATCCGGAGTTCGCGGCGTTCCTCGCGGTGCTGCGCGCCCCCGAGCTGCAGGATCCACTCGTGCACCTCGGCAACGTCAGCGGCTACCGGGAGCAGGCGCTGGCGGCGAACGGCGGCTAGCGCCGATCGCGGCGCCTGCACGCAGACGGCCCGCGACCGCATGGCGGCTGCCGCG
>JBILEY010000060.1:0-18587 GCA_044351865.1 Planctomycetota bacterium | reverse complement strand
ACGCACGCGATGTGGACAGTGCCGGCATGAAGTCGCTGGCCCGCCGTGATCGCCCGCGCCGCCGGCTCGCGCCGGTGGCTCTCCTGCTGCTGGCCGGCTCCGGCTGCAGCTACGTTCGCGCCCGCGTCGACGACTTCGGCGACTGCTTCCTCTACCGGCTGAACCAGCATGCGATCGGCATCGCTGCGGTCGCCAAGGTCGGGCCGGCGGAAGTCGCCGTCGGCGGCTGGTACTCCGAGTACGGCTGGGGCAAGGACACCTGGTGGCAGCGCCCGGGCTACGTGCTGACCAACCACGGCGTCGGCGTGCCGTTCACCACGCTCGGGCCGCTCGGCTACGGCCAGTCGTGGGCGCGCTTCCTGTGCACCAGCTCGGCCGGCAACCATCCCGGCGATCCGCGCAGCTTCGACGACGCGCGCGCGTGGCTCGGGCTGTCGGACGTGTTCGACCTCGACGACCAGGCGCCGTTCCGGCTGACGACGGCGCAGAAGGTCAGCGACCTGTTCGGCGTCGAGGTCGGTGTCGCGCCGATCCTGTGGAACGTGCACCTCGGCGTCAACGTCGCCGAGATCGCCGACTTCGTGCTCGGCTTCGTGCTCGTCGACGTGTTCTTCGACGATGGGCGCGTGCGGCCGCCGACCCTCCCGGTGCTGCCGGGCGACGGCTGACGTTCCGCTGGTGCGCTGGCGGCGTAGCGCGCGTCAGACCGAGTCGAGGCCGTCGATCCAGAGGTCGGCGAGCGGCGCGGCGAGCCAACGCACCATCGGGCCCGGGATCGTCGCTTCGCCGGTGACGCCGCGGCCGAGCAGCTCGTGCAGACGCGGGCGGTAGGGCGGCACCAGCACCGCCGCTTCGATCGCCTCGATCGTGTGCATCGCCGCCGGCAGCAGTTCGGCGACGTCCTCGTCGCTGCCGCCGAGTTCGTGCCAGTGCCCGTGCAGGTCGGCGCCCTTGCCGGTGCAGGCGTAGGCGACGATCGCGCCGTCGCGCTCGAGCACCAGCGTTCGCAGGCCCGGCGTCGTCAGCAGGCCCGACATGGCCTGCGGGCTGCGTTCGACGTGCACCGGTTTCTGCGCGTGCAGGCGATGCAGCGCCTCGTGGTCGGCGAACAGCAGCTCGCGCACGGTGCCGTTCGTCGGCCGCCGCGGGCGCCGCACCAGCACCAGCACGCGTTCGTCGCGGCCGGCGGCGAAGCCGGCGCGCGCGTAGAGCTCGGGCCGTTCGGCCCACAGCAGCGTGTGCGGCGCCGCTGCCGCGGTTGCCTGCAGCGCCGCGGCCAGCACGGCGGAGGCGAGGCCCTGGCCGCGCAGCGACGGGTCGGTGGCGACCGAGCCGAGCAGGTTGATCGCGCTCACCCCCTGCGGCGTGCACAGCGTCAGCGTGCGCAGGGCACAGTGGCTCAGCAGGCGATCGCCGTCGGTGACGACGAAGAAGCGGCCGCCGCCGTCGCTGCGGTAGAGCTGCGGCCACGTGTGCTGCACCCCGTAGAGCGCGCCCGGCAGCAGCCATTCGTCGAGCAGCGGTAGCCACGGCTGCATCGAAGCACGCGTCGTCTCGTGCACCTTCGGGGCGAGCAGCGTCATGACAGGTGGCGCCGGAACGCCTCTTCCAGCTGGCGGCGCAGGTCCATCGCCGTGGTGAAGCTCTGGTCGGCGTCGCGCATCGCCGCCTGCAGGCCGTCGGCGTCGTCGACCTTCGGCGCCTCCTTCGGCGTCGACGCGAACTGCTGCAGGCGCTCGAGCAACGCCTGGAAGGAGCTGGTCTCGCCGGTGGCGAGGCCGCCGGCCCCGCTGGTGCGGCCGGCGAGTTCGAGGTTCGCGGCGTCGGCCGCGCGCATGCCCAGGGAGTCGATCACGCGTTCACCTCAACAGCCCTTGCAGGCTGGTCTGGATCACGCGCGCGCTGATCTGCAGCGCCGCCTGGTAGGAGATGTCCTGCTGCTGCAGTTCGAGGATCGCGTCGGCGATGTCGGTGTCCTGCACGCGCGAGAGCGACTCGGTGCGCGAGACGCGCAGGCCTTCGACGCGGTTCTTCAGCATGTCCATGCTCGACGAGCGGAAGCCGAGTTCGCGCAGGCCGTCGAGCACCGCGTCGTGCGCACCGTCGACCTCGCCGATCATCTGCGCGATGCGATCGCGCACGGTGCCGTCGGGCAGGCCGGCGTCGTTGGCCAGCAGGCCGCGCAGCGTGATCAACGTGGTGAACGCGTCGAAGGTGCCGCCGTACTTCACGTCCTCGCTGCCGGTGCGCGTGATGTTGCGCACGTCGACGTAGAGCACCGAACCGTCGTTGCTGTTGGTGACGTCGCGGCTGGCGTCGGCGAACTGGTCGACCAGCGTCTGCGTGGCGCCGCCGTCGGTCGACAGGTTGGCGTTCGCGATCATCGTGCCACTGGTCGTCGCCGGCACGCCGGTGACGGTCAGCGAGATCGTGCGGCCGTCGGCCGTCGCGAACGCGCCGTCGGTGACCGGGATCGGCACCGCCGGGCCGCCGGCGATGCTGAGCGTGTCGGGGCCGGTGGTGAACGTGTAGGCGAGCGGCCCGAGCGCCGTCGTGGCGCCCGCACCGGCGGTGACCGTGCCGGGCGTGCCGGTGCCGAGCCCGGCGAACGTCACCTGCAGCTGTGCGAAGCCGATGCCGGTGTCGCCTGGGCCGCCGGAGACGGCGCCGGTCGCGGCGCTGCCGAAGGCCGGCGTGAGCGTCGTCGCGGTGCGCGAACGCGCCTGGAAGATGTCGTCGCCGGGCACGTTCAGTTCGGTCGAGACGCCGGGGGCGACGTCGACCGACAGGCTCTCGCGGTTGCCGCGGTAGAGCACGCGCGTGCCGCCGGCGTCGGTCACCATCTCGAACGGCGCGTCGCCGGTGCTGGTGCCGCCGAACAGGAAGCGATCGCCGCGGCGGCTGTTGCCGATGCCGACCAGCTGGCTCAGCAGCTGCTCGACCTCGGCGCCGATGCTCTGGCGGTCGCTGGCGCTCAGCGTGCCGTTCGCCGCCTGCGTGGTCAGTTCGCGCGCGCGCTGCATCAGCGCCGACGCGTCCTCGAGCGAGGCCGTGCTGGTGTTCAGCGACTCGCGCGCCAGCGACACGTTGTCGCTCAGCTGCTGCAGGTTCGCGAGGTCGCTGCGCAGCGGCAGGATCTGCAGCGCCGCCGCCGGATCGTCGGACGGCCGGTTCACGCGCCGTTGCGTGGCGACCTGCTCCTGCAGCTGCGTGTAGCGGAACAGGCCGCTCTGCACGTCGCGCCGGGCGCGCGCGAACATCATGCCCTGGGTGATGCGGATGCTCATGGCGTCACCTGCCGAGGTTGATCAGCGTGTCCATCATCTCCTGGGCGACGCTGAGGAAGCGCGCCGCTGCTTCGTACGACTTCTGGTAGCGCTCCATGTCGAGCAGCTCCTCGTCGATGTTGACGCCCGACACCGCTTCGCGGTCGGCGAGCAGTTGGTCGAGCAGTTGGTTCTGCGCCGACACCGCCGCACCGGCGGACGCCGTCTGGAAGCCGACGTCGCCGACGATGTCGGCGTAGAAGTCCTCGATGGTGTTGCCGTCGAGGCCGCCGAGGTCGCGCGCGCGCAGGTCGACGATGCGCGCCAGGTTGCCGGCGTCGCCCTCGGCGCCGCTGATCGACGCGGCGATGCGGTCGGGGTTGCCGACCAGCTCCGGGTTGACGGCGATGTCCTCGGCGCCGCTGCCGAGGAAGAACACGTTCATGCCGGTGGCGACCAGCAGGTCGGCGGTGTCGCTGTCGGCGAGCGCGTCGAGCGAGAACACGTTGCCGTCGGTCGCCGACACGTCGCCGGCGCCGAACGACACCTTGACGCCGTTGCCGAGGTCGAGCGGCTTGCCCGGTTCGTAGCCGCTGCCGACGTTCAGCGTCGTCACCAGGCGGCCCTGGTCGTCGAGCACGCGAACGCGCAGGTCGGCGGTCTGGCCGATCGTGCCGTCGCTCTCCGGCACGAACGTGAACTGCTGGTTGTCGCTGCCGGTGTAGGAGCCTTCGACCGACACGGTCAGCGCGTTGTCGCGCCCGGTCGCAGCGGCCGTCGACAAGCCGAGTGCCGCCAGCGCCGTGCCGGCGCCGACGTTGGCGAGCTGCAGCGTCGACGCGCCGCCGCCCTGGGAGCTCTGGATCACCAGACGGCCGCCGACGTCGCGCGCGGTGCCGTTGGTGCCGAGTGCGCTGTTGATCGCGGTGGCGAGCTCGGCAGCGGTGGCGTTCGCCGGATCGGTGAAGTTCGCTGCAGCCAGCGTCACCGTGCTGCTGCCCGACGAGGTGGCGACGGTGAACGAGACCGGGAACGTCTGGCCGGACAGGTCGTACGGACCGGCGGCGTTGCTGCCGATGGTCGGCGACAGCCCGCCGAACGTGCCGGCGCTGTCGGGGTTCGGGTCGAGCCGCGGCGAGAAGTCGAAGCCGAAGCCGGCGTCGGCGTCGATGCGCAGGCGGCCGGTCGGGTCGATGCTCGCGTTCAGGTGGTCGATGCCGGAGATCGCCGAGGCGACGTCGTCGAGCGACATCGCGTTCGGGTCGATGTCGATGCGCGTGCGCTCCATGGCGCCGGTCGCTTCGTCGGTGACCGACACGTAGAGCGCGCCGTTCTGCACGTCGAACGGCAGGCCCGACTGGCTCAACAGCTCGTCGCCGCGCGTGCCGTCGCCGTCGCCGTCGACCGCGCCGTAGGCGGCGGTGAGGTTGCGGAACGGACCCGACGCCGGCATGCCGGTGGTGTGGATGCGGTTCCACTCGAGGATCGTGTTGCGCGCGAGGTCGTCGATGCGCGACATCAGTTGCGGCAGCTTGCCGGTCTCCTGCGCCAGCAGTGCGGCGATGCGGCCCTGCTGCACCTGCACCTCGCCGCCGCCGCGCGTCACCGTGATCTTGGTCAGGCCGTCGGCGTCCTTGCCGGTCTGCAGTTGGGTCGCACGGTCGCCGGCGACCAGCAGCTGGCCACCGACCAACAGGTCGAGGCTGCCGCTCGAGCGCTCGATCGCGCGCACGTCCATCAGCTTGGCGATCTGCTTGACGTGCTGTTCGCGCGTGTCGCGCAGGTCGTTCGCGTCCGATCCGTTGGCTTCGGCCGAGATGATCTGCGCGTTGAGCTGGGCGATCGCGTCGGCGCGCTGGTTGACGGTGCGCACGAGGCCGCGCACTTCGTCGAACGTGCTGCCGGCGAGCGAGCCGAGCCGTTCGGAGGCGAGGCGGAAGCCCTGCGCGAGCGAGTTGCCGGCCTGCACCAGGCCGCCGCGCAGCGCGCGATCGGACGGATCGGTGCGCAGCTGGTCGATGGCGCCGAACAGGTCCTTGAACGAGTTGCTCAAGCCCTCGTCCGGTTCGCCGAGGATGCTCTCGACTTCGTTGTAGCGCGACTGGTCGAGCTCGGCGGCGCCGACCAGACCGAGCTGCAACTGGAGGCGGCGTTCGAGGCCGTCGTCGACGAGGCGGGTGATGCTGCGCACGTCGACGCCGGTGCCGATCTGCAGGCCGTTGCCGAGCGTGAACGGCAGCGATGCGGCGAGGTCGACGCGCTGGCGCGAGTAGCCCTCGGTGTTGGCGTTCGAGACGTTGTTGCCGGCGACCTGCATGCCGAAGCGTGCAGCGTTCAAGGCGCGCAGGCCCGATCCGAGTCCGAATCCGAAGCTCATCGTGGTCTCCCTTCTTCGCTCACATGCGTCCGTCGATCAGGGCACCGGCCGTGTTGGCGACACGCAGGGCGCGCGCACGACGGTCGTAGCCAGGGATGCCGGCCTTCTTCGCCGGGGTCGTCGCCGGAGCCAGCAGGCTCGGCTGTGTGTCCTGCGCGAAGCGCACGAGGCGCTGGCCGAGGGTGACCTCGGTGCGCACCGCCTTCGCCAGGCGCGTGGCGGCGTCGGCCGCGTCGCGCAGCGTGCGCCCCTCCGCCGCCGGCATCGCGGCGGCGATGCGGGTGACGTTGAGGTGCAGCTCGGCCGCTTCGCCGCCCAGCGGCCTTGGCATGGCCCTGCGCACGCGCGTCAGCAGTTCCTCGCGACCGCTCTCCTCGCGGGCGATCGCCTGCGTCAGCTGCTCGAGCTCGGCCGACGGCTGCAGCAGGCTCGGACGGGCCGAGACCCACGCTGCGCGCCGCGCCTGCAGGCCGGCCAGCAGTTGTTGCAACAGCCCCTGGGTCGTGCGGAACGACGCCAGCAGCAACCGGGTGTCCTCAGCGAACGACATCGACGCCTCCCTTGCCGAGCGCGTTGGCGGCCGCACGGAACGCGCGGTCGGCGGCGAGCCGCGCCGTGCCCGCCTGCTCGTCGATCGGGATCTGCTCGTGGCGTTCCCAGTCGCGCATGATCGATTCGGCGATGCCGACCTTGCCGCCCTTGCCGACCTGCTCGGCGAGGTTCTGGTCGAACCAGTCGCCGTAGGTGTCGGTGCCGGGGCCGCTGCCGAACATGCCGCCTTCGTCGCCGAGCTTCGACGTCGCGCGCAGGCTGCCGACCAGCGTGCGCACGAACATCTGCTCGAAGTCGTCGGCGGCCTTCTGCGCGTTCTTGCGCTCGTCGGCCGCGGTCAGCGGGCGCGTGCGCATGGTCTCGAAGCGCGTGGGGTCGAACGCGTCCATCAGCGCACCTCCAGCGTCGCGTGCAGGAAGCCGCCCTGGTCGAGCGCCTGGAACACCGAGACGAGCTGCGTCGGCGACAGGCCGAGCGCCTTCAGGTTCTGCAGCAGGTCGGAGACGGTGGCGCCGCCGCCGACGTTCTTCAGGTCGCTGCTACTGGTCGTGGCCTGGATGCGCGTGCGGCCGACGCGCTCGGTGTTGCCCTGCGCCAGCGGGTTCGGCTGCGAGATGTAGTCCTCTTCGACGACGGCGATGGTGAGGTCGCTGACGCCGACCACGCACGGGCTGATCAGCACGCCTTCGCCGGCCAGCACGGTGCCGCTGGTCTGGTCGATCATCACCTTGGTCGGGTTCTCGACGGTGACGCGCACGTCGCCGACGAGGGCCAGGATGTTGAGCGCGTTCTCGGTCGTGCGGTCGGCGTCCGGCAGCTCGACGCGCACCAGGGCCGAGTCGACGGCGGAGACACGTGCGCTGGTGCCGGCGAGGGCGGCGCGCATGCCGTTGGCCACCGACGTGGCGTTGAACGGGCTCGGGTTCAGCACCTGCAGTTCGAGCGCGCCCGACTCGCTGAAGAACGACGTGTTCTCCTCGCGCACGCACAAGCCGCCGTTCGGCAGCCAGGCGGTGCCGCTCGGGTTCTTCGTCGCCTGCGCGTTGCCGCCGGTGACGGTGTAGCCGGCGACGACGAGCGCGCCCTGCGCGACCACGTAGGTCTGGCCGTCGACGCCGCGCAGCTCGGCGCGCAGCAGTTCGCCGCCGCGCAGCGAGGTGGCGTCGCTCAGCACCTCGACCTTGACGTCGAGCGGCTGGCCGACCTTGGCGAACGGCGGCAGCGAGCACGTCAGCGAGACCAGCGCGGTGGTGCCGCCGACGACGTCGGCTGGCGTCAGGTTGAGGCCGAGCTGGCGGACGACGTTCAGGATCGCCTGGCGCGTGCCGCGGTCCGACGAGCCGGTGTTCGGCAGGCCGGTGACGAGGCCGATGCCGATCAGCTGGTGCGGCATGCTGTTGTGCAGGCGCGTGACGCTGCGGATGCGCGGCGACAGCAGCGTCTCGCCGAGGCCGTTCTGCTGCACCGGTGCCGGCACCAGCGTGGTGCTCGGGTCCTGGGGCAGCGGCGACACGACGACGGGTACGGCGCCGGCGGCCGGAGTCTGGGCGACGACGGCGGCGGCGAACGCGAGGACTGCGACGAAGAAGGGCGTGCGCATGGGCATCAGAAGGGCCAGGCGGCCCAGATCAGGGTGTCGAACAGCTGGCCGACGGGGCCGCGCGTGACCTGGCGGGTGTTGGCGCCGTCGCCGGTGATCGCGATGCGGGCGTCGGCGACCTGCGCGCTGCCGACGGTGTTGTTGGCGGTGACGTCGAGTGCACGCACGACGCCGCTGACGCGCAGCGTGCGCGTCTCGTCGTTCACGGTGACCGTGCGGGTGCCGGCGATCACCATGTTCCCGTTCGGCTGCACGTCGACGACGATCACCGCGATGCTGGCGCGCACGTCCGACGTCGAGTTCTGCTTGGCCTCGCCGTTGAAGTCCTGCTCCTTGCGGATGTCGATGCGCGGCAGCGCGCTGCTCTGGAACGTCTTGTCGCTGAGCGAGTAGTTCTCCAGGCGCGCGGCGAGCGAGGTGTCGTTGCGGCGCTCGACCTTGTCCTCGTTCTTGACGCTCTGCTGCTCCTGCACGACGACGGTCAGGATGTCGCCGACGTTGCGCGCGCGCGGATCGTTCATCACGCCGATCTGCGAACCGGGGCGCACGTAGGGGTTCTGGGCGGCGCCGACGGCGGCGAACGCGAACACGGCCAGGCTGGTGGAGAGGATGCGCATGGTGGACCTCACTGCGGCACGACGACGAGACCGGGCGCCTGCACGACGCCGGTCAGCGTCGAGCGGGTGCTGGGATTGGTGAGCAGCACGCGGCCGCCGAGCGGCGCGTCTTGGTTGGCGATGGCGCGCGTGGTGACCTTCACGCGGCCCTTGGTGAGCACGACGGTGACGACGTCGCCCTTGCGCACGATGGCCGGCGGCGCGATGTCGCCGAGCGTGATGCGCGAGCCGGCCGGCAGGTTGCGCGCGGCCAGCATGCCCTCGACCTGCTCCATGCGGTCGAGCCACAGGCCCGAGGCCTGGTCGAGCGCTTCGCGCGACACGACGACGCTCTCCGGGCCGAGCGGCGTGCCGGCGCGCAGGGCGCCGGTGGTCTTCAGGATGCGGTGGTAGCGCTGCAGGCGGAACGTCAGCGGCACCTTCCGCCAGCACTCGCCGTCGACCAGGATCTCGACCTGCACGATCGCCGAGTTCGGGCCGGTGCGGCCGTCCTGCACGCGCGCGCGCAGTTCCTGGCTCTTGCGGCCAGGCGGCGCCTGCACGTGGCGCAGGCGCTCGGGAGCGGTGTATTCGACGTCGCCGCCTTCGACGGCGAGCGTCGCCTGCAGGGCCGCGGTCGCGGCGTCGAGCATCTCCTGGCCGGAGACGTCCACCAGCTGCGCCTGCACCACGGTCTCGTCGGCGCCTTCGATCTTGAACGTCGCCACGGCGACGCCGGCGGCGGCGATCGACTGCAGCACCTCGGTGCGCGACACGGTGCGGCCGTGGCCGGCCGATGGCGCGTTGCCGATCTTGATCTGCGCGATGGCGAGGGCCGCGGCGTCGGTCGGCGTGATCTCGCACAGCTCGCCGACGGTCACGTCGACGCCGCGCACTTGCACCGCCGGCTTCAGCTTGACGGTGGTTGCAGGGTTGCCGGCCGGCGTGGCTGCCGGCTTCTTCTCGTCGTCGCCGCCGAAGAACGCGGCGACGCACAAGCACAACGTGGCGATGGCCTTCATGACTCTCCTTCTCCTGCGAAACCGAACGGGGGGTGCTACGGGGAACCTGCCGCGTCAGCGCGACAGGTTGGTGGCGGTCGACAACATCTGGTCGCTGGTCTGGATCGCGCGGCTGTTCACCTCGTAGGCGCGCTGCGCGACGATCAGGTTGACCAGCTCGTTGACGATCTGCACGTTCGAGCGCTCGATGAAGCCCTGCTTCAGCAGGCCGAGGCCGGTCGTGCCGGGAGTGTTGGTGATCGGCGGGCCGGACGCCTCCGTCGGGCGCATCACGTTGGCGCCTACGGCGAGCATGCCGGACGGGTTGATGAAGCGGTGCAGCGTGATCTGGCCGAGCAGCGTCGACGTGTCGGGGCTGCCGGCGGTGCGCACGCTGACGCGGCCCTCGGGGTCGATCGAGATCTCGAGCGTGTCGCTCGGGACCGTGATCTCGGGCAGCAGCACGTTGCCGCTGCCGGTCACGAGCTTGCCGGCGGCGTTGGTGTGGAAGCCGCCGTCGCGCGTGTAGCCGGTCGAACCGTCGGGCAGCGTCAGCGCGAAGAAGCCCTCGCCGTCGATGGCGACGTCGAGCGTGCGCTCGGTGATCTCGAGCGTGCCGGTCGTGAACACCTTGGTGGTGCCGTTGAGGCGCGTGCCGGAGCCGATCTGCGTGCCGATCGGCACCGCCGCGTCGCCAGCGCCCTTGGCGAGACCGGGCGACTGCAGCGTCACGTAGAACAGGTCCTCGAACGAGGCCTGGGACTTCTTGAAGCCCGCCGTGTTCACGTTCGCGATGTTGTTCGCGATCATGTCCACCATGGTCTGCTGGGCCTTCATGCCCGTGGCGGTCGTGTAGAGACTCTTCAGCATCTTGGTGTCACCTGAGGATGTTGGTGATCAGGTTCTCTTGCAGGCGACCGATGCCACTGAGGGCCTTCTGCGTCGCGGTGAAGCTGCGTTCGACGGTGATCATCTGCACCAGCTCCTGCAGTGAGTCGACGTTGCTGCCCTCGAGGAAGCCCTGCTGCACGCCGGTCGCGACCTGCGTGGTGCGCTGGTTCTGCGGGTCCTGGTAGAGGCTCTTGCCCTGCGGCACGAGCGCCTCGGGCTGCGGCAGCTGATGCAGCGCCAGCTGCCCGAAGGTCTGGCCGGTCAGCGGATTCGAGATCGAGCCGTTGGGTGCGATCAGCACCTTGGCCGGTGACTCCTCGCCGGCGCCGAGCTGGATCGGCTGGTTGGCCGCGTCGAGCACCGACATGCCGTCCTTGGTGACGAGGCGGCCGTCGCCGCCGATCTGCAGCTGGCCGTTGCGCGTGTAGAAGCGCTGGCCGCGGCCGTCCTGCACGCGCAGCCACGCGTCGTTGTCGAGGGCGACGTCGAAGTCGTTGCTGGTCTCGCGGATCGTCCCGCGCGCCATGTCGGCGCGCTCGGTGTACGAGATCGCCGTCAGCTTCTTGTCGAGCAGCGACTGGAACGCGCCGGCCGACTCGGCGACGGCGAGGCGCCGCTTGAAGCTGGTCGTGTCGACGTTCGCCAGGTTGTTGGCGATCGCCGCCTGCTTCTCCGCCAGGAAGCTCAGGCTGCGCACGAGGGAGGTCTCACCGTAGCTGGTCATCGCTCATCACCTCACGATGTTCATCAGTTCGGCGAGGATCTCGTCGGTCGTCGTGATGACGCGCGAGTTGGCCTGGAAGCCACGCTGCGCCTCGATCAGGTTGACGAACTCGCGTGCGATGTCGACGTTGCTGTTCTCGAGCTGGCCCGCGCGCACCGAGCCGGCGCCGGCGGCGTTCGCGGTCGTCGCGATCGCGTCGTCGGAGTTCGGCGACTCGGTGAACAGCGTGTCGCCGGCGCGCACGAGGCCGCCCTCGTTGCTGAACATGCTGATGCGCAGTGTGTTCAGGGTCTGGCTCTGGCCATTGCTGTAGAAGCCGATCAGCTGGCCGGCGTCGTTGAAGCCGACGTTGAGCAGCGTGCCGGCGGCGTAGCCGTCCTGGTCGACGGCGGCGACGGTCGTCGCGTTGCCGAGCTGCGCCACACCGTCGAACTGGCCCGACGAGCCGAGGTCGACCTGCACGCTCTGCGCCGCGCTGATGCCGTTCCATGCGAACGTCAGCGAGTTGGTGCCGCCGCCGATGACGTTGAAGGAGCCGTTGTCGTTGAAACGGATCTGGCCGATCGACGCCTGCGTCAGCGTGCCCTCGGTCGGGTCGATCTCGGCGCTCAGGTCCCAGATCGTCGGGTCGGTCGTGCTGCGCGTGAACGTCATCGTCACCGGGTGCGTGCGGCCCTGCGCGTCGACGACGTCGATCGAGGTCACCGCGGTGTCGGGGCCGGTGCCGTCCTGCGAGACGACGAAGTTCGGCCAGCTGATGCGGCCCGAGTTGTTGGTCACGTCGCCGATGAACAGGCTGAGGTCGGCCTCTTCCTTGTTCGTCGCCGTCAGGCGGATGTTGCCGTCGCTGGTCAGCGACGCGGTCGCCTGGGTCTGGTCGACGGTGGCGTTGATGAACGTCAGCAGGCTGGCGATCGTCGTGCCGTCCTGGCCGACGCCGTTGCCGTAGACGAACGTGTCCGAGAACGCGGTGCCGTCCGGGTTGGTGCCGCTGATGGTGATCGAGTCGCCGGCGATGTACGGGTTGACGCGTGCCGTCAGCTGCGCGAGGTCCGTCGTGGTCGCCGCCGTCGTCTCGGTGCCGCTGACCAGCGTCGCGTTCATGCCGAGTGCGGCCAGCAGGCCGTTCGCGGTCGGGCCGTCGTCGAGCTTCAGTGTGGCGCTGCTGCCGAGCTTGACGCTGCTGATGGCGACCGTGCCGGCGGCGTTGTCGAAGGTCGTCGAGATGCCGCTGGCCGAGAAGATCGCGGCGACGCCCTGCGCGTTGATGGTCGTCGTGCCCGCCGGAATCTGCAGCGACTGCTGGGCGGCGCCGTTCACCGACACCAGCACGGTCTTGCCGGCGAAGCCGGTCAGGTCGAACAGCGGCGAGGTGGCGGTCGGGGCCGTCGCCGTCTTGGTGGCGGCGGTGCCCTGCTTCAGCGCGACGTTCGACTGCACGATCTCCTCGAGCGGGCCACCGACGCGCGCCGGCAGATTGCCCTGGAAGCGCACCGCCGAGGTCGGCGCCGCCGGCAGCGTGTCGGAGACCGGCACGTCGATGTCGCCGCCGGTGCTGTTGACGACGCGCAGGCCGGTGCGCAGGTCGACCAGCGTGCGGTTGGCGTCGATGCCGAACGAGCCGACGCGCGAGTAGAAGGTCTGGTTGCCGTTGGTCAGCGTGAAGAAGCCGCGCCCCTGCAGCGCCACGTCGAGCGTGCGGCCGGTGTCGGCGAGCGTGCCCTGGCTGAGGTCGGTGTCGACCGTCGCCATGATGGCGCCGGTGCCGATCTGCAGCGGGTTCTGGCCGCCGAAGTTGCCGTTCGGGCCGGAGCCGCTGCGCACGGTGAAGCTCAGGATGTCGCTGAACGTCACGCGCGAGCCGCGGAAGCCCGGCGTGCTGACGTTCGCCAGGTTGTTGCCGATGACGTCGATGTACGACTGGTGGACGCGCAGTCCCGACAGTCCCGTGTAGAGCGCGGTGCTGACCATGGTGCCTTCGTTCCCGGTTGGCGGTCGTCGTGGGTGCGGTTGTCGCGGTGCGGCGCTGGATCAGGCCGTGGCGGTCGTCGTGGTCGACGCGGTGCCCGGCTGCGTGATGCCGAGCACCGAGCGCATGTCGACTTCCTTGCCGCCCTCGAGCTTGAGGCGCACGTCGCCGGTCTCGGCGACGTAGATCGACTGCACGGTGCCGGACGCGGTCTTGCCGTCCTCGGTCGCGTAGCTGATCTCCTTGCCGAGCAGCGCGCTGCCTTCGCTGAGGCCCTGCGCGCGCGCCAGCGCACCCTGGTAGTCGAGCAGCTTCAGCATGTTCGAGTTCAGCTCGCGCTGCTCCTCCATGCTGGTGTAGCTCGCCATCTGGTTCATGAAGCTCTCGTTGTCGACGGGCTCCAGCGGCGTCTGGTTCTTCAGCTGCTCGGTCAGCAGCGTGAGGAACGTGCTGTCGCCGTAGCTCGCCTTCGAGGTGCTCAGCACGCTGGTGCCGTTCGTGGAGGTCGTCGAGGAGACGTTCGAGGTCGTGGTCATGGTGGTCGGTTCGTTCAGGCCCAGAAGTCGAGGCCCTCGGCGCTGACGTAGCCGCCGAGGCGTGGAGTCGAGGTCGCAGCCGTCTGCTCGTCGGTGTCGCCGGCGAACGCGCTGCCCTGGCCGCGCTGGTCGCGCGCACCGTCGTGCCGTCCTTCACCGCGCGTGTGCACCGAAGCACCCGTCACGTCGAGGCCGGCCGCTTGCAGCGAGTGCTTGAGCTCGTCGAGGTGGCGCTGCAGCAGCTGCGTCATGTCGGCGCGCTCCGCGGCGATGGTCAGGTTCAGCTGGTTGCCGTTCTCGACGACCAGGCGCACGTCGAGCTCGCCGAACTCCGGCGGCTGCAGACGAACGCGCATCTCGCCGCCGCCGTCGGTCACCTGCAGCAGGATCTGCTTGAACACCGAGTCGCGCGCCTGCTCGAGCAGTTCGGCCGACGCCGCGCTGCTGGTGCGGTAGCCGGCGACGGTCGCCTGCGCGCGGAGGGATTCGCTCGCGCGCTGCTGCATGCCGTCGACGCCGCGCGTGGGCCCGGTGGCGGCGCTCGCCGCACCGACCGCGCCGACCGCGCGCGCAGCCGCCGCGGCGACCGGCGCCGCCGGCTGCTGCGCCGCGTGCTGCACGAACGCGACCAGCAGCGGCTCGCTGCTCGGGCGCGCGGAAGAAGTGCGGGGAGAGTCGGCTCCTTTGCCTGCAGTTTCCTGCCGCACCGGCTCTCCCCGATGGGGGTCGTCGACGAGCTGCTGCGCCTGTACCGGCGCGCTGCCGTCCGGATTCGTCGTCTCCTCGGCGGCCTGCGTGCGGCCCTCGCCGAGCGCCTGCTCGTCGCGGGGCTCCTCGCTCTGGCGTTCGCTGCCGTCGGTCGCGTCCGTCGTCGGCTCGGGTTCTTCGTCGACGCGCTCGGCGACCGGCTCCGGTGTCACCGCTTCGTCGGCGGCGACCGTCTCCTGCAGCACCTGCTCGAAGCGGTCGTCGCGGCCGGCGCTGATGCTCGCCGCCAGCGGGACCCGCATGGGGTCCATTTCGACACGTCCGTGCAGAGTGGTCAGCATTGCCTCGGTTCCTTCGATTCCTCACCGGAACAGGAGCACCGTGCATGCCAAGCCGCCGCCGCCGGCGCGTTCGGCCCGGCCGCATGGTCGGGTCGGCACCAGGGCCGTGTCGGGGGCCGGCAGGTCGGCAGGATCTGCCGAACCGGCGATCGGCAGGATGTGCCGGGGCCGGCAGGGTTTGCCGATCCGGTGCGAACGGATGTTCGCTGCGGACTTCGACACTTTCTGCGCGCTGCCTCTCAAGTGGATCGCGGATCTGCCGATGATCCGGGGGAACCGACGGAGGCCAGCTGATGGACATTCGCAACGTAGGCAGCAAGAGCAGTGTGGATCGCGCGAGCGACCGGTCGAAGCGGACCGAAGCCAAGCGCGACGACGCCGCACCCTCGGTGCGCCGCGACGAGGCCAGCATCAGCAGTGCGAGCCGCGACACCGCCGCGGCGGTCGAAGGCCTCGCCGAGCGCGCGCGCCGCGACGACGCGGACCGCGAAGCGCTGGTGACGGCGGCGATGCGCAAGCTGATGAACGGCGAGCTGGACGGCGCCGAGGCGCTGCAGGGCTCGGCCAAGCGGCTGCTCGACGGCAAGTTCTCGACGCTGTGAGCGTCGCCTGCGGCTCGCCCCGGCCATTTGCCGGGTGCTGGGAGCCGCTGCCGGATGCACCGGCCGCCACGTAGACGGCCACAACGACGGGTGCCAGCCCTTCCGGCCGTCGTCGACGCGGATACAACTGCGCGGCCCTCCCGACCGCCGTGAACCGCCTCGTCGCCAATTCCGTCGCCATTGCGCTCGCCGCATTGGCCTGCCGTATGCCTGCGCAGCAGGAAGCGGAGGCCGCCGCCAAGGTCGAGCCGGCGGCGCGCGTGGCGAAGGCGATCGCCGACTACGAGGCGCTGCTCGGCGATGCGCAGAAGGCGCCGATGCGGCGGCAGGCGATGCTGTGGCTCGGCGAGATCGACCACGAGGACGCGGCGACCTACCTGCGGGGGGCGCTGCGCAAGGCCGGCGACGATCCGTTCGCGGCGGTGATCTGTGAAGCGATCGCGCGCGTGGCGCGGCCGGCGTTCGAAGAGGCGCTGACCGAGACGCTGCAGCGCCCGGCGGCACCGTTCGCCGTACGCATGGCGGCGGCGGCGGCGCTGGTGAAGCTCGGCGACCGGCCGATCGACGCGTTGCTGAAGCTCGCGGTCGCCACCGACGAACAGACGCGGCCGCCGATCCGCGAGGCGGCCATCGGCGCCCTGGTCGACAGCGGCGTCGACCGGGCGCAGCGCGGCGTCACCGCGCTGCTGTTCCAAGGCGATCTGCAAGCACGCATGCGGTTGCTGCGCCGCATGGAGAACCTGCGTTCGGTGCCGGTGGTCACCACGGCGCGGGCGCGCATGGTGCGCGAGAGCGAGATCGAGCTGGCGGCGGTCGCCTGGCGCCAGCTGATCCTCGACAACCCTTCGCGCGGCCGCGATCTGTGCCTCGACATGCTCGAGCGCATCGTCGAAGGGCCGACGCCGGCGATCGCAGCGGAGCTGATCGGCGGCCTCGTGCACGTTCGCGACGCCGACTTCTATCCCGTGCTGCTGCGCTACGGCGCCATGCGCGGCGAAGGCATCAAGCGCGCGCTCCGCAACGGCGCCAAGGCCGCGGCCGAGGATCCGGTGCTGATGAAGTGGCTGGTCACCAAGGGACTCGACGCCGAGCAACCGGCCGAACGCGACGCGGCGATGCTGCTTTTGACGCAGGCGCCGCCGGCGGTGCTGAAGCCGCTGGTCGACCGGCTGCGCGCCGACCTGCGCGCCGGCAAGAAGAAGGTCGCCGAGCAGGCCGCCGGTCTGCACGAGCTGTTGGCGAAGGACCCGACCTGGCGCCTCGATCTCGCCGCGATGGCGGCGTCGAGCGACCAGGACACGCGCATGATGGGGTTGTCGATGCTGATGGAGCTCGGTGCCCCCGACGGCCTCGAGATCGCGCAGCAGAGCCTCGGCAACAAGGCTTGGGAGCTACGTTCGCTGGCGATCCGCTACCTGACGCGCGTGCGCGACGTGTCGTCGATCCCGCTGCTGATCGCCCGCTACGGCAAGGAAGAAGGGCGGCTCGCCGCCGAGCTCGACCAGGCGATGTTCGTGCACACCGGCACGCGCTGCTGGACGAAGCGCGACTGGGACGCGTGGTGGGCCAAGAACAAGACCGGCTTCGTGCTGCCTCACCCCGAGTCGGTGAAGGGCGGCGGCGGCAGCGGCGGCGGCCGCACGATCAGCTACCACGACATCCCGGTGGTCAGCAGCCGCATCGCGTTCCTCGTCGATCGCAGCGGCTCGATGGCGGCACCGCTCGGCGGCACCGACAAGAAGCGAACGCGCCTGGTCGAAGCCAAGAACCAGCTGGTGCGCGTGATCGAGGCGCTGCCCGACAAGACGATGTTCAACGTCGTCGTCTACGAGACGGCGGTCGCGCCGATGTGGGACGAGCTGCGCAAGTGCAGCGCCGAGAACCGCAAAGAAGCAATCGACAAGGCCGAGAAGATCGCGCTCGGCGGCGGCACCAACATCTTCGACGCGCTCGAGCGCGCACTGGCCGATCCGAAGGTCGACACGATCTACCTGCTGACCGACGGCCAGCCTTCCGCCGGCCGCATCGTCGATGCCGAGCAGATCCTCGACGAAGTGCAGCGGCTGAACCGCACGCGGCAGGTGGTGATCCACTGCATCGGGCTCGGCATCGACAGCGCCCTGCTGCGCCGCCTCTCGGAGATCTCCGGTGGCGTCTACAAGTTCGTGCCGTGACGAGGTCGTTGCGAGTTCGCGCGAGAACGTAGCGCTCGCCGTGCGGCGCGGCTCGTAGGCTGCGAGCTGGAGGCGTAGGTCCCATGCTCGCTCTCTCGTCTCGTCTCATGGGCACGGCCGTCGTTGCCGCGCTCGCGTCCGATCTCGTCGCCCAACGCCCGGTGTTCACTGTCGGGGGCGTGTCTCCCGACTTCGCGAGCCTGCCCGCCGCCGTCGCCGCGGTGCCGCCCGGTTCGGTGCTGGTCGTGCGTCCTGGGCTGTATGAAGGCTTCACGACCAGCAAGCCGTTGCGCGTCGTGCTCGACTTCGGCGGCATCGCCGGTGCGATCCAGCCGCCCGCCGGCGCGGCCTACGCGATCACGGTGACGAACCTGCCGCCGGGCGACGAGTTCGTGCTGCTCGGTCGCGACGCCACGATCACCGGCGGCAGCGTCGGCGGCCTGCGCTTCGCGAACTGCGTGGCGCCGGTCGTCGTCGAGCGCGTCTACGACGTCAACGGCCCGGCCGGCATCGGCGTCAGCATCGACAACTGCGCCGCGGTGCACCTGCGGCGCAGTGTGTTCACCGGTGGCGTCGGCATCGAAGCCCAGTTCACCGACCTCGTGGTCAGCGAGTGCGTCGCCATCGGGAGCGCGGGCGCTGCGGCGGTGGTCGCCAACAGCCGCTGCGAGAGCGTGCGCACGTTCTACACCGGCTGGTCGCAGCCGGGCGTGCGCCTGCAGCAGTCGGTCGCGCGCTTCGCCAACGACGGCAGTTCCTCGATCGGGGTCGCCGGGGCGACCGTGCCCGTCGCCGCGATCGAGGCGATCGACTGCCAGCTGCAGCTCGATCCGGCGACGCTCGGCCTGTTGCCGGCGAACGGCGGCCCGGGGCTGTCGCGCGTCGGCGGCACGCATCTGGTCGACGACGTGCCGACGCTGACGACCAGCCTCGCCGCGCCCGGCACGACGGCCACCGCGACGCTGAGGTCGAACACGCCGCGCCTCGGCGTGATCTTCTTCGGCGGGCTGCTGCCGACGCCGTTCCCGTTCGGCGCGGCCAGCATCTACGTCGACCTGGCGCCGAGCCCGATCGTCGTGGCGCTCGGGTTCACCGACAGCTTCGGCCTGTCGGTGCCGGCGGTGGTGCCCACCAGTTCGGCGCTGCGCGGCGCGATCTGGTGCCTGCAGGGTGGTGTGCAGGCGGCGAACGGCGAGCCGTTGCTCAGCGGTCCGGGGCTGTGGATCGCGCTTTGACGGCGCCGTCGGCGC
>JBILEY010000340.1:0-5935 GCA_044351865.1 Planctomycetota bacterium | reverse complement strand
CCACGGCACCGGCAAGCCGAACGGCGGCGCCAAGAGCGTGAAGAGCTACACCAACTTCGAGATGGTGCTCGAGTGGAAGCACCACGAGTTCGGCGGCAACTCGGGCCTGTTCGTCTGGTGCCCGGAGTCGGCGTTCACCGACCTGCCGAAGGGCACGCTGCCGCGCAGCGGCATCGAGGTGCAGGTGCTCGACCTCGGCTACGAAGCGCAGTGGCTGCAGCAGAAGGGCAAGCACAGCGACTGGTTCACCAGCCACGGCGACGTGTTCCCGGTCGGCGGTTCGACGATGCAGGCGTTCACGCCGCAGATCGCCTACGACGAAGGCGGTGCGCAGTGGACGTGCGGCAATGCGAAGAGCTCGCGCAGCTTCCCGACGAAGCGGCTGACGCGCGCCGCCGGCGAGTGGAACCACTACTACGTGCGCGCCATGAACGGCGAGATCCGCCTGTGGGTCAACGGCGAGGAAGTGAACGGCGGCCGCGACTGCAAGCCGGCCAGCGGCTTCCTGGCGCTCGAGGCCGAGGGTGCGAAGGTCGAGTACCGCAACCTGCGCCTGCGCGAACTGCCGTAGCCGCGCTCGCAACGGCCGCACCGTTCGCGGCCCGGCGCGGCTATCGTGCGCGCGCCATGAAGCTGACCCCGCAGCAGAAGATCTGGTTCAACGGTTCGCTGGTCGATTGGGACAAGGCGCAGGTGCACGTGCTGACGCACGCGCTGCACTACGCGTCGAGCGTGTTCGAAGGCATCCGCGCCTACGCGACGCCGAAGGGGCCGGCGGTGTTCTGCCTCGAGGAGCACGTCGAGCGCCTGTTCCAGTCGTGCAAGATCATCCGCCTGCCGCTCGGCTACACGCAGCCGCAGATCAGCCAGGCGATCCGCGACACCATCCGCGCCAACCGCCAGGAAGCGTGCTACATCCGCCCGCTGGTCTACCGCGGCTACGGCGCGCTCGGCGTGTGGCCCGACGACAACCCGGTCGAATGCGCGATCGCGTCGTTCCCGTGGGTGCGGCCGAACGAGGAGCAGCTGTTGGCGAACGGTCTCGCCGTCGGCGTGTCGAGCTGGCGGCGCATGGCGCCGGACACCCTGCCGGCAATGGCGAAGTGCGCCGGCAACTACGTCAACAGTGCGCTGACCGTCAGCGAGGCGAAGGACCGCGGCTTCCAGGAAGGCATCGCGCTCGACGTCGACGGCTTCGTCAGCGAAGGCTCGGGCCAGAACGTGTTCCTGGTGCACAAGGGCGTGATCAGCACGCCGACCGTCGGCAGCTCGATCCTCGGCGGCATCACGCGCGCGTGCGTGATCCAGCTGGCGAAGGACGCCGGCATGCCGGTCGTCGAGCAGCGCATCCCGCGCGAGATGCTCTACACCGCCGACGAAGCGTTCTTCACCGGCACCGTCGCCGAGGTGATGCCGATCCGCTCGGTCGACGGCCTGGCGGTCGGCGACGGCAAGCGTGGCCCGATCACGCAGCGGCTGCAGGAACGCTTCTTCGCGATCGCCCGCGGCAAGGCCGAGGACGTGCACGGCTGGCTGTCGCCGGTCTGAGCGCGCGCGGGCTCAGCGCGCCTTCTTGGCCTTCTTCGCGGCCTTCGCCGGCTTGCTGCTCGCCTTCTTCGCCTTCGTGGCGGGGGCGGCCTTCGCAGCCTTGGCAGTCGCCGCCTTCGTCGCGGCCTTCTTCGCCGGCGCCTTCTTGCCTGCGGCCTTGCGCTGCGCGTTGCCGGCGAGCGACGTCTCGTAGGTCGCGATCCACGCGTCCGCGCTGACGCGGCGGAACGCTTCGCCGACCACGTCGAGCGCCACGTCGTCGAGCTTCTTGAAGCGTACGCAGGCCTTGCCCATGTCGAGCTTCTTGCCCGTCGCCTTCCACGCCTGCGTGAACCACTTCAGCTCGGCGGGGTTCATGTAGAGCCCCATCAGGTGCAGCGAGAAGGAGTTCTTCTGCGCCGCCAGCGCCGCGAACGGCAGTGGCTGCTTCGGGTCGCAGTGGTAACCGGCGGGATAGCGGCTGTGCGGCACCGAGTAGCCGACCATGCCGTACTGCATGGTCTCCTGGTAGCCGCCGTCGAGGTTGGCGAGGATCACCGTGCGCACCGCGGCGAGCACTTCGCGTTGGTCGGACGGCAGGGACGCGATGTACTCCGCGACGGTCTTGGCCTTCGATTGCATGGCCGGCGCAGGCTATCGCGCGGTCAGTGCAAGCGCAGCCCAGGAACGCGCAGCGCGAGCTCGCGCAGGCGCGATCGGCACTCGATCGCGGCGCCGTCGTCTTCGTGCACGTGCACGAAGGGCGCTGCCTTCTGCAGGCCGAACGTCGCCTTCGTGCTGCTCCAGGTGCGCAGTTCGTGTTCGGCGATCGCGATCGCGGCCGCTTCGTCGGCGCCTTCGGGCAGCGCCACTTCGCAGCGCACCAGCGTGCGGCCGGGCAGCGCGCGGCTGGCGAACACTTGCGTGCAGAACACGACCTCGAGCAGCGGCGACTCGAGGCCTTGCGCCGGCACGATGCCGTAGCCCTGCGCTTCCGGCATCGTGGACGCGTCGCCGCCGAGCCAGACCAGCGCGCGCCGTTCGCGGCGCAGTCGCGCGGCCACGTCGGGCAAGGCCGGATCGAACGCGCCGAGCAGATGGGCGGCGACGTCGAGCGGCAGCGCGACCTGGAGCTCGCGCGCGTGCACCTCGCCCGGCGGGTCACCGGCCAGCGCCACGCGGAAGCCCTCGCCAGTGGCCGCGGTGATCGCCGTGACCGCGCGGCCGAGCCGCAGCGTCGAGCCGAGTTCGCGCCGGCAGGCCTGCACCAGCTCTTCGTTGCCGGTGCGGAACGACCACGGCAGCTCGAGCACGTCGATCGCGTAGGAGCCGCGCTCGCCGTCGAACACGAGGCCCCTCGCGGCGCTCGGCAGGGTCGCCAGCGGAGTCGGCGCGTGCTGCAGCAGCGCCAGCGTCGCGTCGAGCTCGTCGCGCCAGAAGCCGATCGGTCCGTGTTCGCAGACGAAGCCATTGGTGCGGGTCGTGCGCACCGAACCGCCGGGTTGGGGGGCGCGCTCGACCACCAGCAACTGCGCCGCCGGTGTCGTGCGTCGCGTCGCCAGGGCGGCGCGCAGGCCGCGCAAGCCGGCGCCGAGCACCAGCACGTCGAAGGGCGGGTCGCGTTCCGCGGTCATCATCGCCGCAGCCTAGCGCCGTACATGCGCGGAGGCGGGACTCGCCCGCCTCCGTTCGTGCGCCGGCAGCCGGCGCTCGGTCGCAATGCAGTTCAGAAGGTGAACTGGAACAGCACGCTCAGGATGTGGTTCGTCTGGCCCGAGCCTGCGCCCGTCGGATCGACGTCCTGCCACGTGTACTGCAGCTGCGTCTTGCAGGAGTGGTCGCCGTTGTAGAACGCGTTCACCACGGCGCTGACTTCGGTGGCTTCGCCTTCGACTGCGCCGATGCCGCGCATGCCCGTCACGAAGTCGACGCCGCCCGCTTCGCCAGCGTCGGTCTCGACCATGCCGACGCGCAGGCCGAGGCCCCACTGCATCGAGGTGTCGCCGCTCTTCGGCAGCAGGTAGCCGAGGCTCGCCGCCCAGCCCGACACGTCTTCCTCGTCCGAAACGCCGGACTGGATGTCGTCCCGGCGCGTGAACCATTCACCGAGGAAGCTCCAGGCCTTGCAGTTCCAGGCCGTGTTGAGGTTGATCGAGGTGCTCTCGATGTCCCGGCTGGTGTCGGCGTCGACGCCGTTGCCGAGCGCGATGCCCGCACCGATGGTGCCGCGGCACGGGCCGTCGGTGCGCATGTCACCCTGGCGCCAGTACTCCGCCGTCTGCTCGCCGCCGAAGAAGTCGCCGAGCAGGTCCCAGTTCGCCGAGGCGACGTAGCTCAGCTCGTTGCTGCCGTTGCTGTTCTCTTCGCCGACGCCGACGAAGCCCGAGGTGACCGGGGTCGTGTTCGGGTCGCCGGCCGCCAGCGCGCCGGAGACGTCACCGTTCATCGCGCCGAGGGCGAAGCGGACCGGGCGGTCCTTCTCCATCAGCGAGCCGACGAGCCAGGCGCCGCGCGAACGGGCGCCGGCGAAGGCCTCCGAGGCGTTCGAGCGGTCGACGAACCACAGGCCGTGGACCCAGCCGGTGCCTTCGAGGCCGAACAGCGTCTTGCCCTGGCCGAAGCGGAGGCCGACCCGGCCCTCGTCGCTGCTGCTGAAGTTGTACTGGGCGTATGCGTCCTTCAGGATGCTGCCGTTCTGGTCGCCGTTCTCGGCGAGGTCGAGCTGCAGGCGGTAGGTGATGTTGCGGTTGTAGACGTGGCCGCGCAGCTGGGTGCGGGCGACGCCGACGTCGAAGCTGTTGGTGTCGTCAGCGTCTTCGTTGTTCGCGTAGGACCAGCTGGCCTGGACGAAGCTCAGCCAGTTGATGCCGAACGCGTCACCGCCGTCGTACGTCAGACCGGAACCGGCCTTGGCGCTCCAGCCGCCGGGCGTCTTGGCCGGCTCTTGGGCGACGAGGAGGGAGGCGGAGACAGCGAAGGCCAGCAGGCCGCAGGGGATCGACTTGCGCATCGGGTGCATTGGTAGGGAAGGGTGACTCGCTGGCATCGGTGGCATGGAGCCTTCGGCCAGGGGCACCGGGGAAGGTGGCCAAGGTAGGTAGCTGAGGCGGCTGGCGTCAATCTTGTTTTCCACACCTTCTCCCCATGACATGGAGTGCAGGTACCGTCTGCCAGTTGCGGGTTTGTGCCCGGACTGCAGATCCGGAACGTGCGCCGCGGGCCGAGAGTGTGGAGAGATCCGACGGCCGCGGCCGCAGCCTCGAGGCGCCCGCGCCATCGGCCGATCGCCGCAAGTTTTTTCCAGCCAACGACGAACTTTCCGTCCACCGCAGCCGATCTTCTCCCCACTCCCTCGCCCCCCGCGGCTTTCGCCGAGCCGCACCCTCCGATGTCCGTCCTGACTCAGCGCACCACCTGCAATCGCGACTGCCCCGACGCGTGCGGCATCGTCGCCACCGTCACCGATGGCGTCGTCACCCAGCTGAAGGGCGACCCCGAGCATCCGGTGACCCGCGGCTTCTTGTGCTTCCGCACCAGCCGCTTCCTCGAGTTGCAGAACGGTCCCGACCGCGTGCGCGAGCCGCTGGTCCGCAAGAACGGCGAGCTGGTGCCCGCCACCTGGGACGAAGCGCTCGGCCTGATCGCCGACAAGCTGCTGCAGGTGCGGCGCGAGTCGGGGCCGGCGGCGATCCTCCACTACCGGTCCGGCGGCTCGCTCGGGATCCTGAAGCACCTGACCGATCTGTTCTTCGACAAGTTCGGTCCGTGCACCGGCAAGGTCGGCGACATCTGCTCGGGGGCCGGCGAAGCGGCGCAGCTCGAGGACCTCGGCACCAGCGACAGCAACGACCTGTTCGACCTCTGCAACAGCCGCCACCTGGTGCTGTGGGGCAAGAACCCGGCGGTCAGCAACGTGCACCTGGTGCCGATCCTGAAAGAGGCCCAGGCCCGCGGCGCGCGGATCACGCTGATCGACCCGGTGCACCACAAGTCGGTCGGCCTCGCCGACACCTACCTGCAGCCAGCGCCGGGCACCGACTTCGAACTGGCGCTCGGCATCGCCCGCGCGCTGTTCGACCGCGGCCAGGTCGATCCGAAGGCGGCGTCGTTCTGCGACCACCTGCCGGAGTTCCAGCGCCTGGCACAGAGCCGCACCGTCGCCGAATGGGCGGCGCGCACCGACCTGCCGGTCGCGGCCGTGCTCGACCTCGCCGACCGCTTCGCCGACGGCCCGACCGCGATCCTGGTCGGCTGGGGCATGCAGCGGCGGCAGCGCGGCGGCGCCATCGTGCGCGCGCTCGATGCCCTGTCGGCGATCTCCGGCAACCTGTTCCGCTCCGGCGGCGGCGTGTCGTTCTACTTCCGCCGACGGAAGGCCTTTCGCCCGTTCGGCCCGCCGGCGAAGCAT